>CAMAYU010000042.1 GCA_945862235.1 Schlesneria paludicola DSM 18645
GCGGTTGGCATGATCGACCTCGGCAATGGAAGCCGTTCGCCCTTGAAGCCGGGCACGGATGTGATGCGGTCGGCGGCACTGACGAGTGGTGGCGCGGGCGGGTTCGGACTGGCGGCCTCCACCCGTTTCAAGGTCGTTGAGTAGTGGACCGACAACTGAAAGTGATCCGGCATCAATTGAAACGGTGCCGAGGCCCGATGCCTTTCAAACGGGCGTGCGGTGTCCGGCAATTCCTTCGGTCTCGTTTTGTCTGCACCTTCAAACGTGATCGCGGTGGCACTGTGGAGCTTCTTCGGGACGGAACCTCGATGCCACGGAGTAATGGCCAGTGCCCCGGTGCCACTGCGAGGATGGATGGCGATGATCCTGTCCCAGCCCAACGACGGACGGCTTGGTTCCTGATGAAAGTCCTCGCGAACGTCGAGCAGATGTTTCTGATCCCCTTTGCTGACGGTCAGGTGATACATGAAGTAGCCATCGTGTGAGGTCGTGAACTCCGAGAACTCCGTTTCGTACAGCCAACCGTTCTCCGGTGAAATCACTTCACCCGACTTGTTGTCGACGAACAGGAACTCCGGCTGCTTGTCGAAGCTGGTCGCCAAGGCCACTCCCGCCAAGTCCCAATACCAGCGTTTGCCCTCGCACCGTTGCCGTGCGAAATCGCCGAGCGTCCACGCGCGGATGCCCCCCGTGTCGAGGTCGAACAGCACGCTGTGGCCGTTATCGAGACCGAACGCGAAGGCCCGAGCCACCGTGTCATCTGCCGATCCCTCAACGGTGAAGACGTCTCGCACCACGCGAGCCGGTTCCCCCTGGTTGACCGTCAACAATTGTTCAACAACCGCCGGGTTGGTCGGTGCGGTGAGATTCGGGTCGTTGAGTGCCTCCCAGATTGCGGTGAGCTGATTGTGCAGCGAGTTGGTTCCGTCCGCGTTGACCAAGATGGTCGGATGAGGCCGCTGATAGTTAGGCATCTCGACGCCGGGCATGATCCGCAGCGGAGCGCGCGTCCAGCGGTAGTAATACTCGGGCCGCATCCGCTGTCCGAGCAGATGCAGGTTCGAGCCGCGCGTTCCTAGGGCTGTCACTTTCGGCGTGTAGTCCTTCACCGCATGACAGGCCACGCACGAGAAGCCTTTGCCACCGAGGAGTTCTCGCCCGGCAAGTAGGCGTTGAGGGGCGAGTTCAGTGTCCAGGGTTGAGGGTGGAGAGCCAGAAGGAGGACCGGCGTCGTTTGGCTTTGTCTGCCCCTCAACCCTCAACCCTCCACCGTCAACCCCACCCGGCACACGATCATGGCCGATCAGATACGTCACGAGCGCAGACTTCTCCTCATCGGTGTGCTGGAACCGAGGCATCCTCACGCGGAGCCAGCTCAAACGCGGCGACTTCGGCCCACCGATGATGGCGTCCTTCAACGCCTCGTCGTGCAGCCGGTCTCCCACGGCATGCAATCGCGGTGGGATCAACGTCATGTGGAGGCCACTCAACGTTTCGTCGGCCTTCGCAATCGAAGCGGCCAGTCGAGAGAGGCCCTTCGATTCATCCCGGTCATGGCAGGCGAGGCAGTTCTTCTGTTCGAGCAAGCGAGAAGGGTTGAGTGTTGCGGGTTGAGGGTTGAGAGGCAGAGGCTTGCCGCTCCCGTTCTGTTCATTCTGTTGGACGACTGGTCCCCATGTCACGACGTAGGTGCGGACGGCTTTCTCGTCCACTTGCGAGAATGACGGCTGTCCAGGCTGGCGATTCGTCGCCTGAGTACAGCTCTTCAACCAATCGAGATCACCCCGCGAGAGCGAACGAGGCCGGGCGGCGAGTGATTGCGGACGGGACAACTGATGACACGCCGAGCAGCGTGAAGACTCGATTAACTTCCGCCCGAGTGCGACCTGCGCCGGGTCTTCCTTTTCTTCTTTTGCCTTCTCTTTTTCTGTCCCCTCGCCCCGGCTTTGCGGGGAGAGGGCTAGGGTGAGGGGTTCTTCTTTTCTGTTCTTTGTCTTCTCTTTTTCTGTCCCCGCGCCCCTCTCTCCCGAAGTCGTGGGCGAGGAAACAAGCAGAGCCAACACGATCTGCGCCCGCTCTTTGTCGCTGAGCGTGACAACCGGCATCCGCGCGTGTTCGTTCAATTGCATCGGATTGAAGAGCCATGTCGCCAGCCAATCGGCCGAACGGCGCTGACCGATGTCCGTGAGCGACCCTCCGCCAAACGGAGTCGCCTCGCCAAGCGTGTCATACGTGTGGCAGGCCAAGCACCCGACCGAGCGGATCAGCGTCCGACCTTCTTTCAAATCCTTGTCACGTTCCGAGTCTTTCAACTTCGGCGGCGCATCGAGCTTCACCGGCTGAGCCTGCTCGATCAGAGCGGCCACCACCGCCTCGGCCTCCTCGCGCGTGAAGCCGAATGCGGGCATCTTGCCTTCCGCTTTGCCTTTCTCTTTGTCTTCGGCTTTGTCCCCTCGCCCCGGCTCTGCGGGGAGAGGGTTAGGGTGAGGGGTCTTCTCTTCTGCTTCCTCTGCGGCCTTCACTTCACCCAACGTGCGCGAACCCATTATCTTCTCGACCAACCACGCACGGCTCGTCCCTTGGCCGACGTGTTTGAGTGATGGCGCGGGAAGCGGGAGTCGATGGTCGAAGGTTGAGGGTTGATTGTCAGTGGAAGCCGTTGCGGAGGTCGCCTTTGTCTGCCCCTCAACCGTCAACCCTCGACCATCAACCTCCCCGTGGCAGTTCGCGCAGCGATGAGCCTCGAACAACACGCGGCCCCGCGCAGCCAGAGCGATCTCGGGTGCAGGCGCTTCGTGAAAGAGGATGTGGTAAGGCAGCGGTTCGAGCGGAAACTCATTCGAAGACCAGTAGAGTTTCAGTTGGGCGGCCGAGCCCGTGCGAGTGAACGTCACTGCGAACGGCTTCTCGCCGAAGCCGAAATCAAACTCACCGCCGCTCAACCATGCGGGCTTGTCCGCCTCGCCAAATACGACGACTTTGTTGTCGATCCGGACCTCAACCTTCCCCTGCACGAAGGCGTGGAACCTCGTCTTGCCTTCGCCGCGCAGGAGGATGCTCCCCGACCACTTCGCGTTGAACGGTGCAGCGGCGAGGCGTTCGTCGGGCGCGGCTTGGTTCCACACAAAAGCGATGTCCGGATCGACACGCCGCACGGTATGGCCCAGCGTCGAATATTCGGCCAGCAAGCCGGACGGCAACTCGTCCTCGTCGTCCTGCGCGACCGCATTCTGTGCGAATGAAGTTGAGGTCAGCAGCAGGGCCAATCCCACGCAGAGAAATGTGCGGGTCATCGTCGATCCCTTCACGAAAGCAGCCCGGCCAGAGGGCCAGCCGGGCCGTGTGATGTCATGGACTGAGTTGCGTAGCAGGCATTTCAAAACCTGTTTTCGCCTCGAACAACTAGCCCGACGCGCAAGCGAGGGCTGGGCATTCGATGACGGTGAAGCTCTCGCTTGCGCGTCGGGCTAGTTTTGAAATGCCCACTAGACCGGGCCAAGGGTCCGGCCTACGGCCTGACCGCTCGTGTCAAATCTCGTAGTCTTTCTCTTTGCTGGCGTCGGCACCGAAGGCGGCTCGGAAGGACTTCTCGGCGGCGGTCACGGCTTTTTCGGGGCCGGTCAGGCGCAGGAAGTAGACCTCTTTGTCCTTCGTCACGAGGACGACGCTGTGCGACTGATGGTTGGGTCGCAGTTCCTTCTTGCCGCCAGCGAATGGGCCACCGGCGGTGTACTCGAACGTCCCCTTCACGTCGCTGAAGTGGTAAGCGCCTTGCGGACATTCCCCCGTCGTGATCTTCACCTTGCGGCCATCCGAACTGAACTGGCTGACCCAGCGTTTGAGATTCGCATCGACACCGCCACCGCCGCCGGGGAACGACGAGATGACGAGTTCGGTCGGATGTTCATCTCCTTCCGCAGCGGGAATCTTGAACTGAGCGAGACGCAGCTTGTTCGATGGCTCCTGCTGCTTCCACGAGGCGGGAACATTGAGCGTGATCTCGCCAAACTTCATCTCCTTCGAGGCCGCTTCGTCCGGCTTGCCTTTCACTTCTTCCTTCTTGTCCTGCGTGCGGCGAGCCGGTCCACGGTACGCGCCACGTTCGTTGGAGGCGCGCTTTATGAACGGCGTGCGGACGTTTGTTCCGACCACGTTGCGCGTGGTTCGATCGGAAGTTTGGCTGAGTTGGGGCGCGGGCTTCGGTCCTGAGGCGACCAGCGCGGCTCCGGCCACCGACATTTCGAGCGAATACAAACTCGTGCGAGCCGTGATGAAGAGCGTCTTGTTGGCGGGACCGCCGAACTTGCAATTGGCCGGTTGCTCGGGAACGGGGATGCGGCCGATCAACTCGCCCGTGGAGGAGAGGACGACGACGCTTTTGTAGGTCGCGTAGATGCGGCCCTCTGCGTCGAGGCACATCCCGTCGGGACCGACTCCGTCCAGAGTCATGTCGCCGGTGAAGATGATCTTGCCGGAGCCAAGCTTGCCCGGCCCGGTGATCTCATAACTCCACAACTCGCGCTTGTTGGGTTCCGCGACCAGCAACGTCTTGCCGTCCGCCGTGACAAGGATTCCGTTGGGCCGCGCGCGGTCATCAATCACACGCGTCGTCTTGCCCGCCGCGTCGATGTAATAGACACCCATGCAGGGCTGGTCGATCTTCGCGTCGGCACCATAACGCGGGTCGCTGAAGTACAGACCGCCGTGACCGTCGAGAGCCAGATCGTTCGGACTATTGATTGGCTTGCCGTCGTAGCTGTCACAGAGCGATTCGACCTTGCCGTCTTGCGGAGTGATCTTCACCACGCGGCGTGATCCACCCTGGCAGGCATACAGGTTCCCGGCCGCATCAAACGCGAGACCATTCGCGTTGCCCGACGGCTTGAGGAAATCACTCGATGTTCCGTCGGCCTCAACCTTCACGATGCGCGAGTTGGGGATGTCGCTGAACAGCAGAAATCCCTTGGGCGAGAAGGCCGGTCCTTCGGTGAACTTGCAGTCTCCGACGACTTTCTTCACTTCCGCGTTCGGCGCAATCAGATCTTTCACGTCGGCCGCAGTGAGCGACGAGGCGGTGAGCGACGACAAAGCCAGCACGCCAGCCAGCAACAAACAAACAGAACGCTTCCAGCAACGCATCGGCAGCTCCTTGGGGGGACGGTTCACGAGGCAGACATTGAGGCGGCGGATTGTCAGAATTCGCCCGCCGTTTTGCAAACGGAGCGTTCGTCATCGCCCGGATGATTCATGAGGAACCACGAGCCTCATGAATACGCACGAATCAAAACAGGCTTCAGGGCGCAAGCCAGAAGACAGACTGCCGAACCGTACCTGAAGCCCATGACATCGCACACTTCTTTCCGCAGTTTTGATTCGTGCGTATTCGTGTGATTCGTGGTGAATAATTCGGGATCGTGTTCGCTCTGCGTCCCAGCTTGGAATCGAAAGGTGTTGGTCTGATGAATGTACTGTCCGTGAATGTGGGTGGATTGGACTGTTGCGTGGTGGACGCGCTGCCAGCGGGGACATCGCCGCAGATGATCGTGGTGCTGTGCCACGGGTTCGGTGCGTCGGGGACCGATCTGGTTCCGTTCGGCCCCGAGTTGCTCGAACACTCCCCCGCATTGGCCGAGCGTGTGCAGTTTCTGTTTCCCGCCGCGCCGCTGGACTTGAGTGAGGCCGGAATGCCGGATGGCCGGGCGTGGTGGCACCTCGACATGGCGAAGCTGCAACGGGCGATGACGACCGGTGAGTTTCGCGACCTGCGCACCGAACATCCCGAGGGACTCGACTTCGCGCGCGAGCGTCTGCTGGCGTTGATTGCCGAGTGGAGCGAACGGAGCGGCGTCCCGCTGTCACGATTTGTTTTGGGCGGCTTTTCCCAAGGATCGATGCTGGCGACGGAAGTCACACTGCATCTGACCGAGAACCCGGCGGGGCTGATCGTCCTGTCGGGAACACTGCTCAATGAAGCGGTTTGGCGCGAACAGGTGTCACGTCGCGCTGGACTGTCGGTGCTGCAAAGTCACGGCACGACTGATCCGATCTTGCCGTTCCAAGCGGCAGAGTGGTTGCGGGACATGCTCACGGAGGCCGGGGCGCAGGTTGAGTTCATTCCATTTCGGGGCGGACACGCCATCCCGATGCCGGTGTTTAAACGAGTCGCCGCCATGTTGGAGTCGCTGGTGAAAACGTAAGCGTGGCGCCCGCCGGGCCACGAGTATCGAGTGACTTTCCACACGACTTTTCGGCGTCACTCGGCCGCGTATGAAAACTTCGCAAGGCCCCGGTTCCCACGGTCAGACCGATCTCGACCGGTTGTAGGGTCGCCACTAGACTCCGCGCGGTGGCGGATCAACAAAGTCGGTCTTGTTGAGCCGGGAGGCGTCAGCCCCTGGACTTCATGTGCAAAGAGTCCGGAGGCTGACGCCTCCCGGCTCACTAAGACAGTCTCATTACCGCCGCGCGAGATATCTACGGCGCATGGCAATGATCGCGGATTCGCGAGGGAATGCAGGCTCGATGAACGACACGTTTCGGATTCTGGTGCTGGCCGTGATCCAAGGGGTCACCGAGTTCCTGCCGATCAGTTCGGACGGCCATCTGGTGGTTGGCAACGAGTTGCTCAAACGATGCCAGAGCAGCCCCATCGCGAAAGAGTCGCTCACGCTGATCCTCGCGCTGCATCTGGGAACGCTCGGTTCGATCGTGGTCGTCTATTTCGAGCGACTAAGAAAGATTCTCGCAGAGATGGATTGGCGGCTCTGTCTGACGATCGTCCTCGCTTCGATCCCGGCCGCGATCATTGGCATCGGATTCAAGCAGACGCTTGAAAAGCTGTTCGAGTCGCCTTTGCTGGCGGGATATGGCTTCCTGCTGACGGGTGGCGTGCTGTTGATTGGGCAGATGTATCAGGGAGGACACATCGGCGAGCGGCGGTTGCCGTGGCCGATCTCGCTAATCATTGGCTGTTTTCAAGCGGTGGCGATTCTGCCGGGCGTCTCTCGTTCAGGCTGCACGATCTCGGGCGGTTTGATCTGCGGGATGGAGCGCGAGTCGGCCGCCACGTTCTCGTTTCTGATCGCGATCCCCGTCATTGGCGGAGCGGTGTTGCTCGACGCGGTGAAGCTGCTAAGTCCCGGTTCGGCCGATGCTTTGAACGTGCCGTGGGGCATCTATGGCATGGGAGCACTGGTCTCATTCTTCGTCGGCATCGCCGCGCTGCGGTTTCTGATTCGGATGCTCTCGAAGCAAAAGCTGCACTGGTTCGCCTATTACTGCCTGATCGCGGGAGCCGTGACGATCGGATGGCAGGCGTGCGAAGGAAAGTGGTAGCGGATTCGCTATTCGCTATTCGTCATTCGTTGCCGACGTGGGCGGTGAACGACTGCGGTACGGATCGCGGCCATCGCGATGACGAGCGGGCCGAGGAACCCTGGTGTGAGGTAGAACCACCAGACCACTCCCAGCAGCAACCATGAGATGGTCACGCGGGTACTCAACCATTCGCCCCGTTCGAGCCGGATAAGATACCTCAGCGACGGGATCGCGATCAGGCTGAGTAACAGTCCAAGCAGCAACGCCAACCAACGACGGTCGATGAGCCAGAAACCGACTCGCGGCGCTTCGGCCGTCGCCACGGTTCGCAGGGCGTCCGGGTGATCGACGAACTGTTCTTCGAGGTGACGGAGTGGCCGATCGTTGAGCGGCTGTTTGTCGATCGTGGCCGGTCGCTCCAGATCGTTGATCGTTTCGACGATGCCGCGCCAGCGTTCGAGTCGCGCTGTGAGAGCGGCCGACGCTTGAGCCGTGCGCGACGGTAGCCGCGCTGCGACGCGAGCCTGAAGTTCGTCGGTCAACTCGCGATTCGCCGCCACTGCGCGCGGATCGTTGACGAGCGACCGTTGTCGGTCGAGCAGCATCTCCAACCGATCGAACGCGGCATCCATCCAATCGGTCTGCGGCAGGTCACCTCGTCCAATCAGCAAGCCATTGCGATGTGGCAGAACCGTGACCAGCGACCGAGCCACCTTCACCTGAGTCGGCCACGGCAGCACGGCCCATTCGCTGCGTGCGTTGCCGGACGATGGCGGGAGAGACTGTTCCCAGACCAGCGCGAGGATCGACTCGCGCCCGCCGCCGACCAGCGGCACTCGGAGCGGTCCCGTGGTACCGGACGGCAGCGCGAGCGGTCGGTCATCGAGGAACAGCGAGATCGGTTGCAGGCCGGCGGGAAGATTGAACTCAATCGCGTCGCGTGTCTGCGACAGGAACGCGCGGGTCAACCCGCGACGGCCTCCGTCGGGGGCGAGCCACAGCGCATGATCGAGCAACCGCACGAGCGGCTCATCGACTTGAGCTATCGCCGCCTGCCGGTGCAACCGCACGGGAGCCGCTTCGAGGCGATACATCGCGGACGTCGCGTCGGGCGACCGTTCGGACAGGAATTCATCCGCCCAACCGGGCGATTCATCCGGCTTGAGTTCCGTCCCGACAAGCGGCGTCCACACATCGGCAGGAGTGGCAACGAGACACATCTCGTGCGAGGTCGCTTGCAGCGGCGCGGGCCACGGCAACTCCCAATCCCCGCGCGTCGGCTCTTCCACCACGATGTCGAACGACAGCGTGACTTCCGTCGGATCATTGAGCGGCAGCGTCAGGTCCAGTCGTCGAAAGCCATCGGCCGGCTCGTGCCACGTTGCTTCGGCCTGCTCGATCCGCACGCGTGCGGGATCGACGGCATTCGCGGGGAAGCGGACTCCCAATCGGCGCGGCGATTCGCCGAGCGGTGTGAGCCACAACTGACCGGTCAGTTTCCAACCGCGAGTGTCGGTCTTGGCGAGTACGGCCACGGTGCGCGCGGTGCATTGGGCATGACGCGACGACACGCTGATGACTGCCTTCGGATCGGGATCGGCGATCTGGTAACGGGCCACCAGCACCGGCGCACCGACCTCGACCGGATCGGTCGCGACTTCAAACGGGGGAACATTGCGTGGCAGTTTCAGATCGACATCGACATCCGCCTCGCGAGACAGCTCCCACACCGATTCGACCAGTTCCGCTTCCTCACACCGCACGACGGGCAACGGCACATCCTGTCCGTGACGCAGCGGCATTCCCGCCTTAAGCGTCAACTGTTGCACGCCGGTCGTTTTGTCGCCGAGGAACACCACGACCCGGTTTGGTGAGGCTCCCTGTTTCGTCTCTGACCAGCGAATCAAGCGTTCGGCACCGTTCTCGCGAATGGAGATCGACTCAATCTGCAAGCGACGATCGACGAACAGCACATGCTGATAGACGGGAGCCTGTGTGGCCTCGAGTCGCGCGTCGAGCGTCCATTCCAGCCGACGCTTGTCGATGTGGCCCGACTGCGTCCAGCGCACAGCCCGACGACGCGCGAGTTGTGGTGAAATCGCGAACTGCGGCGATTCCCCGTCGCGCGGTTGAAACACACTGTGTGGTCGCCCTCTCGGCGGTGAGTCGCCCCACGCCGCGAGGAACTCAGTCGCCGACAACCCGGCAGCCGATTCGAGGTCAAGATTCTGGGCCTCGACGCGGAACTCCGACCCCGCGCCGATCCACCACCAGTTCTGCTGCGGCACCACGCGCACGGCACCGCCGCGTGTCAGTCCGAAGCGCGGCAGCGGGACTGCGCCATTCGATTCGGGGGTTGGGATCAGCAGTGTCCCTTCCAATGAAAACGGGCGTCTCTGCGGGGCGTCGAACGTGACACGCAGTTTGGGAACGCCCTCGGCAGCGCTGACGACTTCGGTGCGGAGCAACCCGGCAGCGCGAACATCGCCGTCGCGCACGAGGCACCTTGGTGGCAGGTCCAGTTCGAGGGAATCGAGCGAGCCATCGAGCGGAGTGCAGTGCAGGCGGAACCGCAACTCGGCGACCGACGGTCGGATATCGAGCACCTGTAGCGCCGAGACCTCGACCCGTCCCGGCTTCGATTCCAGAGCCGCGACCGACCAGCGGGATTCGAGCTGCGATGTCGAACCGCAATCGAGCGTGATCGTGCGCCGATCAGCCGAGCGAGTAGAAGCTCCGCGTCCGCCCAAGACTTCCAAGTACTCGACCGGCTCCGCCAACTCCAACGTCCGTTGGGAATCGACGACACGCGGGATCGACGACGTGAAGCTCCCTCCCGCCGCAGTCTTGTTCGCGACGCGCTTCAGGTCCAATTCGACATCGAACGCCGCCGCCTTTGCCGCGCGTGGCAGGGCGATCACAAAGCCGCGACCGTCGGGAGCCATCGTTGTGGAATGGGGTTGTCCGTTGACTCGGCAAGCGTCCGCTCCCGCCAGCACGGCGTCGGCGATCGGAATGAGAATCGAGTGTTCGGTCGAGTCATTCAGAACGTGGATGCGGAACTTCGCCAGTAAGCTCACGCTGCCCGAATTGTTCACCACAGCTCGATACCGGGCGGATGCGATCAGCCAGTCGGGAGCCGGAGCCGCCGCGTGTGCCGCCTCTTTCAATCGTGTCAGCAAATCGGGCGCGACGTAGACCAGCGTCTGCGTCTGCGACGGCAACCCGTCCGCATCGACGGGGACAAACACCGAGTTCGCGGCTCGTGCCGCAACTGCCGCTGACTTCGCTTCGGCATCGGCATTCCACAACAACGAGTCCGGGTGGGAGGCCGTCGCGCCGGAAGTCGGTTCGTTCGGGGAAGCCGCGCCGATTCCGTTCGTACTCGGTTTGCGAGTGGCCTCACGCGACGGGACTGTGGCGCGCGGAGGTGTTTCCTGAGCCAGACTCCCCGTTACCCAACGGCTACCCAGCGCGATGCCGCACAAAATCATCGCCGTTCCGCGAAATGCTCCGAGAGGGAAGCTGTGCGTGCTGCCACCGGGAATCAAAGTTGAAGGGTGTCGAGGCACGAGCAACGACCGTCGCGGCACTAGCAATGCCACAATCGTGCCCGCGATGCCGCCGCCGGCCATCTCGGCGTAGGGCGATCCGCTGCAGAGCGCGAAGCCGACGAGAACCGTCAGCCAGTACGCGGCCAGTCGGTCGCGATACTTCCAACCGATGATCCGCACCACGATGCCGATCGACAGTGAAATCGCGAGCGCGATCCACGAGAGGAGCCGCGTCCGCGTGGCGTGCCACGTCTCCAACCACAGCTCCTCGGGGACTTCCAAGCACGACGCGATGTGGACCTGCCATTCGACTGGCGCGATCAACTCGCCGTTCAACTCGCCCACCGACGAGGTGGGAGTGGAACGCGGTTGCAACAGCTCACGCCACGCGGTGATTGCGAACGGGTTGAACAGCGTCTCGCCGCGCGATTGACCGAGCGGCCCGAACAATCGTTCCGTCCACGTTGGCTGGGGCAGTGGCCGCGCGAGCCGTACACCCAGCGGCTCCGAGAACAAACGCACCGAAGGGGGCAGCGCGAACTCCCAGTCGAACCCAAGGACCGTCGCTGCCACGAGCGGGACGATCACACGACGGTGGTCGCGCACCGCGCGGCCGCGCGCCGGGACGCGGTACAACAGCTCGACCACATCGCGCCGCGCGGCACTAAGGCCGGGAATGAGCAACGACTCACCTTCTGAGTTCGGGACGATCGCCTCGCCCGCGACCGTTGCCTCCTGCAACACGGCGGGCGAAGGCAGGCGAATCCGCAGCGTCTCTTGTGTCGCCCCGTTCTCGAGCCGAATGCGGGCGCGGTAGAGATCAAAGCCGTCCGAGTTCGACGAGATCAGCGACCGCAGTTGCAAGGTGACCATCGCGGGATACTCGCGCGACGAGATCGCGTCGCGCGGCGCGATCGACAGTTCGTCGTCAAAGGCATCGTACTGCCAGGTGTTGACCACGAAAGACGATCCTGCGTCGGAAGCGATCGCTGCACGGGTCGCTTCATCGGTTGCGGTCGATTGCGGGTCGAGACCCCGCGCGTCGATCGACAGTTCGAGTGTCTCGGGCCGGCGCAAACGGAGTCGTCCACGCCGCTCGGGAGACTGCGGTACGAACAACAATGCGGGATGCGCGGACACCGGCCAGCGATTGCTCCGCAACCCTTCGATCTCAATGGGACCGGCGGGAAGTGGCGGCAGTCGTAGTTCCCACAGTTCGCCCGCAGACGGGCAGTTCCATTCGGCATGTTGTGCCACGGGGAGCCGCACCGCCGTCAGTTCGCCCGGTCGCGGCAACAGTACCGACCAGCGGACCTCCGTCCCCGGCTGCGTCAGAAAGACGAGCAACCGATCGAGTGGTGAGCCATCCGCGCGACACCGAATTTGAAATCGCTCGCGATACTCCGCCGGAGCCGCCTCCACGATCACTTCGGTCGTCGCGGAGACCGGCCGCAGACGCGTGACCAGTTGCAACGTACCGGCCCCTTCGGGCGTGTCGCCACGAAACCAGAACTCGGAGTCTTTGCGAGACGCCGCGCGGCGACGCAGGCCCGCCGTGACCGACTCGTCCGGTGCCGAGACTCGTTCGAGCCGAGCTTCCTCTGACAGCAGCGGATTCAATCCGGCGGAGACCACCAGACCGAGGGTCGTCTCGACCGAATCGTAGTTGGTGAACTGCGGCACGGGCAGCGCGAACGGCTGGCCGATCGCCACCGAGCGTCGTCGCGCGAGCACTTTCACCGTGTGAGGTCGGCCCGGTTCGATCGCCTCCAAAAACTCGACCGTCAGTTGCGTGTGGCCCCCCGCCTGAGACTGCACGTCCCACCCGGCCAAACGCGACGTGCCCTGCTTCGAGACGAACTGCACGTCGGTGATTTCCCATTCGGGCGGAAATTGGCATCCCGTTTGAAAGCCACCGCCGCTCGACGACGCCCAACTGATTTCCGAGGTCAGCGTCCACGAGTCCTCGCCCGTCTCCAACAGCCCGACCACCTGAGCGGCCAGCGACGCGCGCGGTCGTCGCACGTCGAGAATCAGTTGCGCTTCTCGCAGCAATTGGCGGAACGAAAAGACTTCGCCTTCGGCCGCCAGCGTGACGGCACCCTGTTGTCGAAAACCGTTCGCGCGGAGCGACCGAAGTTGGATCGGTGCGACGATCGTCAGCATCTGCCGCCCCGTCGAGAAAACTCCGCCGGGAATGTCGATCTGCGGCGAGACCGTCGGCTGTCCCGGCTTTTGTACGGCCAGACCATCAATGCGAATGGGCCGGAGACGACCCTGCAACGGGCCGGGTAGTTGCACCGTCAGCGTCCCCGCCGCATCGGCCTGGATGGGACGACTCCACGTGAGGGGCACATCCGCGTCGTACGTCACCGCATAGACTTCGACACTCGCCGGAACCGTGAACGTCACTTCCGTGATCGGCGCGTCGAAGACCTCAATTTGGAAGAGCGATTGAAACCGCAGGTCTTCCTCACGCACGACCGCTCCCAGTTCATACTCGTACAACAGCGTCGGCTTGCGGGCGAGCGTGCCGCTGCGCGGAGCGACCGCCAACCGACAACGCCGTTCACTACCAAGTTGAATTCGCCAGACCTGCCACTGCGCGTCCGAACCCTCGTCGATCGGACGTGCTTCGGGAGTCGCGCGGACGACCCGATCGCGCGGCACTTTCAATTCGATCACAGACACTGCCGCTGCGGGAACAACCAGATCGAAGTCGATCTCACCGGGCAGTCGGCGTTCTGCGGCACTCCATGTCGCCACTAACTCACCCGCCGGCACATCGGCCAGTAGCCACGATTGGCCAGCCGCATCGGAACCCCACACGGCCGGTCGGTCTTGAGAGTCGAGGCCACCCTTCCACACCAGGTCTTGCAGCGCGAGTCCGATGTCCCCGAGTGGGTGCAGCACCGGATCGGTGCCGACACGCTGGACGCTCAGTGTGGCACGCCCTTCGCGCAGTGACAGCCGATCCGCAAACTCACCTCTCGCCCCGGCCTTGCGGGGAGAGGGGCCGGGGGTGAGGGGTTCTTGGATCGGTTCTGACTCGCCCACCAATGTGGCCGTGTACCGCGCGGTCGTGATCTGCACGCGACGCGGCCCGCGCTCCGCCAACTCCGCCGAATTCAACAGGCGATGGAATTCCTCGCGCGGCACGGCCACGGCCTGCCATGCCTCACGCGGCCAGTCCTTCAATCGTTCGGCAGGAACATCCACGCGGTGAATGCGCGGCAGTGCCGACTCCGGCGGAGCCGCGCTCGCGCTCAGACCGTTCGCCATGAAGGACCAGAGTGCCAAGAAAAAAGCCGCGACGACCGGCAAGATTGGATTGGACCAAAGGAGACGTGTCACTCCGTGGCACGAACGGTTCCCGCCACGGAGTGTCGGGCTTACTTTTTCCTGTCCCCCACTTGGGCCACGGTAGGAAACGAGTCGGCTCTGCGTCATGACACGCCACTCCCGGCGTCCGCTCGGATTCCATCGCGGCTGTCGTGAGGCGGGAATCGCATCAAGGTCGGGGACGAGCCTGATGCTCCGACAAACGAGTCCAGCGAGCTGGCGTGAGCGGCCGAGAGTTCTTCCGGTGTCGGCAACGTCAGGACCGTACCGAGATCGCGACGGCGGAACCAACTCTCGATCAACACGGCGGCGGTCGGAAAGATCAGGCCGACGACCATCGGTTGCAACAACAGCTCCAACGGAGCCGCGTGCCACAGGCCGACTGTCGCGAGCAACAGTCCCACGACGAGGATCGTCAGGACGTGCCTGAGCGCGGGAATTCGTAACATCGCAAAGCCCGCCAGCAACGACAGTCCCGCGCCGAACAGCACGATCATCGGTCGGCTCATGGCTTGGAACGACAACGCGCGCGGGGCACCGAACTGGCTAAAGGCGTACAGGTTCCCGGCCAACTCGGTTGAGTCGATCTCAGCGGCGGTCATCGACGGCGGGCCGGAGTCGGCACCGATGCGTTGTCGCAACTGGCTGGGGCCGGGGTCCGAAAGGCGATACCAAAACAAACCTTGTCGCCTCCAACGAAACATCGGCGTGGCCGACGACGGGTACGTGAAGACGTGCCGATCGGTGGGCAGCACCACCTGCCAGACGACTTCGGCCATCCACGAACCTTGCGGCAATTGGGGCGAGACCAACTCGACCGCATCCACTCCCCCGCCGGGTGTGAGGCAGCGCAGCTCGTAGTCGATCGTCAGCAGATGGTCGTGAGCGTGTGGCGAGGACTTAAGGAGACTCGCATCCGTCGATCCGCTCGAATCCACCGCACGGCTGGAATCGGGCAGACGCAGTGTGAACTTGCGCGACCCGGCGGGCTGCTCGACGACATCGCTTCCCGGTGCGAGCGGCGTGCGATCCCAGAAGACTTGCGTCAGTTCCGCCTGCTGCGGCAGCGTCATGTTCAGCGAGAGTGATCGTGTTTCGACGCGGAACTGCGCGCGGAACTGTCCGACTCCCGACTGCCGGACGACCGCTGTGATCAGTCCTTTCGAGACCCGCGCCGTTCCATTCGCGCTCCCGCGTGAGCGAGTCAGCTTCAGCACGAACTCGGGAGACGAACCGTCGATCGCCCACAGCCACGCTTCGGGGCGTAACGGCAGCGGTTTCCAAGTGGCTGTTCCGGCAGCAGCCTCAAACCACTCGGTGCGCGCCAGTGAGAACCGCGATTGCGAGAACGCCTCGTCACCACTCTGCACGATTGGCATCGCCACAGTCCCCTCGACCACTGCCGCCATCTCATCGGGGATGCGCACGAAGAATCGGGCTTGAACTTCAAACCGGCCGATCTTCGGTTCTGGCAACGTGAGGCGAACGAGTCGCATCTGCGGATCGGCGTCCTCGCTCCACTCGGCATTCAGTTCCACATCGCGCTCGGCGAAAAAGCGGACGCGTTCGGCCGACAGGTCGCGCGGGACTTTCAGTTTCAGTTGCGTCAGCCGTTCGTAGGCGACATCGCAGGTGATACGTTGCACGACTTGAATGCGATCATTCTGCCAGACCGCGTCGCTCGCCGACTCCATGCGCAAGCGCCGCTGCTGCGGAACGATTCGGAGTGACACTTCCTGCTCATCGCTGTCGATCCGATAGCCGGACCATTTCAAACCGCGCAGCGATTCGGGCAGTGCGGCCTGCTCCAGCGTCATCGCGGGTGTCGGTCTGAGCAGTGTCTCGCCGAGCGCCGTCAGTTCGGTCTCGACGTTCTCGGCATTGGCCACGATCAGCGAGACCGTCGGTAGGCTGGATGCTTTCGCGCGCGGCAACGTCAGCGCCGTGTCGTCCGGCCCTTTGAGTGGTCGCCGGGCACGCAGTCGAATTTGAAACGCCGCGTTCTGTCGTTTCACCAACCGCAGGCGGATGTCGTTGCGGTCCTCATCGAGCGACAACGCTTCGACCAAACCGGGCGGGTCGATCCCGTCGATCCGCCAGCCGCGGGCCTTCCAATCCGGCCAGTGGATCGTGACCTCGGACAGACTGTCGCGAAAGACCTGGTATTGCAGGACGGCCTCGAGATTCAATTGATGCACGGCGGCCGAGACGTGCAGTTTCGGCTCGACCAAGTAATACGCTTCGATCGGCTCGACACCAACGATCAGATGGAATGGCTGCGACAGAAACCGGTACGCGCGCGTGACGGGAGCCGTTCCTGCCGACGTGCGTAATGAGCCGGCGTCGATCCTCAAAATGTTCGCGTCCCTGCTCTGCGTGTTGGACGACAGACGGAGGCCATCGTGCGGCGCGAGACCGATCTCACCACTCTGTTTTCGCGCACCCTGAACATCGAACCCGTCCAGTTTGAGCCGTCGCTTTTCCGCCGCCGGAAGTCGCACCGTCCAATGCAGACGCACGGGACCGGCCGTCGGTTTCTCCAGTGAGACGATCACGCGATTCGGCGTGGCCGGATCGGGCCGCTGCGTGGGTGAGTCGTCTCCATCAAGCGTCAACACTTCCGCACCGGCGGGCAGCAACACCGCAAACGAAGTGAATGTCCCCTGAAGTGCCTGCACCCGTTGCTGCACGTCGAGTAACACCGCATCGACATCGACCTGAGCGAGGATCGTCGTGTTCGATTCGAGCGACGATTCCGTCGGTGATGCGACGGGAGCCGGTTGCCAGTTGAGTTCGATTCGGGGGCTGAGTCCATCGACGCGGCTGCCCAAACCGAACGCCTCGAACTGCGTCTTGTCACCTGCAATGGCGGTGATCTCCAGTGGAGTTTGGTCGCCCACCTTGGCCGTCGCCGCGCGATGCGGCACCGTCAGCTTGAGCTTCGCCACGGGCGAGGTTGGCAGCGACAACAGCAGCCGCCGCGTCGGCAACTGTCGGCGAATGGGGACGCTGAGCGTCAGGTCCAACTGATGCGGCCCCACACCGCGAAACCACCAGACGTAGCCGCGATCGCGATCCTTGTCGCCGGGAATCTGCTGCCCCTCGCCGGTGTATTCAAACTTTGTGAGGACCGCTTCGTTCAGTTGCAACGGGACACGCACATACTCGTTCGCCTGCCTCAGCCGCACGATGACTCGCGCCGTGAGCAGCGCCCGCTCATCGTCCGCTTCGCCTGTCAGTTCGATCGAAGAAACCGCTGCCGCTGGAGCCGTCTCACGCTTGGCTGACGGCGGGTTCGTGATGAACTCGACATAGCTCTCCCACGTCGCGTTGGCCAACACGGGAATGAGTTCCCCCAGCTTATTCGGCAGGTAACGGACTGCGACCGGAATAGCATCCAGCGGAGAGCGTTTGTCCGGATCGGGCTGAGGAGAATCCGGCGGCATCGCCAGCGCGGCAGCAGGCTTCGGCGGTGAGGCGGCATCGGCGGGCGGAGTCGGCTCTTGCGACGAGGCAACTCCCGCGACGAGCCACAGCGCCCAGCCCAACGCCAGTGCGAATCGCTCACCCCGGTGCATCGCAAGTTTCCCTTCGGCCGCGTTGCTCATCGGCCATGGTGATGATGTTCCACTCATCGTCACGTTGTCGTCTATCGCTCCGTGAAAGAACGTTCTTTCGCGGAGCGATAGACGACAACGTGACGGCGTTTGATATGCCGGTCCCAAAACCGTGCGATCAAGTGACTCCGAGTCCTCGCCAATCGTTCCAATCGTGGGCCGAGTGTACTCACCGACAGAACCACACGGTAGCCGACGACAGGCTGTTGAATAACCTCCCCCACCGGGCTTGCCCCGGTGGAGACAGGTTTCTGCACTACTTGCCCATTTTGCTCATTCACTCGAATCGGCGCGGCGAGTACTGCAAAAACCCACGAGCCACCGGTGCAAGCCCGGTGGGGTTGGTCAACAGGAGGTACAACGGCCGTTCACAGACACATCACGCCCGCAACGTCGCGCCGAGTTGTGTCGCGCAGGACGAGATCACCGATTGCTGAGCCGCTTCAATTTCTTCGCCCGTCAGCGTGCGATCGGGGGAGCAATACAGCAGCGTGACGAGGTAGCTCTTCTTGCCGTCGGGAATCTGCTTTCCTTTGTATTGACCACCGAAACCGACCGACTCGAGCAGCGGCCCGGCGGCGTTCCGAACGGTCTCTTCCAACGAATTCCACGTCACCTGATCGTCGAGGACGAAGTTCAAGTCGCGCGACGAACCTTGGTACTGCGGCCACGGTTGGAACTTCGGAACGAGGTTCGCGTTCGCTTCCAATACGCTGAGGTCCAACTCCGCGATCGAGACCGTGTCGCGCAGATCGAGTTGGTCTGAGACCGAGCGATCCAGCTCGCCGAGCCAGCCCCAGAACTGGCCGTTCAACAAGACTTCCGCACCGCGACCGGGAACGAACTGCGGCAGGCTCGATGGTCGAGCCGTCACCACTGCCAACGAGTTGACGCGCGCTGCGAGTTGCTCGACGAGTCCTTTCATCTCGGCAAACGCTGAACCGCTGACGAAGCTGACGAGCGTAGGTTCCGATTGCGACTGCGGCAGCGTCTTGTCCGACGAGAGGTACACGGCCGCGATCTCGAAGAGTTGCGCACCGAACGAACCGCGCCGCTCGTTCTCGCGCCGCGAGGCCATCAGGCTCGGAACCAGACTGTGCCGGAGCAGACTCGCCTGCCGGAAGTCGGGATGGTCAATCGACAGCGGGGCAAGATTGCCGCGCGGCTGGAACAGCTTGTGGTCCCGTTCGCTCACCAGTGACAACGTGATCGCTTCGAAGAACCCCGCCGCCGTGAGAACATCGCACACGCGGTCGGTCACGCGGTCTCGCAACGATTGAGCCGACCGACAGAGCGGCACCGAAACGTCATCACGAATTTTGTCGAGACCGTGGATGCGAGCGACCTCTTCAATGAGATCAATCTCACGTGAGAGATCGAGGCGGTTGGAGGGCGGAACAAACGTGGCCGAGTTGTAGGACGGACACTCTTGCCCGTCCTGCTTCGCGCACTCTGCCTGCTCACGTCCCACCATCTCCAACCCGAGCGCCAGCAGAATACGAACCGCTTCCTCGTCCGGGATCGTGATCCCGAGGACTCGTTCAATCTGCGCGAACCGCAACGTGATTGGATCGCGTCGCGCGGAAGGCTGCGTTCCCGCGAAGACCGCTCCGTCGAGCAGTTCGCCTCCGGCCAGTTCGAGAATCAGTTCGCAACAACGTCGGCTGGCCCAGTCGGGTCCGTGGGGATCGAGCTTCCGCTCGAAGCGGTACGACGAGTCACTGCTCAGCTTCAGTCGTCGTGAGGTCTCGCGAATCGACAGTGGCGCGAAGAGAGCCGCTTCGATCAGGATGCTCTTCGTCGCCGTGGTGATCTCGGCCTCCGCCCCGCCCATCACACCGGCCAGCGCAACGGGATGATCGGCGTCGGCGATGACGCACATTTCGGGAGTCAGCGTGTATTCCTTGTGGTCGATCGCCTGCAACTTCTCGCCCGACTTCGCCCTTCGCACGATGATCTTCTTACCGTGGAGCTTGTCAAAATCGAAAGCGTGCAGCGGCTGACCGCACTCCATCAAGACATAGTTCGTGATGTCCACGATGTTGTTGATCGACGCGATGCCGACCGTGGCCAGTCGTTGGACGAGCCACGCGGGACTCGGGCCGACCTTCGCGCCGCGAATGATCCGCGCCTGATACTGAGGACACAGATCGGGGCACTCGATGGCGACCGAAGTCACCGACGAAACAGGCGTGCTGCCGCACTTCGGCGACGCAGCGGGAACCTTCAACGTCTGCCCGAGCAGAACGGCGGCTTCGCGCGCAACACCCAGATGACCGAGACAATCGGGACGATTGCTCGTCACTTCGAGATCAATGCAGAAGTCGTTTCCGACCGCGTGAAACTCCTCGAGATTCAGCCCCGACATGGTGAGTCGTTCGGACATCTCATCGACCGAAACGTCGAGCGTCACATACTGCTTAAGCCAATCCCAACTGACGAGCATGTCTCACCACCAGATACAGAAAACGTTTTTCAAAAGTCCCACACGCGGGGCGGTACTTTAGACGGGCGCCCTGAACGGCGGAAGCGTCTTGAGTTCAGCCCTAACGCAGCCGAGCCGCCGCCAATGGGAGGCAGTCGGCAGTAAAGACCAACTATGCCGGGAGATGTCTGGTCAGAGAATTTGCACTTTGCACTGAACACGTTTTCACTCCGTCAAACTTCTTCGCAGATTGCTCAGAGGTTACGGACGAAGAAACTAACCCAGATGATTCACCACGAATCTCACGAATACGCACGTTTGGTTTCTTTGCGTGCCGAGTCGAATTGAGTTGGCGAGACATAGGTGGAAACATCGCCCTGCTGAAACGCACGCTGCTGTTTTCCCCGTGTCCGCCCGTGTTCCCCGTGGTTCTTCCGCTGGCAGCCAAAAGCGACCACGGGGAACACAGGCGGACACGGGCGGACACGGGCGGACACGGGGAAGAGTGAAGAGCGTGCCGATCAATGGATCCACTCGAATCGAATCGTAGTTTGGTTGCCGCTGAACGAAGTGAAGCCGCGAGGGGAGATTCGTGGTTCCTCATGAATTATCCGGGCTAACATCGCCGCATCCCCCCAAAGCAAACGCCCGACATCGGGCGGATGTCGGGCGTTCGGGAAGCGATCAAATCCCAACACGAAGGATCAGCCTTTGAAGACTCGCTGGAGTTCTTCGAGGGAGGTCTTGCCCTCGGCAACGAGTCGCAGGCCGTCCTTGTGAAACGTGAGGCAACCTTCCGAACGGGCGATCGCCTTGATCTGATCACCCGAGGCTCCTTCGGCGATCAGCTTTCGCGTGGCATCGGACATGACGATCGCTTCGAGCATGGCGACTCGACCGAAGTAGCCGGTCCCGTCGCACTTCTCACACGGCGGGTCTTCGTCTCCGGTTTTCTCATCGACCATCGGCTCACCTTTGCGGTAGAGCGTCTTGGTTTCTGCTGGCAGGCCGACTTTTTCGAGCAACTTCGGGTTCGGACGGAACGCCTCGCGGCAACTCGAACAGAGAACTCGCACCAACTTTTGACTGAACACGGCGTCGATGACTTCGGCTGCCTTTTGGCGATCTCCGGAAAACTCAATCAGTTGATCGAGGGCGCTGGCCGTATCCTTGACCGGCATTTCGGCGACGATGCAGATGCGATCGGCGACGCTCATGAATTGCTTCGTCGATTCCGCATCTTTCAGCGGCGGGACGAAGATCACGTCTGCTTCTTCACGCATCATGCGCATGCACGAGGTCTCGTAATCGTCCCCTTCATTGATCTCAAACTTCTTCACATTGACGAGTTCGCGCGTTCCCGTATCGACGATCGAATAGATCGAGAACATGTACATATCGACGCCGCGGAGCAGTGCGTAGGTTGTGGTCGTTGTCCCCGAACCCGGCGGGCCACACACGGCGATAATTCCATGGCGGTGCGATGTCAGATCGCGAACGGTCTGCTTGAGCACCGTACTGAATCCGAGATCGGCTGGCGTATCGAGTTGGTGCTTCATATTTCGGACGCGCACCGTCAACCGCTCGGCACCTTCAGGTTGCGGCGTGACATCGATGGACAACTCGTACTTGATCCCGAGATGCTCGGTTCGAACGCCGCCAACCTGTTGCTTGCCCCTCAACTTGGGATCGAGTCCCGCCAGCAGCTTGACCATTTGAGTGATCGCCAAAGCTTGCTGCTTGGGCATCTTGCTCCCCGCGTAGGGCATTCCATCAACCGACACGGTCGTCTGCGCCCGTTCGCCCTTCACGTCGAGCCGAATCATTTCCGCGCGACGTTCCAAGCCGTCCGTGATCATTTCCTTGGTCGGAACGAGAGCGGCTTGGGCGAGTCGCGAATTAGCGGCCATGTCCACCGGCTTCCCGTTCACGGCTCCTTGGAAATTAACGAGTTCGACATCCTCGCCGTCATCGATCTCATCATCCTTGTCCGCACGATTACTGGTGTTGTTGTCCTTCTTCTTACCGAAGCCGAAGACCATAGCCTGTCCCTTTACGGAGCCAACAAACGGAACGCTCGCAATGAAATTACGACGAGCGGGATAAAGTGAGAAATCATCAAGGCGAGGCCCACTCGCACTGCACACCAACCCGAAGTGTCAACGAGGAAGATGTGTGTGGCGTTCCTCGCTTACGCTTCGAGTTCGTGTCGCGCCTCGACCGCGCGAGGTCTACGAATGCCGCTCACAGCAGCCCATACGCGGCAAGGGTCTTCTTCAGGCGAGCTTCTTCCGATTCCGACAGCGGTGTGAGCGGTAACCGCAGATCGCCGGTGTCTCGGCCGAGCAGCCGCATCGCCACTTTGACGGGAATCGGATTCGTCGCGATGCCGAGCATGTCGCGGCAGAGCGTGAACAACTTGAAGTGCCAGCGTTGAGCCTCGGCGATGTTGCCCTCTTTCCAAGCTTTCAACAGTTGCAACATGTCGCCCGGCACGATGTTGCCGACGACCGACACAATCCCACTGCCGCCCATCGAAAGGAGTGGCAGCGTCAGGCTGTCGTCGCCCGAGAGCACCGTCAAATTGGTCATCGCCAAAGTTTGAGACGCCTGATCCATCGAACCGGTTGCTTCCTTGATCGCAACCACGTTGGGGATCTCGGCGATACGAGCCACGACTTCCGGCTCCATATTCTTCGCCGTGCGACCAGGAATGTTGTAGAGAATGATCGGAATATCGACCGCTTCCGCAACGGCGCGGTAGTGCTGATAAAAGCCTTCGCCGGTCGGCTTGTTGTAGTACGGAGCGACCATCATCGCGCCGTCCGCTCCGACCGCCTTGGCGAAACGAGTCAGCTCGATCGCTTCGGAGGTACTGTTCGAGCCGGTCCCCGCCATGACCTTGATGCGACCGGCCGCGTGCTCGCACACCACGGCAATGACTCGCTCATGCTCGACGGTCGAGAGCGTCGGGCATTCCCCGGTCGTGCCGACCGGACAGAGACCATTCGTCCCCTGAGCCACATGCCAATCGACCGTCTTCCGGAGAGCGGCCTCGTCCACATTCCCGTCCTTAAACGGAGTGACAATCGCCACCGTCAACCCTGCAAACTGCTCGCCCTTGCGTGTCATCGTGTTCTTGCTTCCCAAGTAGGGTGGGCACCGCCCACCGATTCATTTTCAAAATCAATTCTGGTGGGCAGTGCCCACCCTACGATTCATGCACTATCTACTTTCGGTTCCGCCAATCGACATTCGCCATCTCGGCCAGCGCCAGCATCAGGGCGTGAGTTCCATTGCGGCCCCAGCCTTTGGCTTTGACGGACAGATAAAGCTGCTCACCCAAGGCCAAGCCTGGCAGGCAGAGGCCCATGCGGCGCGCTTCACTGAGGGCGATGCCCATGTCCTTAATAAAGTGTTCGACGAAGAAGCCGGGGTCGAAGTTGTTGGCCATGATGCGCGGGCCGAGGTTGTTGAGCGACCAGCTTCCCGCCGCTCCCGGCCCCACCGATTGAAGCATCGTCGGCAGATCGAGTCCCGCCTTGTAGCCGTACAGCAGCGATTCGCAGACGCCGATCATATTGGTCGCGATCAGGATTTGATTGGCCATCTTGGTGTGTTGCCCCGCGCCGGGACCGCCTTGATGAACGATCGTCTTCCCCATCGCTGCGAACAGCGGTTGAAGAGCCTCGACCACAGACTTCTCACCACCGATCATGATCGAAAGCGTCGCGTTCTTCGCACCGATGTCGCCACCGGACACGGGGGCATCGACTGAATGAACGTCTTTCGTTTTCGCGGCGGCATGAATCTCAACGGCCAGCGATGGCTCGCTGGTGGTCATGTCCACCAGCACGTTGCCGGGCTTCGATCCCGCCAAGGCACCGTTGGTTCCGAGCAGTACTTCGCGGACATCACAGGGGAAACCGACAATCGAGAAGATGACATCCGATTGCTCGGCGACGGCCTTGGGAGTCTCCGCCCACATCGCACCTCGACCGATCAGAGCTTCGGCCTTTGCTTTTGATCGCGTGAACACTGTCGCGGCATAACCCGCAGCCATCAGATGGCCGACCATGCTCGACCCCATCACGCCCGTGCCAATCCAGCCGATCCGAGTCTTCCCCGGAGCAATCTCCAAAGCCATGTCGTGTCATCCTGTTGCGAAGTCGCCGAAAGAGTTCGGTCGGGCGAGCAGTGGCCTCACCGCGACCGTTGGAAGTGGGCGGGAGTATATCGCTCGTTCCAGCAGCCGTCACCCAACGGCAAAGCGACCAAAGTAGAGGATTGACACCGAAGACGCTGCGTCTTAGGTTCTCGAACCAATGCTTCGGTGACGTACGCATGATTCTGTTCAAATTGTTTTTCGGTCCGTCTTCATTCGATTGTTGGCCCAACGTCTGCCGCATCTTTTCAGGAGAGAACTCGAACATGGCTCGCACACCCCAAGACATCACCGACGCGGAACTCGCGGTGCTGAACGTGTTGTGGGAACACGGCAGTTGCACTGTCCGATTCCTGACCGACACGGTCTATCCCGGCGGGAGCGGGGCACATTACGCCACCGTCCAGAAGCTGCTGGAGCGGCTCGAGAACAAGAAGTTCATCAAGCGCGACCGCAAGCCGTGGCCGCATGAGTTTGAATCGAAGGTCAATCGTGAAGAGCTGATCGGCCGCCGCTTGCAGGCCACCGCAGACAAGCTCTGTGAAGGCTCGCTCGCGCCGTTGCTCACGCATCTCGTGAAGATTCAACTCAGTCCCGATGAGCGTGATTCACTGCGTGGCTTGTTGGCCGAGTTGGATCAAGGCTCCGACGGTTGAACGAGCTCCACCCAGAACCCCTCGCTGACGCTTTGGATTGGTATCTTTTTAGTCTGTTTCCCAACTCAGGTTCGATTCGGTTTGGAGGTGTTTGTGCATCCTCTCGTCGAAGCCGCCTTGTTCAATGCCGCGATTGTGACCGCCCTCGCGCTGGTCGTCACCGTCGTTTCGTGGAGTATGTGTCGTCCCGCACTGACGCACCTGTTGTGGCTGCTCGTGCTGGTGAAGCTGCTCGCTCCGCCGATCTGCCGCGTGCCGTTGATTGAGCGGGAATGGGTCTCGCGCCCGGTGACATCGATCGGTTCGATGATCGAGTTGAGCTTGGCAGACGCTCCCGCGCGACCCCCGTCCGTGATCGGTCCCAGCGATCCGTCAGACGCTCAGGACTATGCGGGCCGAGTACGCCCGAGGTCGCTCCCCTCCGTTCAAACACGACCACCGTCTTGGTATCAGGTTTGGCTGCGTTCGGCTCTCGCTTGGTTGAAAAGTGAATCGGGATCCCGAGCGGTCCTAGTTGGAATGCTTGGCGTGTGGGGAGCCGGGACCGTCGCGTGGTTCCTCGTCCAAACTTTGAGATGCCTGCGGTTTCAGCAGGCCCTGCGCCACGGCACGGCCGCACCACACGATGTTCAAGAGCAGCTCCAACGACTCGCCGCACGCTGCGGCTGCTCAAAGTTTCCACTTGTCTGGTCGATGCCGGGAGTCTTGTCGCCGATGTTGTGGTCCACCGGTCGTTCGACGCGGCTGATTTTTCCGACAGCATTGCTCGAACGATTGGATGCCACCGCGCGAGAGACGTTACTTGCTCACGAACTCGCTCATTTTCAACGAGGCGATCACTGGGTGCGGTTCCTTACGTTGTTTGCGACGGGCCTGTTCTGGTGGCACCCCGTCGTGTGGTGGGCACGTCATGCCATCGAAGCGGCTGAGGAAGAATGCTGCGACGCGTGGGTGGTCACACGCGGAGCCGCTCCGCCTCGCCGCTATGCCGAGGCCATTCTCGAAACGATCGACTTCATGGCCGAGCGACGTTGGCAGGTTCCTCCGCTGGGTACGGGGATGGGGCAGTTGCCCTTCTTGCGGCAGCGATTGACGTGGATCATGCGCGGCCCGCGTCGCCAAGACTTGAGTCGAATGGGGCGAGTCGCCTGCTGCGGGTTGGCTCTCTGCCTCCCATTTCAACCGACGTGGCTGGTGGCTCAGCCAACAACTTCATTGCCGAAACCAACATCTGGACGATTGCCGTTTGAAGGGGGCGGGGTGCTGGAGTCCTCAGTTCCCTCGGCCGTGTCACCCGAACTGCCTGTGTCTCTCGACGTGCCCACCACTCGCGCCGCGCGATTGCCGTCGCGAACCGCAGCCGGAGAACTGGCGATCTCATCGGCTGACCAACGGTTCGTCGTGTACATCGGTGCGACGCGGCAATGGGTCGTTGACCGACAACAGGAACGCGCGATCGACCTGACGCCGCTGCACATCATCACGGCCACGTTCGCCGAGAACGGAGAATCCTTCGTTACCGGTAGCCGCGACGGAATCGTCCGAATCTGGAATGCTCCCGAGTTCACCGAGCAAAAGGCGTGGCAAGGTTCGGAGAGTCCGATCAATTCCGTTGCCATCTCGCCCGACGCACATTGCGTTGCGAGTGGCGATCAAACAGGAGTCGTGAGACTCTGGCAGGCCGGGTCGCTCAGCGTTGCCAGAGACCTCACTCGCGAAGCCGCTCCCGTGAGTTCTCTCCGGTTCTCATCCGACGGCAGCCGACTGGCCGTCGCCACAGGAACGCCAACCGTATCGGATGCGGGCCGCATCGTCGTCTGGAAAACTACGGATTGGACCGAGCAAACGTCCATGAATTGGAACCAGCCGACTGCGGCGGTGACGTTCGGTCACGATGGCCGTTCGCTGTTCAGCGGTGACTGGCAAGGACGAGTCGCACGGTGGGACTCGAAAACGGGCGAGTTGCTGGGGTTCGTGGAAGACCAACAACTCGCGGTGGCGGCGGCGACTCCAGACACGTCCCGATTGACCGAAATTCCTGTCCCAGAATTGCCGCTCGACCTCTTGATCGGCAACGGGAACCAGGATGAGCAAGTGAAGTCGCTCTGGAACCAATTGACTTCGCGTGCCTCGGCCTTCCAAAACCCGATTCCGCCAAAGCGGCGGACGAAAAGTCTCCCCTCGACTCCCTCCGATCTATGAAGGGCTTTGTCCGAAGTCCGGCTAACAGAGCTAAGCCGGATTGCGCACCATGACTCACTAGCCCGACGCGCGAGCGAGGGCTTCGCATTGATTTCACGCGAAGCCCTCGCTTGCGCGTCGGGCTAGTGGCATGACACGTTGTCCCGAACGGTCGAGACTGTGCGCAATGCAGGCTTAGCCGGACTTCTGCAAGTCCGCCCAACCGACCTTGCTGCGATTTGTGGCCTTCCGGTAGAACCTGCCGCAGTTGTCGCGTAGGACCACTGGAGTGGTCGGAAGTGCGACACGGATTCTTCAGGGCAGGGACGCCATGCAGCTTGGGCAATTGCCGGTTGTGAACAGACTTGTGAGTTGGAGTCGCGTACGTTTTGGTGCAGCGATCCCGGCACTCGCGGGCGGGACTCTGGTCGGCCTGCTACTGATCTCGATCGCGTTGCCGTGGCTACTGACTTGGGGCTGGCAGCGCGAGTTCATGGCGGCGGCGTGCGTGATGTTCAGCACCGGGTTGCTCGTGAGTCGTGCCCTTCGATTGGGCGAGAATGCACCCGTCACGTATTGGGCGGGAGCGGCCTGTATCTGGTCCATGCTTCAGCCCGCGTGCCTGTTCGGCCTGACCTCGTGCCTGAGTCTGCTGCCGGTCACTTCTGTCGAGTCGCTTGTCGTTCGCCCTCTGATCGCGCTGGCCTGTGCGGCACCGGTTTGGCTCGTCGCAGCGGTTTGCTTGGCGCGTGTCGTCGATCTGTCGTGTCGGCGTTCCGTCGCGAATGGAGGCTCATTCGAGTCCGCTTCGGTCGCGGCTTGCTGTGGTATTGCCTGCGGTCTCGGCGCGAATGCGTTGTTACTCGTGCCGCTGTTAGGCGTCTGGCTTGTAGCCTTAGTTGCGTTCAGCATCACAGCCGTTTGTTTGTGGCGTGGGGCGTGTCTAAGGACCGGCGCAGAAAACACTGTCGTGGCCGACCCTGCCAGCGTCGGTTCGGATGCTGGCAGCATCCGCCACGGGCGGGCACTGATTGACGCGCCGACCCTAAGCCGCAGAGTCTTGGAGAACCCGTTTTTTGACGTTGGCTCACCATCTTCATGGCTGCTTTCCGTCTTCGTTGCCGCCGCGTTGGGCGGACTGTTTGCGGTGGTGACACGGTTGATCGAACAACTGATGCCGGGTGGTTTTCAAGTTCTCACAGCCGAGTGGATTGGGCTGGTTGTCGGCTGCGGCTGCGGGATGTTGTTGAGTCATCGGCTCCACAACTCCAGCCGCTGGACATGGCTGGCAGCAGCGGCGTGGAGTGCCCTGCTGTGGGGAGCGTTTCCCGTTTTAGTTGAACTCGAACTGTGGATGAATGCGTCGCTGACTTGGGTTGCGGCGTTGTTGCTCGCTCGTTCGATGCTCTTCGTTTTGGCGGTTGCTCCGTTGGGAATGGCCTTCGGTGAGTTGGTGGCGAGCTACCAGAGTTCACCACGACAAGAGGACTCAGGCCACGAGCGGCTCTCGATGGCGATTGCTCGGTTCTGTTTGCCGTTCGTGCTGGGACTGTTGCTTGCGGGCGGAGCCATTGAAACGGTGGGCTTGCTGGGTTCGATGCGACTTTGCTGTGGGATGCTCGTGCTGTTGGCTGTTGTTGAGCAGATTCGACTGCGCGATCGCCTCGCTGCGTGGCCGGTGCGACTGGGGTTTGCCGGCCTCGTGCTGGCGGGCTTGGCATTGCCCGCATGGCGATCACAGGATGACGCGGCTCGTGTTTCCAAACTGCTCTTCTCGACACCGGCTTTCATGGCACATCGGTCGGGTTGGGAATCGCGACTGCTGCCACAACTCGATGACACGCGCATGGTTGCTCGCATGGAAGGACCGCACGGGCCGCTCACGTTGTGGCGTTCGCGCGGCCTCGAGTTGCATCTGCGCGAAAACGGCGTTCCGCGTTCGGTGATCTCGGTGAACACAAACGTCCATCCGCAGTTCGCACCGGAAGTGTTGCAGGCCGCGTTGCCGTTGGTGATGGCAGACAATCCCAACCGCGTGTTGCTGCTGGGAGCGTCTGGCGGCGTGCCACTCTCGACCTGCCTGCACTTCCCGGTGCGTGAGGCGGTTTGTGTTGAGGGCGATGCGCGGCTAATCGAGATGCTGCGCGGACCACTCGCGCATGAGACCGGCGTCGATCCCTTGAGCGATGATCGCGTGAAGCTTCTCGCCGCGCCGCCCGAGTTGGCGCTGATGACCAATGACGCAGTATTCGATGTCATTCTCAGTTCACCACCGCCCTCGTCGATTATTTCGGGAGCCGCGTCGTTCACCGTCGAGTACTACCAACGCGCCTCGCGCCGACTGGCTGATCGCGGCATCTTCTGCCAGCGGTTTGAATGCCTCGACTACGGCCCGTCGCCGTTGCGGTTGGTCGTGCTGGCGTTGCGACAGGCGTTTCGCGAAGTCATCGCGGTCGAGACCGCAGCGGGCGACTTGTTGCTTATGGCCACCAACTCGAAAGGCGTGTTCGTTCCCGACGACTTGCCCGCGCGCCTAGAGACGCCTCACGTCCGCAGGTTGCTCGCGCGCAGCGGCCTCGACTGGTCCACGCCGCTCAATTTCCCGACCTACGACCACGCGGCTCTCGGAGAGATTTGCGACGAGGCCCGGACAGGCTCGAACTCGTCCACGAACGGCCTGCTCGCCACAACCGCTCCGCTCGACATGATGCGATGGGGACCGAAGTTGCAGGAATCGCAGCGAGTCCTCACCGCGATTCGCACCTCACCCACTCCCAACTGGAATCGTGATGACGAGGCGAAACCGAACCTGCTCGCGCAGGAAGTGAAAACATCTCGCAAGTCGCGGTTCCTTGATTGGCTCGGCGACAGTCGCGTCTCTGCCGAGTTGTTGCGTCGATTGTCTGAGGTCGCCACGCAGCAGAAGCTCGTGCGCGAGTACCCCGAGGAACACTGGTGGCAGTACCGCAAGGCACTTCGCCAGCAGTTGCAGGATCATCCTCGTTCGCCATTGCAGCAGGTCCGACATGTGCGAGGTGAAAAGCAGACTCACCCGGAAGACCTGGCGCGGAAGGCGTACTTTGAAGCGTTCGGCGATGCGGCTCAGCGAGCCAAGCCGACCGACGTGCAGATCGCCGCCATGGAAGCGTGCCTCGAACCGTTCGATCCGCTCATGAGTTACTTCGCACGACAAGAGATCGCCGACTTGCAGTCGCGCTCGGATGTCGATGCGGTGGGCGAACTGACTCATCGACTGCACGTCGTCTACTTCGCGCCTGTGGGAGAAGCCTCCACACGCAATGTCGCGTCCACAATCGAACTGCTTGTGCGACATCCCGAGTCGATCCCCGATGACGCGCGGCGGTTCGATGTGTTGAACGGACTTGTCCAACTGCTGCGAACTCGGTGGGAGTCGCGCCAGAACACGCCCGTCCTTTCGGCCCGAAAACAACTGACCGATGTCGATCGAAGCGTGATCGCGGTCGAGAAAGCGCTGACTTCGATGGGCGAACTGAGTTCGTCCGTCGCTCTCACTGAAGAAGAATGGGCGACCCGCATGCAAGTCGTCGATCGCATCCTTCTCCGCCCACTCCGTGCCTATCGCAGCAGCTTGCAAACAGCGGCGGTCAAGAACGAAGGTCGCTCACGAGCGATCATCGAACAGGCGGACGAACCAACGGTCGAGTGACGCGAGGCCGAGAGGGCTACACCCCGAGTGGCCGTTTCTTCGGGACGCAATGCTGCCAGAAGAGTCGGTCTTCCGTGAGGGATCCCATGCGCAGTGCGCAGCGCAGGCAGTACTTCTCGTGCTGGTGGCTGACGTAGATTTCGCCGTTGAGGATTAGATGGAACCAGTCCTCGCCGGGATGCTTCGAGTAGCAAAAGTAGCGTTCCGAATCCCGTTTGATGTGAACGTCCCAGTCCTCGTGATCGGGGACGTAGAGCCGCGTGTCGGGGATCGGATCGAGCGGTGCGGCGGACGAGTTCTCGGCAGTGGTGCCCTCAATAACTGAAGTCTCCAACGGCAACGACTCCTCAGTCGGGGACTCATTCGGAGTCGCGTTTGTGATCGAGTTCCCTTCCATGCCTCGCCCCTTCATTCCGGCAACGGTTGGCCCTTGGTCTCGGGGGCGAGCCAAATGATGGCCATGCCCACGACGTAGATCAGGCTCATGACGGAGCAGGCCATCGGCAGGCCACCGACACCCTTGAAGAGGCCGATCATGTTGCCGGTCTGCAGCGCGGCCACGGCGGCGAGAATGCGTCCGAAGTTGAAGGAAAACCCTTGGGCGGTGGCTCGCACATTGGTCCGAAAGAGTTCGGGCAGGTAGAGCGGTAGCCAACCGTAGAACGACGCCGTGAACCCTCCCGCGATGAAGACCGTCACGAGGAACGGCGTTCCAAATGTGGTGTTCGTCTGGAAGAACAACAGCGCCGACAGAAACGAGCCAAGACACAGAATCGCAAACGTTGAGCGGCGGCCAAGCACGTTGCCAAGCAGTGCGCCAGCAATGGTTCCGATGATGGCGCCCAGTCCCGAGAAGATCTGCGTCATGGCGCGCGCCGAAATGCGGGCCGAATTGACATCCGCCTCGGACAGGTTCGCCGCGATTGCCGCCTCCTTGGCGATGTCATTCGCCCACGAGGGTGCTCGCTGAATGGAGGCCCACGTTCCGATCAGTGCCACGCCACTGAGGCACGCTCCGATCAGCAGCAGTCGCACCGTCGATCGCACTTCATCGGAGGCACCTGCGGAGGCGTCACGACTACGTTGCAGGAATCGCAACACCGGGTAGATGTAGCCGCACAGCGCGATCACCAATCCCACGCCCGAGCCGATCATCCGAATCGCCAGCGGGTATTCACGCAACCAGACAAACACGATCAGCAGCGCACCAAATGCACCGACAACGACGCCGAGTAAATCTTTCGTCGCCCAGCTTGAGGTCGAACCCTTATCGCGCTGATGTTGCCACTTCTCCGATTCCGGCACCGCCAGGCGAATGAAAAACGTGAGGATCGCGGGGGCGGCACCGAGCAGCATCAACAGTCGCCAACCCTGATGAGCCACCAGCGAATCGACCCAGTTCTGCGGCAGTCCCATCGCCAACAGCCCCCCTTCTGCTGACTTGATGAAGCTTGCCAAGACCAGTGCAAACAATGCAACGAGTAGGAACCCGACATTGGCCGCCGCGCCGATCAGTCCCGACAGCAAGGCTCGCGACTTGTTCGGCCAAATCTCCATGACGAGCGCCACGCCGAGTGACCACTCGCCCCCCATGCCGAGGGCCGCGAGAAAGCGGTAACAGAAGAACTCTTCCGCCGACTGTGAGATGCAGCAGACGCCCGAGAAGACTGAGTACGCGAAGACGCTGAGTGTCATCGCCCGCACGCGCCCGATGCGGTCGCCCAGCCAACCAAACAACACGCCACCGGTGGACATGCCGACGAGAAATCCCGCCGTCCAAATCCCTTCCCACAAATTGACGAAGGCTTCCATTTCCTTGATATCTTTCGGGCCGGAGTTCGCCAGCAAGTCCTGCAACGCGGGGCGAGCGACCAGCGGCAACAGCCCCAACTCAAACCCATCGAACATCCAACCAAGCAGCGCGGCGAGCAGTGCCATCCACTGCCCAAAGGTCGTTCCGGTGGCAGCGGGTTGCGTCGGCAAGGTCGGTGAGTTCACGGGGCGAATCTTTTGCGAAAGAGTGTCGAACACGAACGGGGCGGGATTGTGAAGTGGCTCGCCACGAAACGCAAACTCGGGCCAGACACCAGGCCGGGCAATCCCGCGAAGTCCGGCTTTTGCTATCACCGGGCTTCACACTCACGGACTCGACCTTCTTGACGGGTTTCCTCGTTCCAGTTAGCAACCGTTGGAGCGATCTGGTCCACACGAATCTGCGTTCGGCGACTGGCAACAAATCTCTGACCCAAAGTAGACGAGTCACTCCGTGACTCGAAGATTCCGGTCACGGAGTGACCGGTCTACTCTCTTTTGCCGCGCGCCTTATCAAGCAAGGATCACCAAATCTTTACCAACCACCTCCATGCGTTTGCCGAATGCGAAGCCCTGCGACAGCGCGTGATCGCTGTACTGGAGCGCCTACCGGAACTGGTGCAGCGCGACTTTCACGACGATCCCCGGTTCCGCATCGCGCTGGAGAAGTTTGTTCCCGGCGAGGGGTGGTCGTTGTGGATGGCCAGTCCGGGCCCTGTCGGCAGCGGTAGCCGGTGCGTGGTGCTCAGGCCCAAGCTGGCCGATTGTCCCGAGGCGTTCGCGCATTACGTGATCGCCCACGAATTCGCCCACGCTCATCTGCACAACGGCGGCTGGGGTGAGATCACCGACATCGAAGAAGCGGCCGACGCGCTGGCGGCAAGCTGGGGCTTTCTGCAACCGATGGGCGGCTTCGTTCGCGGCTAATCGTGGCGTTGAAACCCCACTGGGCTTGTCCCGGTGGCTCGCGGGGCTTTGCACTACTACTCCCCAAAAGTGGCAATGACATCGAGTAGTGCAAAAACCTTGTTCCACCGGGGCAAGCCGGGCGGGGTGAGTTTCAAAACAAAGCTGCAACACGAATGACGGCGGGGTGTGGCTGGGGTTGGAGCGTTTTCGCGAAACCCCGGGGCTTCCCTCACAAAGCCTCAGTCCGGCCCCGGCCACCCAACCGACTTTCAGACCAGAGACCGGACGATCCGGCTGCTGGCAGCGTCGAGTTGAGCGACATCGGGGATCGTGTAACGGATGCCGTTCGAGTCCGCGATCAGGATGCCATTCGTGCCGAGACGGCGGCAATCATCGTCACTCTCCAGTTGAAAGCTCGTGCGACCGCGGTCGGTCTCCACATCCCAGCGGCAGGGCGGGTTGGGGGTACTCGTGGCGACGATGCGTCGGATGACGGGGACAAACTCGCGCTCGGCCAACTCGCGCTGCAATGCTTCGCGCGCGGCGGGGGCCAGCACTTCGAGACTTGGCAAGTTGAAGAGTTCGTGGCCATCCGCATCGAGCAGCGCGATCGCGTGTGCCGGATCGGTAAGCGGGAAGCAACGCACCGGCTCCACCCCCGCATGGCGCGTCCCGTCGGGAAGAGTCATCACGAGTTGGCCCCATTGGTCACGATCAAACGCCAGCTTCGAGAAAAGTTCGCCATCGGTCATTGGGGATTCATTTCGTGATTGTGATTTGCGGTGTCCACATCGGTCGCGAAGCCTATGCGAGAGCGCGGCGATGTTCAAAGGAGAGGAGCTGTCCAACTTCTACTTCCGAGAGTGGCATTGCCGTAGGGTGTGTGGAGTCTTCGGAACACACCATTGTTAGTACGACTGTTAGTACGACTCTCCTCAAACCGGTGCGTTCCGAAGACTCCACGCACCCGACATCAACTCGACGGAGAAGAACCCCTCACCCTAGCCCTCTCCCCGCAGAGCCGGGGCGAGGGGACAAGATGATGGCGACCCTCGGGCGACTACTCCCCTTACATTCCGTTGGGACTTTTCTCCGGAGACCGCGCGAGCCACACTCCGTTCGTTCCAGCCGCTTTATCAAAGTCTCCACCATGTCGCACACCACGATCTCACACGACGCTTCCAATCCCGTTTCGTTGGCCGAGTTTCGCTCGGTGACGAAGTGGTACGGAGCGGTCATCGGCGTGAATGATGTCAGCCTCAAATTGCAGCCGGGGATCACCGGATTGCTCGGTCCGAACGGTGCAGGAAAGACGACGTTTCTTAAACTGCTGACGGGGCAGTTGCGGCCAAGCCTTGGTGAAGTGACTGTGCGCGGTGAATCTGCGCGGTCAGCTCGGGCGCGGCGGTACATGGGCTACTGTCCCGATGCCGATTCCTTTTACGAAGAGATGTCGGGACGACGCTTCGTCCAGACGATGGCCCGACTGCACGGAATGCCCTCGCGGATGGCTCACGAACGAACGGAAGAGGTCTTGGCCGAGGTTGGGATGTCAGACCGAGCCGACCGGACGTTGCGAGGTTGCTCGAAGGGGATGCGACAGCGAATCAAGCTGGCTCAGGCTCTCGTGCATCAGCCGGATGTCTTGATCGTGGACGAACCGCTCAACGGGATCGATCCGGTCGGCAGACGCGAGTTGATGGAACTGTTTCGCCTCTGCGCCAATCGAGGACAGGCGGTGTTGGTGTCGAGTCACATCTTGGAAGAGATGGACGAACTGGCCGATCGCATCGTGTTCATGGGACGCGGGCGAGTCCTCGCGGAGGGAACCTTACTCGAAATCCGTGCAATGTTTGCTGAGCAGCCGCTGAAAATTCGGATCGCCTGCCGCCAACAACGCGAACTCGCCACGCGGCTCATTCAATGGGAACACGTCTTGAGAATCGAGCTGACCGGAACCGACGAATTGCTGCTGGAGGTCGCTCGTCCCGACGACTTCTTCCGCCGGTTCGGCAACCTCGTCGTGGAACTCGCGCTCGATGTGTCGAGACTCGAAACGACCGACGCGACAACGGAAGC
>CAMAYU010000043.1 GCA_945862235.1 Schlesneria paludicola DSM 18645
ATGCCCCAGCCCATCCAGATCGCCCTCGACCACGGTGTGAGTCCATTCCAAAATCGCGGGTATGAGGGAAGTCTTTCTGAAAGCCGGTGTTTGCAGCTGCATTCAGCGATGCCTTAATGTCCTTGTCGATTCACACCACTCACGATTCGATGGGTGGAATCCTGCTGCGGATGTCGTCGAGCATCTGCCGCGTTCCGTGCTGATCGCACCAGTAGTGAATGTAGTCCCAGTCGAGTTGATTGCCTTGGACTCCAATCACGCTCTCAAGATCATCGACATCCTTGCGACGCAACCAACGGAGTTTGGTCACGATGACATCTTCAGCCGTGGGAAGCTGGATGTCGCGGCCGAATGCTCGGATCTGGACTCGACGCCGAAACCGCTCCTGATCGTGCGCGTCGTCGCTCAGTCGAAAGAGTTCCACTTTGAACACGGTGTCGTCAATCGTGATCACGTTGCGCTTCGTAAACGTGATCGTCTCGAACTCCAGTTGCGGATCGAGATGGAGCGAGTCGGGCAGATGCGGCTTGAGATCCGTCACCGGTCGTCCGGCCAGTTCGATCACCAAGTCGGCATCCTGCGTCGATCGCGGGATGCCGTAGTAGTTGCTCGAAAAGGAACCAACGAGCACGTACGGAATCTGGGCCGCGTTCAAGGCATCGATCACGATCATCGTGATGTCTTCAATCTGCACGGATCGACTCCTGAGATTGAGGGGCCTGATCGAGTCGTCTGCGCCATTCGAGGCGTTTCCGCAGCATCTGCCAGGCGTCGGCATCGCTCAGCGATGGGAACTGGCTGTGAATCCCCGCCAGCGCGATTTCACACGCCGACTCCAAGAGTTGCGGACCAGCCGCCAACTTCTGCTCTGCCGTCATCCGCCTCGCCCGCTGTACGCGCTCGCGAAAGATGTCGTCGATCAATTCCTGCGTCGGTTGCATGGTCAAACCTTCTACTCAAACCGCACGGACCGGTGGCCTGTATTCAAGCAGGAGGCAACACTTTCTACCAGCGGCCGTTATGAGATATGGCCACCTCGTCATCCGCAGCGACCTCGAACGCCCGCGAGACATCGGGCGGGATGCGCTTCGGTGAGCCGGTGCGGTAATCGACGAACGCCCAGTTCGTCTCGGCCTTGGCGAGGACCGTTTCGCCCACCTCTACCTCGCTTCCACACTCCGCGTGGGAACGCCGCTCAGACGCTCCGCGTCGCGATTCATCCTCACCTCGCAAGATGAGAAACCGCCGGTGCGACGTGACCTTGCCCGTGTCGGCCACCCAGGTGCGGATCAGGATCGTGTCGCCGAGCAGGGCGGGGACGAGATACTCGATGAAATGAGACCGTACGACCCAGCCGCAGCCCAGCGCGGCATACGCCTCGACCGGCCACCCCTGACTCTCTCAATGAATCGGTGCCGCCGAATGAGCCAGCGCCGCCGAATGCATCCACTTCAGGTACGAAATGTTGTTCGCATGCCCCAGCCCGTCGAGATCGTCCTCGACCACGGTGTGAGTCCATTCCAAGATCGCGGGCATGAGGCAGTTGTCTCTGCGCCAAATGTGGTAAGCAATGGTGAACGGTGTGTGGCTCCTGGTTGGCGTCGAGCCTTCCCCCCGCTCCCGCTACCAGGTCGTGAGCCGGGCCCTGGAACTGATCTATACGCATTCGGCGGGGTCAACTAGCCTTTGAATACTCCCTTCTTTGTCACTTCGCGAATTTCAAAAGTGGTCCCAGAACGGCGACCTGTAACCGATGCGATTTGATTGAAAGCGATCCGACAGCGAGAGCGAAATTCACTTCGGTGTCATCACACACGTTTCAAACTTGGACGCCGTGTGGTGTTTCGTGTTTGGGCTCATTGTTACCGGCCACGCAATTCTCTGAAGTGTCCACGATGTTGCGAAGACCGTTCAACTTTGCGGGCGTGGTTCTGGCAGTCCTGCTCTGCCGCAACGAACTGTTCGCCGACACATGGGTTGTCGAACCCAAGCCGAGCCAAGAACGGCGGCTTAGTCCCGAACTTTATCTCGTGCAGCAGTCAGAAGCAGAGCTGGTTGGAGTCGCCTGTGATGGGAAGGCCGTCTTCCGAGGCAAGTCTCATTGCAGTCAACGTGTGCGAAGCATGGCTGCAAGCATGAGCGTCCAAGTGCCGCAATTGCCCAAAAAGGCAACGCGACTTCTACTCCGCTATCAAGCGAACGGCGAGCTTCCCGCGGACGAAACGCTTACGGCGGCGGGCCTCAAGAGAATCGAGGACTATCGACAGGGATCGTTCTTGATCGTAGAACCCGAAGCGACGGTCACAATGACCACTGTCAATGCCCTTATGGCCGATGAGGCCGTGCTCTTTGCGGCCCCCGACTACATCATGTCGGTTCCGACGGGAGAATCGATCGGAGTTGTTCAGGCGATGGCCGCTGGTTCGACTCCGGCCGACCCGGCTTATCCCGATTTGTGGGGACTGAAGAACATGGGTGCTCCGCAGGCCTGGGCCAGCATCCGCGAAGCACCGAAGATCATCGTCGCGGTGATCGACACCGGAGTCGATTACAACCACCCCGACTTGAAGGCCAACATGTGGTCGAAAGAGGGCAAGTACGGCTACGACTTTTTCGATGACGACGACGATCCGATGGACGAACAGGACCACGGTACGCACTGCGCAGGGACGATCGCAGGCGTGGGCAACAACGGCATCGGCGTCGTCGGTGTCAGTTGGAAGGCTCAGATCATGGCGATGCGATTCATGGGACCGGATGGATCGGGCGCGACATCCGATGCCGTGAAGTGCATCGACTGGGCGGTTGCGAACGGAGCCCACATTCTCAGTAACAGTTGGGCCGGACCGGGTTCTTCTCAAGAACTGGTGGACGCGGTGACTCGCGCGGAACGAAAGGGTGTTCTGTTCGTCGCTGCCGCGGGAAACACCGCGAATGGCGGCAACAACAACGATGTCTCACCCAATTTTCCAGCATCGCTGTCCAACGCCAACGTCATTTCCGTTGGGGCGATCGATGTCAACAATGCCCGCGGGTCCTTCAGTCACTTCGGCAAGCGGTCCGTCGATATCGGAGCGCCCGGAGTCAGGATCGTTAGCACCGTTCGGAACAATCAGTATGCCGGACTAGACGGCACCTCCATGGCCGCACCGCATGTTGCGGGAGCAGCCGTGTTGATTTGGGCCAAGACCTTTTCAAACCCGGTTCAAGACCCGAATCAAATGGTGACGGTTCGTGATCTGATCTATGCCAATGCTCGCTCGGTTCCAGCATTGAGAGATGCCTGGGGCCAGTCCGCTCCCGCACGAGTCCCGGGCGGTGTACTCGACATTTCATTCCTCGGTAAAGCGGCACCGGGCAACGAAACATTTCCGCCTTCGCAACCGCCGACGCAACCCGCAGAGCAAGCTCGCGTCCCTGTGGTCGCCAGCGTTCGCTTCGCATCCGGTCAGATCACCGCCACGCAAAGCGGAACGATTGCCAGCGCAAGAATCTCGCTCAGGGAGCCATCCATTGTGCATATTGTGGCGAACTCCAACGTCAGCAGTGACGGCGGGGCTTCGCGCTTCGCAACCGGGTTCTCGGACAAGCAGCCTGTGGGCGAGTACTGGCAGGAATCCATCCGCAACCCCCAATTGAGGGCGGACGGTAGTTGGGTCAACCTAGGTTCTAACATGAGTATCCAGTTGCCAGCCGGAGACCACACCATTCACTGGAAAGTCTGGTTGGGTTCGGGGGCCACGTTGAAATTCAGCTCTGGCTCGATGCTGATTCAAGCCACTCCAGTCACCGTTGGTTCCCGCGAAGTTGCTAAGGGAGCGGTGCCCCGCATCAATTCAAGTATCAGGGTGACGCGGGACCAGCTTGCTCAGGAATTCCCGTAGTCACGCCGCCCGATCGAAGGACCAATGAAGCCGAGTTCCCGCGAGTCAATCACACGGTCGAGAAACACGGAATTGGAATTAGACATGTTCCGCCTAGCATCCGGTCTGTTCGGTGTTCTGATTGTTTCAGCGTTCGTGTTCGCAGTGGAGAGGGCCAAGCCGAACGAGCCCCCGATCTCGGTGGAATGCCACGGTCAACTGCGACATGGAGTCGTGGCGATTGGCGGTGAATCAACGGGCACCACGATCACGTTTGACGGGACCATCTGGGAGCTTGACCTGAAGGATGATGCAGCTCGGGCGTTCGCAGAATCACACCACAAGAAGTCCGTCACTATCTTGGGATCACTGCGGCGGGTGACGAGTATTGAAGTTCCGGCGCGATGGATCGTCTCTGTCGAGCAACTCTCGGAACGGGATGTCCGCAGCCACAAAGAGGGCGCCAGCGTGACATGTCTCGGCATGCTGCGAACGACAACCGCCGTCCCGGGAAACGCAGCCACTACGGTCATTGAGGCGGCCGGGATCACTTGGCAACTTGACCTGACTGCCGACGCAAACCTGCCATCCAAAGCGAAATCCCTGTCTCGGATGCTGGTCATCGTCAAGGGGAGGATTGAACGAGTCCCGGGAACAACTTTCCCGCAGAGTACGATCATTCGCGTCAGCAAACTCGACGAACCCTCCACTCAGAAGTAGCCCGTCTCATATTCCGGTTCCGTCGAGCTTGCGATCGCTGCATGGCAAGAGTCGGCCGACCCACCCTACGAAAGCACGCCTTCCACCACGTTTCCGAACACGTCCGTCAGGCGTTCGTTGCGGCCTTGATGAAAGTACGTCAGGCGTTCGTGGTCGAGTCCCAGCAGGTGGAGGATTGTGGCGTGGAGGTCGTGGAGGTGGACTTTGTCCTTCACCGCCTCGAAGCCGAAGTCGTCGGTTTCGCCGTAGGAGGTGCCGCCCTTTGCGCCGCCTCCGGCCAGCCACATGCTGAAGCCGTAGGGGTTGTGGTTGCGGCCCGGTTCGCCCTTGCCCTCGCTGAACGGCATGCGGCCGAACTCGCCGCCCCACACGACCAGTGTTTCATCGAGGAGGCCGCGCTGTTCGAGGTCCGTGAGCAGACCCGCGATCGGTAGATCGACCTCGCCCGCGTGCTGGCCGTGGTTGGTCTCGATGCTCTTGTGAGCGTCCCACGTCTCTTCGAGATGCCCGCCGCCCGAGTAAAGCTGCACGAAACGCACGCCCCGCTCGACCAGCCGCCGCGCGACGAGGCAGTTGCGGCCGAACTCATCCGTCGGCTGACGGCCCACGCCGTACATGCCCTGCGTGGCTTTCGTCTCCTGCGACAGATCGACCGCCTCGGGAGCTTCGGCCTGCATCCGGAAGGCCAGTTCGTAGGAGTTGATTCGTCCGGCGAGATCGCTGCCGCCGGGCCGGGCCGCCAGATGCTCATCGTTCAACTTGGCGAGCAGATCGAGTTGCGAGCGTTGGGCCGCGCGGTCGATGTACTCGGGCCCGCGCAGGTCGAGGATCGGATCGCCGACAGGACGAAAGAGCGTCCCCTGATAAGACGACGGCATGAACCCGTTCGACCAGTTCGGCTGCCCGCTGATCGGTCCACCGCGCTTGTCGAGGATGACGACATAGCCGGGCAGGTTCTGGTTCTCGGTCCCCAATCCGTACACGGCCCAACTGCCGAGCGACGGCCGTCCGATGATCGTCTTCCCCGTGTTCATCGCCACCAGCGCCGAACCGTGAGCATGGCTGTCTGTATGACACGACCGAATCACCACCAGCTTGTCGGCATGCCCACGCACGTTCTCGAAGAAGTCCGAGATCATCAGCCCGCTGTTGCCACCCGGTCGGAACGGTCGGAACGAGGGAGTGAGAAAGCCCACCTTGCGGCCTCCCGAATTGGTGAATTTCTTTCCCTCGGGCAACGGCTGGCCGGCGAGCCGTTCGAGTTCGGGCTTGTAGTCAAACGTATCGACCTGACTCGGCGCGCCATTCATCATCAGGAAGATCACACTCTTCGCCCGCCCAAACGCATGCGCCGCCTTCGCCGCGAGCGGGTTCGTCGCCGCTTGCCGTTCGGCCCCGAACCCAATCCGCTCGAAGAAGCCCTCGCGAGACAACAACGATGTCAGCGCGAGGCCGGTGAACCCGGCTCCCATTTCCCACACGAACTCACGACGGGTCTGACGGCAGGGGAATTGGTGGGTCATGTTGGTTCTCAATTGTCAGAGGCAATTGGTGGTATTGAGTGATTCTTCTGCTTCAAAGGAGCCTTCATCGCTCCGCGTGAAGAAAGCCGATCGCGAGTCGCCCGCATTTTCAACAATCAGCAGCGAACGCGCACACGGCTCACTTCACGCGGAGCGACGAAGGCTACTTTGGTTGCGTCCAAATGCCGCACTATGAAATCTGTGGTCAAACCTCTTCGCTTCAATCGACATACGCGAACTCGTTCGTGTTCAGCAGCACGTGGCAGAGTGAGGCCAATGCCAGGAAGTCGGGATCGTGCGACGTGTTGCTGCGGGGGAGGTGGTACTTCTCGGACAGATGCCGCTGGACGGCGAGGCGGTCTCGTTCGGCGAGGTCGCGGTTGTAGACGAGCAGTTCAAACAGGTCGCCGTGCCAGTATTCGCCGTCGATGTTTCCCTGTTGGCCGATGACGTAGGCCGTGGTCAGATTGCGCGGACTGAGTGGTCCGCCCTTCGACGCCAGCGCGAGATCGTTCTGGTGGACGGTCGCTCCACTCGGGCCGTTGAAGCCCGACAGCAGAAACGGCTCGGCGCGGCGAGCCACATGCCCCACGCCCGAGAAGTCGTCGCAGAGCCTGACCGCGTCCTTGCCCGTCATGCCGAGGAACAGGCTCGACCCTGAATTGCCCGCCGCGCCGTTCCAGTTCGAGAAGACTTCGCGATGCGCGTTGGTGGTCGCTCGATCGGTGACGACCGCGAAGAGCGCGAACGACTGCGACGTGAGCACCTGCCCATTGAGTTGCAGGAATCGCCGTTGGCCATCAAACCGCAGGGCAGGGCGGCCGTGAGCGGCGTCCTTCACCAAGATGGGTTTCCGCGCGGGGTCGTTCTGCGACGCCGAGTGATTGTTTCCCGATGCATCGGTCCAGGCGAAGACTCGGCCATCGGCATCGGTCTTCACGCCCGAGTCGGCTCGCAAATGCAGGACGAGTCCGTCACGAACGCTGAGCGTGTGGCTGGGGTCGGTGGTTTCGCTGCCCCCAGCAAGTTGTTCATTCGAGAATCGTCGCCGCTGCGCCGCGCGGTGCTCGCATCCCGCAGCCAACTCGCTCGGTGAAGGCTCGCGCCCCAAGGCGAATCGCCACGCGAGACGGACTTGTTCGTCGAGTTGATTTGCGTGGGAGGGCAAGGCTCCTGCCGAGCCGTCTGATGAGGAGGGTCGATCGCTCGCAGCGGCTCGGCGGGAGCCTCGCCCTCCCGGTGCGAGCGTCTCGACGATGCGCGCGGCCAGCGCCGTACTGCGTTCATGCGAGAAGGCGTTGTTCAGCAGCGCGAGGGCCTGCGGCGCGACGGTTGAGACCGGGCGCTGGCCGCAGGGGAGGGTGGTGTCTCCAAAATCGAAGGTCGTCATCAGGGGAGGGAGCAGGCTGCGGGCACTGAAGGAGTAGAGCGACCGCCGCAGTTGTTCATGGGCTGGCGACGGCTTCCAAGCGTCTCCCTTGCGAGACAGCCCTTCGAGAGCCTCCGCCTGAATCGTGACCTTGAAACCCGGTCCGGCGAGTCGCGGATCAAGGCTGTCTCCGACGAACAGCATCCGATCGCGAAGCGACTCGGCATCGAGGCGGCGGCGTTCGGCATGCCACCAGAGATGGTTGGCCGCGTCGCGCGATATGTATTCGCCCTGCTGCGGGTGGATCGAGGACTGGCGATAGGTGGCGCTGGTGATGAGTTGGCGGTGAAGGCGTTTGAGGGAGGGAGTGGGAGAGGGGGAGAGAGGCAGAAGGGGAGTCGAAGAAACGGAGCCTAGAGTATTTCTCCCCCTCTCCTTGTCTCCCCCTCTCCCACTCTGCATTTCCTCACTCAGCCAATCGAGCAACTCCGGATGCGTCGGCTTATCGCCGGTGAAGCCGAAGTTGTCGGGAGACCTGACGATGCCGTTGCCGAAGTGGTGCGTCCAAAGACGATTGACGAGGACTCGCGGCGTGAGCGGGTTGTCGGGGTGAGCGATCCAGTAGGCGAGTTGGCTGCGGCGGTGGGAGGCGAGTAACGAGTGAGAAGAAGCGTTCCTGTCTTCACTCGTTACTTTCCGCTCGTTACTCGTTACTCGAAGAAAAGACATCGCCCCCGGTTCGATGACTTCGCCGGGATGCTTGGGTTCGCCTTTCTTGAGGAGATGGATCGGCGGGGCAGGGCGGATGTCGGTCCAGGCGAGGATGTCTGGCATCAGCGGCTTGTTAGACGGAGACGCTGCCGACGGGGGAAGCCCGAGCATGCCATCGAGTTCTTCTCGCGATGGGCCGCCGAGCAACTCGCGGCCTCGCTGTTCGATCGGGCCGGGCCAGAAGGCGGCCGCCATGCGGTAGTAATCGGTCTGCTGGATCGGGTCGAACTTGTGATCGTGACAGCGGGCACACTTGATCGTGTAACCGAGAAACGCGGTGGAAGTCGCTCCGACCAGGTCTTCCAGCCGGTCGTATTTGTACTCTTCGGCATCGTTCGGCTCGTCGTTCCAGGTACCAAGCCGCAGGAAGCCGGTCGCGATCAGAGACTGCTCATTCCGGTCGGGCAACTCGTCTCCGGCCAGCTGCTCGATGATGAACTGCGAGTACGGCAGGTCCTCGTTGATCGCTCGCACAACCCAGTCGCGGTACTTCCACGCGCCAGGCTTCTCCTGATCGCGTTCGTATCCAGACGAGTCGGCATACCGGACGAGATCGAGCCAGTGTCGTGCCCATCGCTCACCGAAGTGAGGCGACGCCAGCAACCGATCAACCAGCCGTTCGTAAGCGTCGGGAGCGGGATCGCTGATGAACGCCTCAATGTCCTCATGCGTCGGCGGCAACCCAAGCAAATCAAACGACAACCGTTTGATGAGCGTCGCCCGATCCGCCTGCGGGGCCGGTTCCATGTTGTTGGCTTGGAGACGCGCGACGATAAAGGCGTCGATGGGCGAGCGGACGGGTTGATCCCTTGTCCCCTCGCCCCGGCTTTGCGGGGTGAGGGTGAGGGGGGCTTTCTCCTTTTGTTCGGCCCGAGGATTAGAGCCGTTTGGCCCATCGAATCCCCTCAACTCCGGCCCCTCTCCCCACAAAGCTGGGGCGAGGGGAGGAAGAGGCCGCTTCACCGGTTGCAGCGACCACCAGTCGCGACCGGCTCGGACATCGGTGGTCGATTCAAACAGGTCGAGCTTCCGTCCTTCAGGCCATTGGCATTCAAAGACGATCCACGATCCGAGAGTTGCGGCTTCATTCTCGGGGAGTTTTTGAGAGTGGCCTCGCTTAGGAGGCGGCATCTCGCCGGAGCGGACTCGCGTGTAGAGCAGACTCTTATTCGCTTCAAACGGTGTGACGGCGGGGCCACTTTCACCACCCTTCAGCAGCGATTCCCGTGTCGTGAGGTTGAGCTTCCCCGCCGGATCGGTCTCGCCGTGACATTCGAGGCACCGCTTGATGAGGATCGGCGCGACAGCTTTCTCAAACGACGGCGGTGTCTGCGCGACAGCTTGCAGTGAGACGGTGAACGTCGCGATCACTGACGCGAGCCATGCGATGGGGAATCGTTGAATGCAACTCATGCAGGGACTCTCTCGATGAACGGGATATCGCCAACAACAACGTAAATTGGCGTGCTCAGAGTACGTGGTTGCAAGTAGTTGAACAACGTGCCGCGTGCTCGTTGTGGGGCTTGAGGCCCATTGTTGTCGTTGGAGACCGGCAGTACCTTGTCGGGCATGACCGCCACGTTTTCGAGGAGATTTCGATGGAGTACCCATTCCCCCCGTTGCCGCCCGAATATGTCAGGCTGATGGCCGCGCGTTGGCTTTGTGTGGGCTGGAATCTGCTGGGTCTCATCTGGTTGGTGCGGAGAGTCCGTCGGCGGAAAGACGTTCGCGCGTCGGATGCGTTCTGGTGGTATGGAACCGCAGTGGTCGGGTTGATCCTGATTGGTTTCGGATATTCGCAGCGATCCTGGATCGGCAACGAATGGTTAGAGCCACTCGGAGCGGCCACCGTCTCGTTGGCCATCGCCGGTACGACGCTCAGCCTCATCAAACTCTATGAGGAATACCATTGGGGAGGGATCGTTGGGATTGTGCTGCTGTATGGCTTGAGTCTCGCGTGGTTACTGACGCCGACTGGGCATTACGGCGGCTCAAGTAGATGGGCGCAGTGCAGGAACAATCTCAAACAGATCGGCCTCGCGCTGCACAATTATCATGATGACCATCGAATGTTCCCCGCAGCGGCCTCGGGGCAACCGGCTCACTCGTGGCGAGTGGCCATTCTGCCGTTTCTCGATCAGCAGGAAGCGTTCGATAGCTACGACCGTGGTTTGGCTTGGGACGTGGCTCCGAACGCCAAGCTTTCGCGGCAGGAAGTCCCTCCGTTCGTCTGCCCGGCAGCGGCGTACCCGCAAGACAATCAAGGCCGCTGGTATTCGGCGTACTCAATGCCGACGGGACCGCGCACCTCAACGGGGACGAAGATTCAGTCCATGACAGATGGAACGAGCAACACGTTGCTCGTCGTCGAAGCGTGCGGGGCACAGATCGTCTGGACAGAACCGCGCGATGTGGATGTCGCCGCACAACCGACGGGGATCAACCTGAAAGGGGCCAAGCCGCGACAGTCTGCCGGGTGGCTCTCGTCGTATCACGCGCACGGGACTCAGGTGTTGATGGGAGATGGTTCGGTGAAGTTCCTCAGCCAGAGGACTGATCCGGCCATCCTGAAGAAGCTGGCCACGAAGGATGGCGGGGAAGAGGTTCGTGATTTCTGAATGAACGCCCCGCCAGCTTGGAATCACCGACAGAGCCTAGTCCACAAACAAGCGAACCCCACTGGGCTTGTCCCGGTGGATTTCGGTCTTTGCACTACTTTTGTGTTCACCCGAATCTGCGAAGCGAGTAGTGCAGAAACCCGCGAGCCACCGGGGCAAGCCCAGTGGGGTCGCTTGTTTGATGACTAGTCATGGTCAATCAACGGTCTTCCGGCGATTCCGGCTCCCTGATAGAAACCGAAGCGCGCCAAGCGGTTTTCGCGGGGTGGTTTTCTCAGTGGGGCACGGATGTCGAAATTGGAACGGACTCGTCGGTTGAGATTGTCGCGCAGTCGGCGGCTGACGATTGATGTGCTGCATTACAACCGGCAGGTGCCGACGTGTGCTCATGACCGGCGGTGCGACCTGTCTCGCGTGGCCGAGATACGGTCGCGGTTGCCGGTGCGGGTGTCGTGGTCGCTGCTGTTCATCAAGGCGTTTGCGATCGTGGCCTTGCGGCGGAACGTGTTGCGTCAGGCCTTTGTCGCGTGGCCGTGGCCGCATGTGCTCGAACATCCTCACAGCGTCGGGATGCTCGCCACGCATCGTGATCATCGGGGCGAGCCGTGGGTGCTTTGGTCGCGGTTCTTGCGGCCGGAGTCTCGCGCGTTGGTCGAGATGCAACTGAGCTTGGACAAGTACCAGACCGAGCCGGTCGAAGCGATCTTTCCGTTTCAGTGGCAGCTCAGCGGACTGCCGCAGTTGCTGCGTCGGTGCATCTGGTGGTGGACGCTGAACATCGCGGGCGGCAAGCGAGCCAAGCGAGTCGGCACGTTTTTTCTGACGACGCTGGCGTCGAAAGGGGTCGAGATTCAAGACCCGCCCGCGTTTCTCACCAGCAACCTGACGTTTGGGCCGCTGGACGAAGCAGGCTGCTGCCGCGTGACGCTCTCTTACGATCACCGCTTGATGGACGGGTCGTATGCCGCCGACTGCTTGATCGAATTGGAAGCGATGTTAAATGGTGAGATCGCTGACGAGCTGGAGTCGCTCATCGCAGCCGGACAGGCTAATGCAGCGTGATGCGAACGACCAGAGGTGATTGCCCCAAGTAAACGTGTCACTCCGTGACACGAACCGTTCCCGCCACGGAGTATCGGGCCTACTTTCACCTGCCGCTCGCCCAATGCAGCCCCGATCTCAACCACACTCACGACAAGGAGCCAGCTGGCATTCCCGAACGTGGCAATCTCGTCGATCAGGCTCGACAGAAAGTGGAGTCGCAATCAGAATGTGTCCGCTCGCGCCGGGCTGGCTGTCGCGGGGTAAATCGTTTGGAACGGCCTCTGCACTTCAACGTGTCAATGTGCGAAGTGACGGTGGCCGAGTAGAGAGCCTTGACCCATGACCGCGCACGCCGATACCGCCCATTCCGCTCAAGATCATGCCGCCGCTGTTCCGGTCGCCGTGTTGGACGGCCTGCGGTTTGAGAAGTCCGAACTGTCCGAGTTCAGTGCTGCGGATCGTACTGCGGGAGAACACGTCGGCATCATGCTGGCCATCATCTTCTGCGTCTCGCTAGTGCTGTTTGTCGGCGTCGCCACTTGGATGATGTCCAACCAGTCCGAAGGCCACGACCCTCACGCCATCGCCGGAGCGAACGACGAACATCACTGAGAGATCTTGGTGGAGTTGTCCCATGGAAGCCTGAAACGCGAGCGTTCGCTCGCGTTTCAGGCTTCTTTAGTTGCTACGCCCCAGCAAGTTGGGACTGGCCCGGTCAGTAATGAGACATCTGAGCGGGGCGGCGTCAGACCTCTTCGGAGGAACCGGGGGCTGACGCCGCCCCGCTCGGAAACCTCTCACTTTGTGGTGCGTCCCGAAGGCTTCACGCACCCTACAAAGCCTGCCCCGACTCCAGCCGCTGCCGGGCGATGTCGGCCCACGGGCCGCGTTGGTCGAACTCGAGATAGCGCCGCCAGTGCGTGGCCGCTTCATCGCGGTGCCCGCTCTGTTCGAGTAGCTCGGCGAGGTGGAAGTGGGCGTCCGGGTAATCGGGATGCAGGTCGAGGGCGACTCGAAACGCTTCTTGGGCCGACTTGGTCTTGCCTGTCTCGGCGAAGAGGCAGCCGAGTTGAGTCCACGCTTCGAGGAAGTCGTGATCCAGTTCGACGGCCATGTGATAGCGTTCGATCGCGGCGTCCGGTCGGCCTTCGCGGTAGAGGGCGTCGGCGAGATGAAAGTGATGCGCCGGGTTAAGCGGTTCCTCAATGAGAGCCAGCCGAAACGCTTCGATGGCCGCGTCGATCTCATGTTCTTCCGCGAGACGGCAGCCTTCGCGAAACCATTCGTCGGCGGTCCAGTCGCGGCGGTTGATCGCGTCGCTAGATGACGCAGCGGCAACATCGGGCCGCATCGGAATGGTGTCCGCACGGTCATTCGAATCGTGTGCGACAAGTTCAGCAGGGCAGGGGAGTGGCTCGAAGTCGAAGACTCGCTGGCCGCTGGATGGCTCGACGAGTCCGGTCGCGTCGCGATAGAGGAAGTGCTTCCCGCGCGAGAGGACTTCCAACTGAGCGAGCGGCCGATCGACGTTCGGCAGGATGGCTCGCAGCCGCTCCAAGCCTGATGCGAGTTCGTCGAGACTCACGCCGGAGCGGGCGAGTTCATTGAGGCGTCTCGCGCCGGTCACTTCTTGGAAGTCGAAGTAGGGGAGCCGGAAGACTTTCTTGACCGCGCGGATCAGTCCGTCTCGCTCCCACCGCCGGATCTCGTGGACCGAGATGGCCAGAAGCTGGCTGAGCATCGCGGGGGTGTAGAGCTGCTGTTGCTTTCGCTCGCCCGGCTCAACTCCCAGCAGATTGAGCCATTCCGATTCGGACAGGATGCGGAGCGGCTCACCATTGTCGTGAAGCTGCTGCGCCTGTTCGAGTTTTACCGAGACTCGTCCATCCGCTTCGAGCGGCCAGCCTTCCTCACCGACCACGAGCAGCGTGGTCTGATGGCTAACGTGCTGCCCCGATGAACCGCCGTGTTGCTCGGCGAGGTCCATCGCCTGCCGATGGGTCATCGACGCGAGCGTCCCCGTAAACGCGACTCGCTCACCTTGAAGGACGGGTGAACTTTGGATCGGCTTCGCATCGGGCGGCGACATCGCATCAGAATCGGCCGGTTCGGTCATGACAGCTCGCGTGTTGAGTGGCAGGTGATTTGGCGGGCAGAGTATAAACCTTGCCCGTCGCAGCCGTGAGCGACTCACTGTGACGAAAGTTCCATCCGAACCGCGAATTCTGGACGGCATCCGCGCTCAGATTCTGCGGGTATGCCAGAGAACAGAGACGAAGAGAAGCCCCTCACCCTATAACCCTCTCCCCGCAGAGCCGGGGCGAGGGGACAAGAACAAAACACCAAGAACAGAAAGATGACCCGCATGACCGCACTGCAAACCAACGATCCCGCGTTGTGGGAAGCCCTTCAGGCCGAGCGAGTCCGTCAGCGTGATGGTCTCGAGTTGATTGCGTCTGAGAATTACACGTCGGCCGCCGTGTTGGAGGCGGCGGGAACGATCCTTACGAACAAGTATGCCGAGGGCTATCCCGGTCGACGCTACTACGGCGGCTGTGAACATGTGGACACGATCGAAATGCTGGCCATTGAGCGAGCGAAGAAGCTGTTCGGGGCGGAACATGTGAACGTGCAGCCTCACGCCGGATCTCAGGCCAACATGGCTGTCTATCTGACGCTGATGAAGCCGGGCGACACGTACCTCGCGATGAATCTGGCTCATGGCGGACACCTCACGCACGGGCATCAGCTCAATTTTTCGGGACAGCTCTACACGCCGATCCCTTACGGCGTGCGCGAGTCCGATCATCGGATCGACTTCGACGAGGTGGCCCGTCTAGCGCGAGAGCACAAGCCGAAGATGATCGTCGCCGGAGCGAGTGCCTATCCGCGCGAGATCGATCACGCGAAGTTCGCTGAGATCGCGCAAGAGGTCGGTGCCAAGCTGTGGGTCGATATGGCTCACTACGCGGGACTCGTAGCCGGTGGCGTTCACAACAGCCCCGTCCCGGTCGCCGACTTCGTGTCGAGCACCTCGCACAAGACACTGCGCGGCCCGCGATCGGGCTTCGTCCTGTGCAAGGCAGAGTACGCGAAAGACCTCGACAAGTCGGTCTTCCCCGGAATGCAGGGCGGCCCGCTGATGCACGTCATCGCGGCGAAAGCGGTCTGCTTTGACGAGGCGTCTCAGCCGTCGTTCAAGCTCTACGCACAACAGATCGTCGCCAACGCGAAGACTCTGGCCGAGACCCTGATGAGCGGCGGAATCAAACTCGCCAGCGGCGGGACCGACAATCACCTGATGCTCTGCGACGTGACGGCCATCGGCCTGACCGGCAAGATTGCCGAGAAGGCTCTCGACCACGCGGGCATCACCGTCAACAAAAACATGATCCCGTTCGACCAGCGCAAGGCACTCGATCCGAGCGGCATCCGCATCGGCACCGCCGCCCTCACCACGCGCGGCATGAAGCAGGAGGAGATGAAAAAAGTCGGTGCCTGGATTCTGTCCGTCCTGCGAGCACCGGAGGACGCCGCCGTCATCGAACGCGTTCGCGGCGAGATCCAGTCGTTCTGCACCGCCTTCCCGGTTCCGGGCATCGGCTGATCGCGAACTCTCGTCGAAGACAAACGCCCCGACTTGCGTGATGGCACGCTGTCGGGGTGTTTTTTTTGAATGTCGGAGCTTGCGCGTTGCGAACGGTCACGTCGTCTTGATCGCGCGGGCGATGCCGGTTGTACCGATGGTGCGACAGCCCCGGTGTCCGTGAGGCGAGTTCGTCGGTCAGTGGCATTGCCGCAACAAAATCGCAGCACTCATTTGCGACTGATGCTAGGTTCGCAACGGACGGGTTGCCGGACGCTCACATCAGTCACGGTGCGGGGCGGAAGGTGGTTCGTGAGGGGCCAACTCGGATCGAAGTTTCTTGTCGCCAGAGTGCCGGTTGACGGCGCGAAGCGGCAGCGTAGTACGGCGCGACAACAGCGTCGCCGCGAGCTGAGAGACTTCGATCGAACGAACTAGAACTGAGGGGTTGTCATGTCACTCGCCAGTGCGACACCGCACGAGTGGGAATCGATCGACATCACGCTGATCGGGCGAGATGGCGAGATCGGCGGTGCTCCGCCCGGACAAATGCCCTCGGAGTCGATGGTCGGTTCGTCGCGGGCCGGGCAGTCTTCCATGATAGGCCAGTCGCGACTCGGCCAATCACGGGTCTCGCAGAGTATCCCCTCGCTCCCCGATGCGCTAGCGGCGACGCACACGCCGGGTGCCGCAGTGGGCGGTCCCCACAAAGTGATCTGTCCCGGTACCGCCAGCGAACTGTTGCAATCGCGTTTACAGGCGGCGTCGATCGTCTGCTTGATTTGCCTCCTCACGTTCTTCCTGCGGGCACTTTGCATTGATGAGCCGCTGATCGTGTTGATGCGCAGCATCAGTCTGATTATCCCCATCGGTTGCTTGGGGATGCTCGTTTCACCCGAAGTGCTTTCGCCGCGTCAACTACGACGGATCGAGATGCTGCTGTTCGGGCCACTCTGTGCGTTGGTCGTGTTGTTACAGATCATCTTCCTGATCAAGGCCGTTGAAGCCGGAGACACTCCGCAGCAGGTGGCCGTGGTCTATTCGGGGACGCTTGGACTGGCGGTGTTGATGCTGGCGTATGGCATGTTGATGCCCAACGGTTGGAAACGTACGGCCCTGATGATGGTGCCGCCGGTATTGTCGCCCACGGTTGCGCTGCTGATCGCTCGTGTGCTGCTTCCCACAATGTCTGAAACGATCGACTTGATGCGAGGCATTGAGATCGGCGTGGCACTGCTCATCACGGGTGGCATCGCGACCTATGGGACTCACGCGCTCTCGAACTTGCGGCAGGAAGTTCGCAAGGCCAAGAAGCGACTCGGCCAATACAAGCTGACGGTGGAATTGGGGCAGGGGGGGATGGGCCAGGTCTTTCTGGGCGAACATCAACTGCTGAAGCGACCGTGCGCGATCAAAGTCATTCAGCCAGAACAGGTCGGCGATCCTTCGGCACTGAAGCGGTTCGAGCGGGAAGTCCGCAGCACCGCGCAGTTGTCTCACTGGAACACGATCGAAATCTTCGACTACGGCCACACCGACGACGGCACGTTCTATTACGTGATGGAGTACATGCGGGGATTGAACTTGTCCGATCTGGTCCAACGCTATGGACCGTTGCCGCCCGCACGAGCGATCCACTTCCTCAGCCAGACCTGTTGGGCGTTGCAAGAGGCTCACAACCTCGGGCTGATTCACCGCGATCTCAAGCCAGCGAACATCTTCGCCGCAAAACGAGGCGGTGTTTTCGACGTGACGAAGCTGTTCGACTTTGGCCTCGTCGTGCAAAGCAGCGAGTACGGCTGCGCGAAGGGCCGCCACGACCCCAACGCGACGACGCCGTTCGCCGGTTCGCCGCTCTACATGTCGCCCGAACAAGCCGCCGGACTGAAGCTCGATGGAAGAACCGACATCTACTCGTTGGGGGCGGTTGGCTACTACCTGCTCACCGGTCGTCCACCATTTGAAGGGAAGTCGGCGTGGCGCGTGATGCAAGCACACGCTCGGGATCCCCTCACGCCGCCGTCACGCTGGAACAAGGCGATCCCCAAAGACCTCGAACAAGTCCTCGTTCGCTGCCTCTCGAAAGAGACGGACCAGCGCTACGGTTCACCCAAAGAAATGGCCGAAGCACTGGCCAAGTGCCACGACGCCGGTCACTGGAACTACGAACACGGCACCGCATGGTGGAAGGAACGGGCGATGGAGATCGACCCGACGCTGCTGCACACCTGAGAACTGGTTGACGAACGCGATCAGTGATGGGGCATCTGAGCGGGGCGGCGTAAGCCCCCTGGTTCTTGGGCGTAAGCCCTCTTCGGAAGAACCGGGGACCTTACGCCGGCCCGCTCGGAAACGTCTCACTTTGTGCTGCGTCAGGCATAATCCTGCAAGACCTTCAGCCCGCTGCCGACAATCGCGTCGTTCATGCTTCCCGAGCGGAAGCCGTCGAGATCGAGCGTGACGTAGCGGAAGCCGAGGCGATGGAGTTCCACCCGGATGGTGTCGAGCAGGGCAGGGGCCAGCGCGCGGGAGATCGCTTCCACGGGCAGTTCGATCCGTGCGAGATCATTCGCCTCACAACGGACTCGCAGCTCGTCGATGTTCAGTGCCTGCTTGAGAAACCGCTCGGAGGCGTCGATCCGACGGACGCGTTCGACGGTCACGTCCACCCCGTAAGCGATCCGGCTCGACAAGCATGGCGTGGCAGGCTTGTCCCACACCGAGAGGTTCCACAACCGAGCCAACTCGCGCACATCGGCCTTTGTGCATTCCGCCTCGATCAACGGTGAGCGAACTTGGAACTCGTTCGCCGCTTGCAACCCCGGCCGGTAGTCGCCGCGATCGTCGAGATTGGCACCGTTCGCCAATACATCCACACCGAGCGACGGCGCGACTTCGACCAACCGCGAATATAGTTCGGTCTTGCAGAAGTAGCAGCGGTTGATGGGATTTTTGAGATAGTTCGCGTCGGCAAACTCGCGCGTCTGGATCACCAGATGCCGGATGCCAATGAACGCCGCCAACTCGTCCGCCTGCTCCCGCTCTCCCGCCGCCAAACTCGCACTGACCGCCGTTACGGCCACCGCCCGTTCGCCACACGCCAACTGCGCGGCCATCGCGACCACCGTACTGTCAACACCGGCAGAGAATGCCACCGCTACTCGACCGTAACCCGCCACGATTTCCAGCAGCCGGTCCCGTTTCCGTTCGATATCCGAGAGGTCCGTAGTCATGGTTGTGATTCGAGTATTTCGGGGCAGGGGGAAGCAAAACGAACATTTCGAGTGGGCCGTGGGTTGGACACTATCGGTTTGGCGGGCTGGTCTCAATCAGCCGGTCATCGGACGTGTCGCGTGTGGTGAAACGGGGTCGAGTCTGTCGCCGCTGAAAGCGACCGGTTAGACTGTTTCCGCCTCGTTTGAATTCACTCCGTTGCCGGTGTCTGCGAGACGCCGGTCGTTGATCCTCGCCGTCCTTTTGAGAACTTTGCCATGACACGATTCAACTCGCTAGTTCGCCTGTGCTGCGTCGCGCTGCTGGCTTTTGCTGTCGTCGGAATCTCGCTCGCGGCGGTAACGCCCGAACAGAAGAAGGAACTGAAGGACATCGGGGCCGACATTGGCAAAGTCACGTCGTTCACGTCCAAGAAGAAGTTCGACGAGGCCGAAGCGGCACTGAAAGAAGTGGAAGACAAGCTGGAGAAATTCGTCAAGGAGGCTTCCATTCCCGAAACGGATCCGGCTCTGAAGCCGATCCATGTTCAGTTAGAAAAGGCCAAGGCTCAACTTGGCAAGTCGAGCGGGAAGGGGACCGTCAGCTTCTCGAAGGACGTGGCTCCGATCATCGCGGCGAAGTGCATCAGTTGTCATGACGACAATGCCCGCGGTGGACTGCGTCTCGACACGTTCGCCGGTTTTGAAAAGGGTGGCGGGAGCGGCGCGTTGCTCGTGCCGGGCAATGCTCAAAACAGCCGCCTCATGCAAAAGCTCGTCGTGCCGAACCCTCAGCAACGGATGCCAAAGATGGCGGCCGCGCTGACCGAGAATGAGATCAAAGCGATCGGAACTTGGGTTGTCGAAGGAGCCAAGTTCGACGGAGCCGACAAGACGACCGAGTTGGCGGCGCTCAGCAAGAAGCCCGCGAATGGTCCCGCGCCAAAGGCCGAAGTGGTGAAGGCGACCGGCAATGAAACGGTTTCGTTCATCAAGGACGTGGCTCCCACAATCGTCAACATTTGTGGAGGCTGTCACAGTGATGCCCAAAAGCGTGGCGGTCTGTCGATGGCGACGTTCGAGAAGCTGATGCAGGGGGGAGACAGTGGCCGCGTCGTGGTCGCGGGGAGTCTCGAAGGAAGTCGTTTGTGGCGACTCGTGAACGCGGATGAAACGCCCGTGATGCCAGCCGGTCAGGCACGCATTACGAAGAAATGGCACGGCGATCTGAAGAAGTGGATCGAAGAAGGTGCAAAGTTTGACGGCCCCGATGCCAAGCGACCGCTCCGTCAAATTGTCCCCACCGAGGAGCAGCTCGAGGCCGAGAAACTCGCGAAACTCAGCCCGGAAGAATTTGCCGCCAAACGTATCAAAGACTCGGAAGCTCAGTGGAAGCTGACCTTCCCGAATGGCGAACCGCGCCAAATCAGCAGCAAAGAATTTATCGTGATGGGAGATGCGTCTGAGGCGCGGCTGAAGGAAGTCGAAGGCTGGGCCATCGATCATGCGAAGTCGCTACGCACGTCGTTCAACGTGAAGGACGATCTGCTGTGGAAGGGCAAGCTGACGATCTTCGTCATGAAGGAGCGCTTCGGGTACGAAGAGTTCAACAACTCCGTTCACAAGCGGGAAGTCCCTCGCGAAGTCCTCGGCCATTCGCAGGTCACGGCGACGATGGACGAGGCGTTCATTGCGTTGCAAGACATTGGAGATGCCGCCAGTGAAACCTCGCCTGGAATGCAGGTCAGTCTGATCGAACATGTGACCGGCGCGTTCTTGAAGCGCGGCGGTGGAACTCTGCCCGACTGGGTGATTCGCGGTGCGGGGCTGTCGCTGGCCGGTCGTGGTTCAGCGGGCAACCCGTATCTCGCAGCCCTGCCCGCTCAAGCCGGTGCCATTCTGAAAGAGGTCCGCATTGCGAAGCCAGAAGAGGTCTTTTCGAACGGCACGTTCGCGCCCGGCGAAGTCGGGCCGATTGGTTTCACACTGGTGAACTTCATGATGTCCCGCGGCGGTCCCAACAACTTCGGTCAGTTCGTGAGGAACTTGCAAACGGGCGACAACCCGGAAGCGGCGCTGAAGAAGGTCTATGGAACGGACGGCAAAACACTGGCACTCGCCTACGCCAACTCGCTCCCCGCCGGTGGTGTCAAGAAGGCCAAGAAGTAGCGGCGTTCTGCCATTGTCGCAGTGTAGGCGGCCCGCCTGCCTAGGTTGTTGCGGAGAACGACGGCAGGCGAGCCGCCTGCCCTACGACAGTCAACCGTTTTCAATCACCCGCGCCACTGTTGCCGATGGCAGCCGGGGTGCTTTGGTTCCGAGTCACTTTCATGTCCAAGCCCATTCTCGCCAGCACCGCCTCTCCCGATGTGATCGTCATCGGCGGTGGCGTGATCGGATTGTCGATCGCGTGGGAATTGGCCGGGCAGGGGGCGTCCGTTCGGTTGCTGGAGCAGGGGCAGTTCGGCCAGGAGGCGAGTTGGGCGGGAGCCGGGATGCTACCACCGGGCAATCCCGAATTGGCTCGTTCGCCCGAAGCTCGTTTGCGAGCTGAGAGTCACGCTCTCTGGCCCGATTGGACGGAACGACTCCGCGCCGAAACGGGGATCGACAACGGATACACGCGCTGCGGCGGGATCGAAGTTCGGCTGAACGGTTCCAGCACAGAATTGACTGCTGAGGTCGCTGCTTGGCGTTCTGAAGGCGTGCTAGTGGAGACGCCGAATCTCGACGAGTTCGGTCAGCGATTCCCGGCTCTCCACCCGCACGTTTCGAGTGGCTACGTGTTGCCAGAATTGGGGCAGGTCCGAAACCCGCGTCATTTGAAGGCGCTCGTATCAGCCTGTGCCGCGCGCGGTGTGGACCTGCGCGCAGGATGTCCGGTGGTCGGCTTCGATCACTCGGCTAATCGCATCGCAGCCGCGCGAACTCCCGCAGAAGAGCATCGCGCGGCCGAGTTCGTCGTCGCAGGCGGAGCTTGGTCGCGAGAACTACTCCGCCAAGCAGGGCACGACATCTCCATCGAACCCGTGCGCGGTCAGATCGTGTTGCTCGAAGCCCGACCATTGCCGTTTCGCTGCGTGATTCAATCCGGACTCCGCTACCTCGTCCCGCGCGCGGACGGTCGGATTCTGATCGGCTCCACTGAAGAGCATGTGGGCTTCGACAAACGGAACACGGCCGAAGCCGTTTCTGATCTGATCGACTTCGCGCGAGGAATCGTCCCCGCACTCGGAGCGGCTCGGTTTGAACGGTGCTGGTCCGGCCTGAGGCCTCACGCCACGAACGGCCTTCCGCACATCGGCCGCTTGCCGGAGACCGCGAATCTGTCCGTCGCCGCCGGGCACTTCCGTGCTGGCTTACAGCTCTCGCCCATCACGGCGGTGAAAGTGGCCAACGCGATCCTCGGACGCGAGACTCGGTAGACGTGAACTCCACACCAACCCGCAGCGTAAGCAAGGACGCGAATCGAGCGACATGCGCCCTCGCTCACGCTGCGAGTTGGTGTGAACACGTCTTCCCTCAACGCACCAACTTCAACCAGCCTGCCCTCGGAGATTGATTCGATGCGAGCCGTCGTCCAGCGAGTCTCCCGCGCGAAGGTGACGATCTCCGGAGAGGTGTCGGGTGAGATCGGCCCCGGCCTGATGGTGCTGCTCGGTGTCGCCGATGACGACGGACAGGAAGACGCCGCATACGTCGCTGAGAAACTCGTCGGTCTCCGCATCTTTCCCGACGACGAGGGCAAGATGAACCGTTCGATCGCGGAGACCGACGGTGCGATCTTGATCGTCAGCCAATTCACACTGTTCGGTGACTGCCGGAAAGGGAAGAGGCCGAGCTTCATCAAGGCCGCGCGTCCCGAGCAGGCCGTCGAGTTGTATCGTGCCCTCGTTGCCGAAGTGCGCGGCCGTGGCATCACCGTGGCGACCGGCCGCTTTCAAGAACACATGGAAGTCGAACTGGTGAACGACGGCCCGGTCACGCTGCTGATCGACAGTCGCAAACTGTTCTGACTCGGAAGGTGAGCATCTTCATCGCGGACTCAGCCCAACGCGGACTTCACTCGGCGAGTTCGCTGATGCTGTTCGGATGATTTCTTCTCCGCCAACCCGATAGCGTGCGGTGGTGAACTTAAAGGCCAATCACGGATGACCCGGCGCGGCCTCACTTCGTTCAGCCGCAAGCCAAATGAACGGAGTCAGGCGTAAGAATTTGGAACACTGATCTTCACTCATCTGAATCAGCGAAGATCAGTTTGTGCCACATTGGAGATCGGCTGTGATTCCGTGTTTGCGCGGATGTCTAGCCAATTCCTTGATCTGAAAGCAACATAACGGACATTATCGGACGTTGGTTGTCGGGGAGATTTGGCCGCGAACGAACCGGAACAAGTACTCAGCGGGCGGACGCTTGCCTGTGAAAATGTCTCGCCCCAGATCGACTGGAACGTAGCACCGCCAAGCGCGACGTATCCGCACACGGCGGAATTTCGGCTCTGCTCACGCCAACGGTTCGCCGCGTTGAGACCACGCAAAGAGTGTTTGTCATCCACAATCTTGGAGACAGGACTTCGGCTCCGCTGGGAGTGTCATCACGTATCACCGCGCTGTTGGATAGCATCTCGCGATGACCACGCATGGCTGACGAGTTTGTCAGACGAGAGTCGCAGCGGGCTCGGTGGCGACCTGCTCTTCAAACTCGCCGATGCGGCGAAACTTTTGATAGCGCCGTTCGAGCAATTCATTCGTCGGGATCGCGGCCAGCGATTTGAGGTTCCGGACGATGACCGACTTGAGTGTCGAGGCCATCGCGCGGTGATCGCGATGGGCCGCACCGAGCGGTTCGGGAATGACTTCATCCACGACACCAAACTTCAGCAGATCGCGGCCCGTGAACTTGAGGGCCTGCGCCGCCTTCGGTGCATGGCTGGCTCCCTTCCACAGGATGCCCGCGCAACCTTCGGGACTGATGACCGAATAGTAAGCGAACTGCAGCATCGCGATGTGGTCGCCGATCCCGAGACCGAGCGCCCCGCCGGACCCCCCTTCTCCGATGACGACGCACACGATCGGAACCGGTAGTCGAGACATCTCACGCAGGTTGACGGCGATCGTGTACGCCTGACCGCGTTCTTCGGCACCGATTCCCGGATACGCGCCGGGCGTGTCGATCAGGCAGACGATCGGCACCCCGAACTTGGCCGCGAGCTGCATCTTCAAGAGCGCTTTGCGATAGCCCTCGGGATGCGCGCAGCCGTAGTAGCACTCCGTTCGCTCTTTGAGAGTCCGTCCTTTGTGCTGACCGATCAGCAGGACTTTGTGATCGTCGAGTTTGGCGAAGCCGGTCAGAATCGCGCGATCATCGCCGAAGGCCCGGTCACCGTGAAGCTCTACGAATTCGTCGCAGATCAGCTCGATGTAATCCTTCGCCTGCGGCCGTTCCTGGTGGCGGGAGACCTGCACCGTCTGCCAAGCATCGAGATTCTCGAAAACTTCGCGCTTCATCTTCGCAATCTCAACCCGCCGCGTCCGAATCAAGTCGAGTGTCACGGGAGTCGGGCTGGGCTGGGCTTCGAGTTTGGCGAGTTGATCTTCGAGATCGACAATCGGCTTCTCGAATGGCAGGACAAATTGAGGCTTCATCGGCAGAACCACGCTGGCCACCGCGAGGCGATTCGCTCGCGGACAACCGATCCCGAAGAGACAGTTGGCGGCGTGCGGTGCATCGCGGCGAATGAGATTTGGAAACGTGAAAGTCAGACTCGGCGGTCACGACCGCCATTCATTGTTGAACGGCGGATGGTCACGACAGCGAGCGACGCGGCTATATCAGATCACAAGATGTCGGGCAATTCGGTCATGAACTCCAGTTCCTCAACGGGAGCTGGCGCAGCTGTTGGTTTTGGGGGAGCGACCGCTGCGGGTGGCGTTTTGATGGGAGCGGGTTTGTTTGCTGGTGGGGCGGATGCGACGGGAGCCGCAACGGAACGCGGCGCGGCAACATTAGTCGTGGCCGTCGCGGTTGTTGGAACCGATACACGTCCGGCGACGGGCAATGTTCCCGCAGTCGCAATCATCGCGGGATTCGGTGAAGGGGACGCCGCTCCCGAATTCGATGGGATCGCGCCAGTGGGAACTTTTCCCGCCAGCGGATTCGCCGCCGCAACCGGCATCGATGGCATCGGCATTGCCGGTGCCATCTGCGGCATTCCCAACGGTGGCTGCCCGGAGATCATCGGTGCGCCGGGCAGCGGTTGAAACGGCAACGGCGGCATCGGCTGCTGTGGCATCGGCTGGTTTGGATAGCCAGGCATCGCACCTTGAGGGCCACCCATGGGAGGCATTCCGGGCATCTGCATTTGAGGGTAGGGCGCGTAGCCAGGGGGATAACCGGGCGGCATCTGTGGCATCGGCTGAAAAGACATTTGCTGAGGTTGCTGTGGTGGAGCAGCGGGTGCAGCCGTTGGCTTCGCCGATTTAAGAATCTTCGCTTTGCGTTCGTCTTCAACCGCCTGCTTCTTCTCTTTTTTATCGCGCAAGTCTTGGGCGTACTGCCGGGCCAAGGCCGGATCGGCAGCCAGCATTTCCTTGAGCTTTGCATCCGCACGACTATCCAACCGGATGTCGGTGAGCTGGCTCATCGCACTCCCCTCTTTATCGGCGGCTAGCTGCGCGAGCGACTCGTCGGTCACGTCCTCTTTGAAAATCTTGATTCGTTTGAGTTCGCTCAAAACTTCATCAATGCTGGCGTGCCGCTCGGCGGGCTTCTTCTTGAGCAGCCGCGCAATCAATCGGTCCATTTCGGGCGTGACGTTCGGATTGAATTCGGAGGCATTCGGTGGCGGAGTCGAGAGATGCTTTCGGAGTAGCTCTTCGGGGGTCGGCGCTTGAAAGGGCGTCTTACCGGTGAGGACTTCGTAGAACAGGATGCCCAAGCTGTAGAGGTCCGTTTGAAAAGTGGGGGCTTGCTTACGAATCGTCTCGGGCGCGATGTAGGTCCGCGTCCCTTGAATGGTTTTGAGCCTGCCGCCACCGATCATCTTGGAAAAGCCTGTGACCTCTTTGCTGGAGAGCGAAAAATCGACGAGTCGAATCTCACCGACCTTGTTCATCAGCACGTTGTCGGGCTTCACATCGCGATGAATCCAGCCCTTCGAGTGGACGTGGGACATCGCTTGGCAAATGCCTTCAAACAATCGGCGTGCCCGCACATGGACCGACGAAATGTTGGCTTTGATCTGCAACTTGACGTTCGCCGCGCGGAAGTGCTCCATCGTCAGATACGTGTTATCGCGGCTCGACGAAAACTTCTCGAACTTGATGATGAGCGGATGGTCGAGCGTCTTGAGAACTTCGGATTCGTACTTCAATGATGCCTTGTTCTCTTTGAAGTCGGGCGTATCCGTCTTGAGCAGCTTCATGGCGAGATGTCGCCCCGACGCTTGCTCGATCACTTCCCAGACTTGGCTGCTACCGCCGGTGGCGATGCACATGACAAGCTTGTACGTGCCGTCAATCAGTTCTTCGTCAGACACTGTTACATCCTCAATGAGTCACGCGACACAACCGCCACCGAACGACCTTTTAATTCACTTGCCGGACATTCGATGGCGGCGAAGCCCTCGCTTGCGCGTCGGGCTAGTTTGAAATGTGTTCGAGTTGTCGGACCACTAAAACCCCACCGCAGGCTTCGGTTTGGCTGGTTCGCCGCCTGGTGTCGTGGCCCCGGCCGTCGTCCCGGCTGCCGCCGCCGCATGTTTGAGCTGGAACGCGTCACCCAATTGATGTGACGCTTCGTAGATCACTTCATCACCTTCCGCGAACGGCCCGCTGACGAAGAGACGAGTCGATCCCACGGAACCCATCAAGGTCACGGGGACATCTCGCACGACGGACTGCCGGATGACCTGAACCTTGCGTTGGCCATCGGACAGGTTGCCAATCGCACTGGTCGGAACTTCGGTCACGGGCTGACGTGGAACGAGCGGAACATAAACGGTCTGCCCTGGCCTCAAACGACCGTCACCGTTGTCGATCACGATGACCGCCGAAGCGACCGATTCAAACAACTCGCGCAGCGCATCGAACCTCGTGTGCAGTGGCAACACCGCATCGATCTTTCCCTCAACATCGTTCGCTTCAATTTTGACCGAGAAGCTCTTCCCCTGCTCTGCGACAGATCGTTCGACGGGGACTTCCACTTTGACTTTGGAGACATCGACCACGATCGCCACGGGATCGCCCGCTCGGACAAACTGCCCCTCACCGACGAGCAGCCGCTGCAACTCGCCCGCGAATGGCGAACGGACGCTGCACAAATCCAAGTAGTGCTTGGCCAGATCGACCTCGGCCTTCGCGATATCGACTTTCGCCTGAAGCACTGCCTTCACATTTTCGTCTTTGTCACCCGCCTGCTTCTGATCGAAGGTCGCGACTTTCAGCGCCCCTTCCGCCCGAGCCACGTTCAGTTTTGGAACGGTCGTATCGAGTCGGACGATCTCCCCCTGCGGCTGGATTTTCGAATTCGACTTCCCCTGAGCCTGTTTGACAACGCCATCAAACGGAGCGGACAGGGTGATCGTTTGCAGCGGTTCAACGGCCAGTGAGACCCGATATTTGTGAGGGTCAAGGATGCGCGAAGCCTGAGCTTTGACAATCACTTGATCGCCCGCCGACGCGACGGGCAACGGTCCTTTCGGATCGCTTTTTTTGTCCTGACCGAGCGACAGTTCCGCGTGTTGCCCCCATCCGCAAGCCGCGGCCAACAGCCCCGCGAAAACCAATTGTTGACGAGACATTGTGCTTCCATCCTTCGACGCGAGATGACTTTGATCCCCTCTCCGAATGAAGGGAATCTGATGGCCGGGTAAGCTACGTCTGACCTCCCGGACTGTCAACGAGCCGCGCGATGCGCACATCCTGTCGATCATGCATCAAAGTCCGACTTTTACGGCACGCCTTGTCGCTCGATGTCTCTTCGATCAAGATGCCCGCCGCCCAAGACGACCCCACCTGAAAAGATCGTCCCGCCTCGAAGCGCCGCCCACTCAAACCACTGGTCTTGAATGAGCCGCATGACTCCTGTTTGTGCCTCGAAAAACTAGCCCGACGCGCAAGCGAGGGCTGGGCATTCGATGACGGTGAAGCCCTCGCTTGCGCGTCGGGCTAGTTTTGAAATACCCTCCATGACCTGCCTCCAGTTTGCCCATCATCAGAAAGGATGTCTCCGTGAGTTCTCTGCTCGTTGGATTGATGCTTGTTGTGACTCAGGTTTCCGCGACGGAAGTTCCGTTGGGGACCGAGTTGCAATACGCCGGATCGCTCAGTCAGAAGACGAAGGCGGGCTTCACTGAAGCCAAGTCGTTCTCGGTCTATGCCGTGACGATCGCGAATGAGGACGGAGCCGCTCAGATCGCGTGGAGTCTCGACGAACGCGGCGGTGGCGGTTGGGCGTGGCCCGAGCGGTTCGGACTGCTCGCGCCGGGATCGACCGACAAAGCGAAGTCGCTCCCGATTCGATTGCTTCACACGCACGAGGCCACTCAATATCCCCTGCCCCTCCGCTCGCCGGTGTTTGAGTTTCACGGCAAGCTCGCCGCCGATGCTTCGTGGGCCGACGGTCGTTACGAATATCGAGTGACTCGCAAACGCAAAGTGAAGGACCGCGATTGCTGGCAGATCGAAGTCACGTCGAACATCGGCCGTGCTCAGACGCTCGTCGTCGAAGCGGGCAGCGGAATCCTGGTCTCGCTCGATGAACGGGTCTTCATGGGCATGGGCGATGAGTTCCAACTGAAGTTCGAGCTTCAATCGCAAAAGCCGCTGGCGTCCGCCGAACAGAGCAAGTCGCGAGCAGTATTCGATTCCCTGCGCGACCTGCAACTGTCGCTCAGTCGCACCGGTGAACAGAAGCTCGTGGAACTGACGGCCTCACAGTTGAAGGCCACTCAAGCCGCGATCGGCAAAATCGAGAAACAGTCCGAAGGGACTGCGTGGTCGAAACTGTCCGCGGTCGTTTCGAAGGACTTGGTCCAGCAACAGCGACGGCTCGAAGGAGTCGCCGGCCTGGAACAGAAGTTCGTGGGGCAAGCCGCTCCTCAGTTGAAGCTCAAGCAGGCAAACGGCAAAGCGATTCCCGAGGCCGAACTCAAAGGCAACGTCGTCGTCCTGCACTTCTGGGAATATCGAGGCGACCCGCTCACCGAACCGTATGGCCAGGTCGGCTACCTCGATTTTCTCAACAACAAGCGCAAGAAGTTGGGAGCGAAAGTGATCGGCATCAACGTCGATTCCCGTTTCGCCGAGACGGACAAAGTGGGCGCAGCAAATCGGTCCCTCAAGAAGCTTCAAGAATTCATGAACCTCGGCTACGACGTGGCGATCGACGACGGTGCCCTGTTGACGAGCTTCGGCGACCCGCGCAGCCTCGGCTCCCCCCTGCCCCTCTGGGTTGTGATCGGTCACGACGGCAAAGTCGCTCACTACCACATCGGCTTCTACGAAATCCGCCCCGACGAAGGTCTGAAGCAACTCGACGAAGCCGTCGTCGAAGCGTTGCGAAAACAAAAGGCCAAGTAGTCTCACGCGAAAACTCCGGCCGGTCGTCTGACGGACGGACGAGTTTTCGGTGCGTGCGACGATTTCTTCGGTCTCAAACGAGTGTTGTTTGTCTCGCTCTGGAAGAGTTCTGCATCACACGGCTCTCGTTTGTGGCTCAACAGAAGCTTTGTCGTCTAAACGAGAGCCGTTTGTCTCTCTGCGGCGCATCTAAGCTGCAAACGAGAGTCGTTTGCGGCTCATTGGAGCGTTTGCGTGCCAAACGAACGTCGTTTGTCCGACATTCGCGCCGATTTGTTCCAAACGAGACTCGTTTGGGCCGCCGTGGCGTATTTGCCCGGCGAACGAGAGCCGTTTGCGGCACGTTTGCGGGCTTCATCGACGTATCAGCTTCGACAGACACAAGTTGCAACGAGCGGCGTTTTCGGGACCATCTCGCAACCAGTCCCGCCTATCCGCAATTTTAGGCTTCTGTTATCAACCGGCCGAAATCGCCGGTCGAGAGTCGAGCGGCGGTTCGTTTCGTCGCGCGATGGATCGCGCAGGAAGGTTGCCATGACACGGACGTTGCTCTCCGGCGCAATCGGTTTGTCGCTGGTTCTGCTGGCGGGATGCACCAGCGGGCCGCTTGGGCCTCGAACCGCCTACACACCGGTTCCGCCCAGTCGAACCGGACAGCCGGTCAGCCATCCGCCAATTGCCACCCAGCCGGTGATTACTCCGACGGGCTTGATTGGTTCAGGGTCCGCGTCTTCGGTGCGAGTCATTCCCGGTGCCGCCCTGCCCCGTCACGCGATGGTTCAGGTGCAGCAGGGCCTTCAATTCGGTAGCCAAGCCGCACTGCAAACAGGCATTCGGCCGCTGGCGATGCTCGCGTCGAACGGCCAAATGATCGACGGCCGACCGATGCCCGTGATCGACAGCGCGGCGCAAATGCCTCGGAATGGAGGTGCCCGGCCACGCCGAGAAGCCGTCGGCGCAGCGAGTACCGGCCTCCCTTCGTCCAGCGCCCGCGTGCCCGATCTTCCGGCCACGCCGCAGGAAGATTTGAAATATCGCGGCGGCAGGATCATCCGCGATCTGAGCTATATCAACCTTTATGTCGGCGGGCAGGACGCTTGGGATCCGACGGACTGGAAGAGCATCGATAAATACCTCGCCGCCGCGATGGCGGACGCACATTTAAACAACGTCCTCGTGCAGTATTTCGGAAATACACCGATCAGTTCGACCTTCAAGAAGTCGTTCTTTCTCTCGGGCTGGCGGCCGCAGTTCGTCGCGAAAGGCGACCTCGAACGGCAACTGAAGAGTCTGCATGCGGGCGGAGCTTTCAGCGGCTACGACCTTCCCAACACCTGCATCAATTTTCTATTGCCACGCGGGACCGTTCTGGGCGATCCGAATGGCGGCGAGCAACTCGCCCTCCAAAGCAAAGCCATTCCCATGGAAGAGGCCGAAGATTCGACCGGCGGTCTGGGCGGATATCACGGCTCGCTCCATCTCGGTGCGACGACGCTCTATTACTCGACCGCCGCTTACTCCGAGCGGTTGCCGAACGGTGGATCGAACGGCATCCCCGTCTTCGATCAGAACTGGAAAAATGTCGTCGCCACGATGTATCACGAGTTGCAAGAGTTCCGCACGGACCCCGATGTCGATGACGCGATCCGCGACGGCACCTCGGCGGGCACCCGCTATCTTGGCTGGACATCCGATAGCGGCCTCGAAGTGGGAGACTACCCCATCGCGGCCGCCCGTCAGTTGAAGCAAGTCTTCGTCGAAGTCCCGCTCGCCGACGGCAGCGGCATGGTTCCCGTGCAGCTTCAATACTCGAACGCCGTTCATGGACCGGAAGGCCCGATCCCCTACCCTCACGGCATGGAACCACCGCCGGGTACTCAGCCGCTTCCTAATCCGACCCCGCAACCGCCGACTCCGCAGCCTCAACCCAACAACGGGCCAGGTACAACTCCCACTCAACCCCCCACCCCGATCACAACCGACCCCGAACTGGCCAAAGTGATCGCTCAATGGAATCAACTCGAAGACTTCGTCAAGAAGGCGATCGTGCGGCTGGCCGGATCGAGGTGAGCAAATAGACTCACATAGAAAACTGCGCAGGTGAGCCGGGTGGGGCTTCAAACTGCCCCGAATAATGGATCACACCCAGGATCACACCCATGAAAACTATTCGCGGAAAGAGTGCCCTCATCACGGGAGCGGCAGCGGGGATCGGACGCGGGATCGCGCTGGCTCTTGCGCGCGAGGGAGCCGATCTCTATCTGCTCGATATCGACGAGGCGGGACTCGCGGCCGTCGCGGTCGAAGTCACCGCACTGGGCGTCTTAGTCCATACCGATCGGTGCGACTTGTCACAGCCTTCCGAAATCACGCGCGCGACGAGCGCGATGCTGGAACGCGGCTTCACGCCCGACATCCTCGTCAACAACGCGGGGTTGGCGTACTACGGGCCGACGCATTTAATGACCGCCGCGCAGTGGGACCGCTTGATGAGCGTGAACCTGCTCGCTCCGATCCAACTCACGCAGGAGTTGCTCCCCACACTGAAGAGCCGCCCCGAGGCTCACATTCTGAATGTGTGCAGCATCAGCGGTCTCGTCGCCGGAGGTCGCTTCGCGGCGTATCACACGAGCAAGTTCGGACTCATCGGCTACACCGCCGCGCTACGGGCGGAATACGGCCGACAGGGCCTCGGCGTCTCGGCCCTCTGCCCCGGCCCGGTCCTCACGAACCTCTATCGCAACGCCGATTCGTCTCGCCCGGACAAGCCGATCCCCGAACCACCGCGCTGGCTGTGCAGCTCGATCGACACCGTCGCCGCCGGAGCGATCAAAGCCATCCGCCGCAACAAACGCCAACTCCTGATCGGCCCGCTGGCGCACTTGCTGTCGTGGTTGAACTGGCTCGCACCGGGAGTGATCGACTTCCTCAATCACTTCTCGCGGGGAAAGAAGAAGCGGTCGCCTGTCACTACCGCAACAACCAACAGCGTTCCAGAAGAGTCACGTCGAGCCGCGTGACTCCTTCCAGCCCTGCCTGATCACGATCGACTCGTTTCACCGCGTGAGCAAGGGTGAGATGTTTAACCGCGACCCTCTGGGGAGCGCGGCGAGTTGCGAGTCGCCCGCACAACGCGCTCCCCAGAGGGTCGCGGTTAAACGGACAAACGCCTCATTCTTGGCTGCGTGAGGTATCAATGGCGGACATGCCTCACTTGTGTGCCGAGGCGACTCGTTCCAGATACTTTCGTGAGGCAGTGCGGAAGATCGTTTCGCCAATGCGTGGGAAGAGTGAGCAGAGCGTGAACAGCCCCCTCAGTGACGGGACGTTCACGATTAGGTCGGCTCGATCGGACTTGATCGCCTTCACGACGGCGCGGGCCACCGCTTCCGAAGATGTGCTGCCGACATACCACGGGACGCTCTTGCCTGTTCGCTCGCGCAGCTCTTCGTAGATGCCGCCGTCGGTCGCGAAGCCGGGGCAGATCGCCGACGCACTGATGCCGGTGCCGTGGTATTCCGAACGGAGCGACTGCGTGAACGCGATCTGTCCCGCCTTACTCGCCCCGTAGATGGCGGCAAACGCTGGCCCCTGCTTCCCCGCGATCGAGGCCATGTTCACGATGTGGCCTCGCCCTGCCGCCTTCATGTGCGGGATCACGTAGCGCGTCAGCAGCAACGTCGCGATGAGATTCACATCGATCGTGCGACGGATGTCGGCGGGAGGAAGCTCTTCAAACTTTCGGAACGCTTCGACACCCGCGTTGTTGACGAGGACATCAATCGCACCGAGTTCACTCATCGTCCGCTCGACCAGATTTTGAAGCTGTCCTTCGTCGGCGACATCGGTCGGAATCGCCACCGCCTTCACACCGAGACCGCGCATCTCTGCCGCGACCTGTTCCAATTCGACCGGTCGTCGAGCGGCCAGCGCGAGATTCATCCCCTGCTTTGCCAAGGCCCGCGCCACATGCACGCCGATCCCGGCCGAAGCCCCCGTAATCAAAGCCACTCGTCCCTTGAGGTCTCTCATCGTCGTGTACTCTCCGGTTGATTTCGCGGTGTTATGAACAACACCAACCCGCAGCGTGAGCGAGGACGAATGTCGCTCGACTCTCGTCCTCGCTCACGCTGCGGGTTGGTGTTGTGCTTGGACTAGTTCTTCATCATCGATCGGCCTTGGTCACTCGCCGCAGCACGGGCAGACATCCGGCACGAAGACCGTCAGTGTCGCCGAATACTTGGTCGAGTCGTACCCCTCGCCCTTCTCGTCCGTCGCGTGATGAACCACGACAAGATAGTAGTTGCCCTCCTTGGGCGTGAAGAAACAGCGGCCGTTTTCGTTGGTCTTCCGTTCGTAGGTCGAGTCAAAGCCCTCGGCCAGCGTCTCGCCGCGTGGGATGAAACTGACACGAGCCTCCTTCAGCGGCTGCCCCTTAAACAGCACCTTCACGCGAATCGGCGCATCCGGTCCCATCGGCGTGACGGTGTTCGCGTCGGCCACGATTTCCAACTGATGTCCCAGCACCTTGTCGTAGCCGGGGTGCTCGTGCGGAATCTTGTCCATCGACTTCGTGACGACGAAGAAAGTCTTCCCGCTCTTCACGCTGCGCGTCGGAGTGCCGTGATTCACGATGGCATCGACCGTGTGATCGACCAAGTACAGGCCGGGTTCTGTCGCGGCAAACTTCGTCGTCCAGAAACCCTCCTTCGGCGTGTAGCCGACATCCACCAGCCGATCCCTCACATCGAACGTCTTCTTGTCGGGACCATGAATCTTCAGCGAGGCGTTCGTCAACGAAGTCTTGCTCGCCAGCTTGAAGTCCCGGTGATCGTTGCCGTGATTCCCCAACATCAGATCGACGTGGACAGAATCCCCCGCCCGAATCACGTTCGTGTTCGTTTGCACCCACGTATCGTGAGCCTTCACAGCGGAAGCCTGCCCCAGCAGCAGCACTAGGCACAGCAGTCGTCGTCGCATCACATGATCTCCTCAATTGGAAGCGGTTTGGGCAGCCGTCGCCGTTTCAGCGCCGTTGGTTGCCGTTACATTGTTGATTCGAGGGCGGGGATTTACGATCACCAGCCCTGATTTTCGAGACAATTCGCAGAGGTATGGCCATGCGTCGTCGAGCCGCGTTCACGTTGATCGAGTTGTTGGTGGTGATCGCCATCATCGCCGTTCTGATTGCGCTGCTGCTGCCCGCCGTGCAACAGGCTCGTGAGGCCGCGAGGCGTGCCCAGTGCAAGAACAATCTGCATCAGATCGGCGTCGCGCTGCACAACTACGCCGATGCCCACCGAGTGTTGCCTCCCGGTTACCTCTACAAACCGAGTCCGCCGGGAAACGCCTCCGGATTTGGATGGCAGGCGATGATTCTGCCGTATGTCGATCAGGCACCGCTCTACGGCGAATTCAATTGGAACGAGCCGCTCTGGAGTGGCTCGAACACCACACCGCGCATGCGACGCTTGCAGATGTTCCTCTGTCCGTCGGATCCGGTCTCGGGAAGCAAGTTCGTCGAGATGGGAGTGCCGACCGAGCAGTACGCGATGGCCTGCTACGTCGCCAGCTTCGGTCCGCCCGACCTCGACGACACGCAGGAGGCGCGCTGGGGGATGTTCAGCCGGAACAGCGCGACGAAATTCGGCGATGTCTCAGATGGCTTGTCCAACACGCTGATGGCGGGTGAGCGGCAGAACGGTCCCTTCCGGCTGGCCGGTGCGCACGGAGTCCACTTCAGTTACGAGACCACTTGGGCTGGTGCGGTCCGAGAATGGACCGACCCGACCGACGATCACGGCCACATGGTCCTCTTCCAGACGGGACACTCTCCGAATCACTTTCAAAGTGACGACCGCGATGTCTCCACGGCACACACCGGCAGCGCCAATTTCCTGATGGGCGACGGTTCCGTCCGTGCCATCAGCGACAATGTGGACTTCGTGGTCTATCAAGCCACGAGCACCATCGCCGGTGGCGAGCCAGTTAGCGATTTCTGAAGCACTCATTATGGGCC
>CAMAYU010000044.1 GCA_945862235.1 Schlesneria paludicola DSM 18645
TGTTTGATCTCGATGTCGTCGCGAAGGGCGACCTGCACATCGACGATCACCACACGACCGAAGATGTCGGCATCTGCCTCGGCAAAGTGCTGGCTCAAGCGGTGGGAGACAAGAAGGGGCTGACCCGCTACGGCAGCATGACTCTGCCAATGGAAGAGACACTCGTCACCAGTGCCCTCGATCTGAGCGGCCGCGTGAAGTTCATCTACAAGGTCGAGTTCCCGACCGAGAAGATCGGCACGTTCGACACCGAACTGGTCGAAGAGTTCTGGCAGGCGGTCGCGTCGAACGCCCAGATGAACCTGCACCTCGTCCTGCACCACGGCACCAACAGCCATCACATTTCCGAGGGCCTGTTCAAAGCAACGGCCCGCGCGCTGCGACAAGCCACGACCATCGACCCGCGTCAAACGGGAGTCCCGTCGTCGAAGGGAACGTTGTAATTCCGATGCGCGCCATCGAGTCGTATTCGCTGTGGATCGGAAACGCCGGGGACGTGCGGAGCGTGGCCGAGTTGATGGAAGCGGGGATTCTGGCCGTCGTCGATCTGGCGGCGAATGAACCGGTCGCATCGCTCCCGCGCGAGTTCGTTTACTGCCGCTTCCCGCTGCTCGATGGAACAGCCAACGAACGCTGGCTGCTGCGCGCGGCCATCAGCACGATTTCCGAGTTGCTTCGAGACAACGTCCCGACCCTCGTCGCGTGCAGCGCCGGTATGAGCCGTTCACCCGCTCTGACTGCGGCGGCGATCGCGCGAGTGTCCGGCCGCGACCCCCACGAGTGCCTGCTGGCGTGTGTCGCGAGTGGTCCGGCGGATGTCTCGCCCGCGCTGTGGAACGAAGTCGTCGTGATCCTTCGAAGTTCGACCATCTCGTGAATCACTCGAACGCCAACTTCATTTGCACCGTTTCTGGCACGCGAGGCGGCGTTCCGCAGCGGGGCGTGCGGTGGGCGAGGGCGTCGTAGCCGAGGCTCTTCAGTTCGGTGACGAACTCGTCGATGTAGCCGTGAGTGACGAGGATGCGTTGCGCTCCGGTGGCGGCGACGGCGGCGAGGAGTTCGTCGTGATCGGCATGGTCAGAGAGGGCGAAGCCGCGATGGACTCGGCGCTGAGTCGGCCCGTCGGGGAGTGTCATCCAACCCGAAGCGAAGGCCGTCGAATAGTTTCCCATGATTGCAAAGCCAACGTCCCATCTCTTGGCGGGGGGGAGCAGGATCAGGGCGCGCGACCACTCTTCGCACGTGACACCCGATTGAGGGGTCCGGGTCTCGGCTAGCGGCACGCCCGATTGTCGATAGAGCGCGTTCATCTCTTCGACCCACGGATGCGAGAAGACGGGTCCGAGGGAATGATCGAGTCCCGCCATCAGCCGCTGCGCTTTGCCAAGCGAATAGGCGTAGAGGAAGCAGGCTTTGTCGTGCTGCTGATTCTCACGCCACCAGTCGTGAATCTGCGCGAACGTGTCGGCCTGCGGCTCCCAGTGATAGTGCGGATGGGCGAAGGTCGATTCGGTGATGAAGGTGTGACAACGTACCGGCTCGAACGCTGCGCAGGTCGCGTCGGGCGCGACCTTGTAATCGCCCGAGACGACCCACACTTCATCGTGATGTTCGACGCGCACCTGACTCGAACCGAGGATGTGTCCCGCCGGATGAAGCGAGACTTTGACGCCGTTCAGATCGACGGTCTCACCAAACGCCAACCCGTCGATCTTCGCACCGGCTCCCATGCGATGTTGCAGGATGAGTCTTCCCGGTTCGGCGGTCAGATACTGCCGCGACCCCTTCACCGCGTGATCGCCATGCGCGTGCGTGATGATGGCCTTCGCGGCCGGACTCCACGGATCGATGAAGAAACCACCTCGTTCGCAGTACAGGCCCGCGTTCGTCAGTCGCAATAACGGCGATCCCATGTCAGTCCTTGTGAGTCGTTTCACCGCGCGGGCACTCGTCACTTCGCCTTGGGAAATCCTGCATCGAGCAGCTCTTGAATGCCCGGCTTGAGTGCTCGGACATCGTAGCCTTGTTTGGACAACTCTTCGGCAGCCGCCAACGCACGACGACCGGCGCGGCAATGCGTGTAGACAATCTTGTCCTTCGGGATGATCCCGAGCAGTGTCTTGGCGTCGATCCCTTTTTGAAGTTTGCTGTTCGGCAGCGAGACCGCTCCGTCTACATGAGCCTCATCCCATTCGGCCAGCTCACGCACATCGAGCAGCACCGCTTCCTTCTTCGCGAGTCGTTGCTTGACCACATCGAGTGAATCGGTCGTGTGCGTCAGTTCCGCCAGCGACTTGATGCGGATGTTGCGGAAGTCGACTCGATCCCCGTGGGCGAGAAACGCAACATGACCCTTCGCACGCGACAGTCCCGGATGCACAGTGCCATCGAGCGTCCCCGCCTTCGTCGCTTCATCGAGGTCCGCATCGACGATGGTCTTCCCGTTGACGACGATCGTCACGCGACGCCCCTTGGCCGTGACCTCTTGCTGATTCCATTCGCCCAGTGGTTTGAGTGACCCGACCTTGGCGGGGACGATCCCGTAGACCGAGCCGTGGTACTGATACGGCTTCAGCGTTTTGTACTTCTCGGCAGTGTCGTCGAGAATTTGCAGTTCGATGCCATCCAGATGCAGATTCCCTTCGGCGACCTTCGGGCAACGAATCCCCAGCCCGTTGTTCGCTCCGTCCGTCAGCTTGAACTCGAACTTGAAGATGAAGTCGGAGTACTCCGCCTCGGTCAGCAAATTCCCTTTGCCACCCGCGACACAGACCAAATGACCGTCTTCGACCGCGTACCCGGCCAACGATCCGGTCCAACCGGCCAGCGACTTCCCGTCGAAGAGTGAAACAAATCCCTCTTCCGCAGCGACGGCCTTGTCCTGCGCCAACAGGTCGCCACTCCACGCAGCCATCAATCCCAGTACGAATCCCAACGTCAATCGATTCATGCTGCGAGACCTTTCCAACGAGTTCGATGAACAACAATCAACCTGCTCCAACGACAGCAGATCGTAGGGTGTGCCAAGCGAATCGCAACGCAAGTCGGCAACCGCACCGAAAACCTCAACGTCGCCAGTACCACGTCGCCGCACACACTCCAGCAGCAGCCAAGCTCCGGTTCGGTTATTGGTGGTTATTGGTGGTTATTGGTGGTTTCTCCAATAAACAGCTATAAGTCGAGCTATGAATCCCATCGACAACCCATTTTCGCCCGGAGCCGGATCACCACCCCCCGAACTCGCGGGGCGAGACCCGATTCTCGAACAGGCGCGCATCCTGCTGGGGCGGATTCAGCAGAAGAAGTCCGAGAAAAGCATGTTACTGACCGGGCTGCGCGGTGTTGGCAAGACCGTGCTGCTGAATGAAATCGAACGTCTCGCGAAGGGCGGCGGCTATCGCACCATTTCGGTCGAGGCCCACGAGGACAAGCCACTCGGGCCGTTGATCGCGCCGTATCTCCGCACTCTGCTCTACGACTTGAATCGCATCGCAGGTGTAGGCAACAAAGTCAAACGCGGCTTGGCCGTCTTGCGGAGTTTCGTTGGTGCGATGAAGGTGACGATCAACGATGTCGCGATTGGTTTGGACATCGAGCCGGAAAAGGGATCCGCCGACAGTGGCGATCTGGAAATAGACCTGCCCGCACTGTTCGTTGCCATTGGTGAGGCGGCGGAAGAACGAAAGACCGCTGTGGCTGTTCTGATTGACGAAGTGCAGTACTTCAGTTCGAAGGAGCTCGGTGCGTTGATCATGGCCATGCACAAGGTTCAACAACGTCAGCTTCCCGTCGTGTTGCTGGGTGCTGGCCTGCCGATTCTGCCGGGGTTGGCAGGTGAATCAAAATCTTATGCCGAACGACTATTCAGTTTCCCGGACATTGGAGCCTTGTCGGCAACCGATGCGGCCAAGGCTTTACAAGATCCGGCTCAGGCCAAGGGAGTGACGTTTGAAGCCGCCGCGCTGAAAGAGGTCTTCCGACTGACGAAGGGGTATCCCTATTTCATTCAGGAGTGGGGCTACCAGGCGTGGAACCTCACCAAGGCCAGCCCAATCACGAAGAGAACGGTGACGGCCACCACCGATCTCGTCGTTCCGCGCCTCGATCAGAACTTCTTTCGAGTCCGATTTGATCGACTCACGCCGAGCGAGAAGAACTTCCTGCGCGCGATGGCGGAGCTGGGAGCGGAGGCTCAGCGCACCGGCGACATTGCGCAACTGTTGGGCGTGAAAACGACGAGCCTCAGTCCCGTGCGCGCCAGCCTGATTAAGAAAGGGATGATCTACAGCCCCGCTCACGGCGACATGGCGTTCACTGTCCCGCTATTCAACGAATTCATGATTCGAGCGATTCCGGAGTTCGTCCCGGCAGGAATCCGACGGAGGAAGTCGGAGTAACTTCAACGCGGTTCGAGTGAGCGTCCCTTACCGCCCCTGAATGAAGGCCATCACTTCGGCTCGGCTGGCTTGATTGGTTTTGAAGAGGCCGCGGACGGCGCTGGTGATCGTGACGCTGCCCGGTTTGCGGACGCCGCGAATCGACATGCAGGTGTGAGAGGCTTCGATGACGACGATGACTCCCTTGGCGTCCAACTCCTGCTGCATCAGGTCGGCGATCTGGTGAGTCATCCGTTCTTGCACTTGCGGGCGGTGCGAGACCTCTTCCACCACGCGGGCCAGTTTGGACAGTCCGACCACTTTACCTCGCGGCAAGTAACCGAGATGAGCCGTCCCGATGAACGGCAACAGATGGTGCTCGCACATGCTGTTGAAGCTGATGTCGCGGACGAGGACCAGTTCGTCGTAGGTCTCGGAAAAGACTCGCTTCAAATGGCGAGCCGGGTCGAGCCTCAGGCCCGCGAAGAGTTCGGCATACATCCGCGCGACACGCGCGGGCGTTTCGAGCAACCCTTCACGGTCGGGGTCTTCACCGACTGCTGCCAGGATTTCGCGAACGGCTCGCTCCATGCGAGGCAAGTCCACCGGACGTTCGACAGGCAACGCCGCAGTGGCGGCAGGCGAGCAATGAACGCAGTCATCGGTTTCGGGTGAAGAATCGTTCGGCACTGAGTCGTTCAAGGTGCTGTTTCCAAGAGGCGGTTGAAGCGGCGGCGTATCGTAGGCCGGGTCTGTAAGACATTCAAACAGCGCGCCGACGATCCGAATGCGGTGAGGCACAGGATTTCTAAAAGGTAGCCCTGTCGCTCCGCGACAGGATGCACGATCAACAAGCGATCTCGACCTGCCAATTCACGTCACACGAACGAGCATGCCTTTGGTGCGTCGTCGCTTCCTGTCGCGGAGCGACAGGGCTACCAACCCTGAGCGACTGCCACCGACGACACATTGTCCCTGTTGGTCACTTTGTCCAACGGACGGATTTCGCCAAGATGAAGTCGCGATCAGGCGATCGGCTTCGCCGTGTCAGCGGGCTGTGGCTTTGATCGCGGAGTCCTGTTCACCGCTTCCCTACCGTCTCAATTTCGTCATCACACTTCTCTGACTTCGAGGGTTGTCTCCATGCACCGAAACGCCTGCCTGCTGCTGCTGTCCGTTGTGTTGCTCGAAAGTGCCGTTGGCCTCCGCGCGGCCGAACCGATCCTCGCACCCGGTGCCAAGCCGGTGATGCTTCAAGAAACGGGGGCGGGCGAGGGACCGGCGTGGCATCCCGAGTTGGGACTGCTCACCAGCGGCGAGGGGAACATCAACCGGCGCGATCGTGACGGAAAGATGTCCATCTATCGGGAGCAAGCGGGATCGAACGGTTTGATGTTTGATCGTGAGGGACGGCTGATCATCTGTGAACCGGTACTGCGCCGCGTGACGCGACTCGACAAGAATGGAGTGCTAACCGTGCTGGCTGATCGCTTCGAGGGAAAGCGGTTCAACCAACCGAACGATGTCACGCTGGACTCGCGAGGTCGCATCTATTTCTCCGACCCCCGCTACGGCGATCGAAGTGGCATGGAGCTACTCGACAAGCAAGGCCGGACCGTCGAGGGCGTTTATCGGATCGATCTCGATGGCCGCGTCACGCGGATCATCGAGCATGAGGCCGACCGACCGAACGGCCTCGTCGTCACACACGATGACAAATTTCTGTTCGTGGCCGACAACAACAACGACACGGCGGGAGGCGCTCGCAAACTGTGGCGGTTCGATCTGAAAGCCGATGGCTCGGTCGATCACGCCAGCCGCAAATTGATCCACGACTGGGGGACAACACGTGGCCCGGACGGCATGAAACTCGACGCCCTCGGTCGGTTGTTTGTCGCGGGCGGATTGAACAAACCCAACCCGCCCTTCGAGACCGCCGACAAGCCAACCGCCGGTGTCTACGTCTTCTCACCCGAGGGCCAACTGCTGGAACTGATCCCGATCCCACGCGACGAAACCACCAACTGCGCCTTCGGTGGCGATGACCTCAAAACACTCTTCGTCACCTCGGGCGGAACGCTCTGGAGCATCCGCCTCACAACACCCGGCCGCCCGGTCTTTCCCAAGTGAACACGTCACTCAAACACGGGTGTTCCCTGTGCGACAGGGAAGGAGCCAACAAGAGAAAGGTTGTTTTCAACTCCTGATACCTTTTGACCCTCACCGTTTCGTAGGGTGTGTGGGGTCTCCGGAACACACCATTCTCTCGCGTAGCATGGTGCGTTCCGGAGACTCCACGCACCCTACAACGCTTCACGCGATGATCTGCTGGATCGGCATTCCGAAGTCGATCTCCAGGCGTTTGTGGCCGGGGATTTCGAGGCGTTTGTGGTCGAGGCCGAGTTGGTGCAGGACCGTGGCGTGGATGTCGGTCACGTAGTGGCGATGCTCGACGGCGTGGAAGCCGATCTCATCGGTTGAGCCATGCACCGTCCCTCCCTTGATGCCGCCGCCCGCCAACCAGACGGAGAAGCCATACGGATGATGGTCTCGGCCGTCGGACTTCTCGGCACCGGGGGTTCGTCCGAATTCGGTGGCGAAGACGACGAGCGTCTCATCGAGCAGCCCGCGCTGCTTGAGATCCTTGAGTAACCCGGCGATCGGCTTATCGACCGCCTTGCTGCGAGTCGTGTGGTTCTCCTTCAACTTGGCATGAGCATCCCAGCCATCGTCGTAGATCTGGACGAACCGCACGCCCCGTTCGACCAGTCGCCGCGCGGTGAGGCTCATCCGGCCAACCGATTGCGTGGCGGGGTCGTTCAGACCGTAGAGGTCTTGCGTCGCCTGCGTCTCGTCGGACAGACGGACGACCTCGGGGACCGACATCTGCATGCGGAAGGCCATCTCGTAAGACTTGATCCGCGCCCGCATCGCCTGATCGTCGGGATACTCGACCCCCGCGAGGCCGTTCAGTTCGTTGAGCAGATCGAGCTGGCTGCGACGTTCGGCAACCGTCACATTGTTGCCGGGCGTGCCGAACGGGAGCGGGTTGTTCGGGTCGATGGCCATCGTGACGGCGGAATGTTCGGGGCCGAGATAGCTGCCGTCGTGAGCCCCCACGCCACCGCAGCAGTCTCCGGGTCCGCCTCCCATCACGACGAACTGAGGCAGGTTGTCGTTGAGCGACCCCAACCCGTAATGGACCCACGACCCGATCGACGGATGGAAGCCGTCAAAAATGTGGCGGCCGGTGTGAAACTGAAGCTGAGCCGCGTGGTCGTTGTCGGTCGTCCACATCGACCTCACGACGGCGATGTCGTCGATGCACGAGCCGACGTGCGGCCACCAGTCGCTCACCTCAATCCCGCTCTCGCCGCGCTTCTGGAATCCGATCTGCAACGGGTACAGCGTCCCCATCAACTCGCGGGGCGTCCCGGCAAAGTCGCGGACGTTCTTCCGATAGAAGGGCGAGCCGGTCACGGTCTGCTCATACGGAGACTCCTTGATCGTCTTCCCGGCATGCTTCGTGACCTCGGGCTTCGGATCAAAGCTCTCCAGATGGCTGGTCCCGCCAAGCATGAAGTACCAGATCACGCTTTTTGCCTTCGGCGCGAACGTCGGATTGCCGTTGAGAGTCATCGCCTCAGCGTGAGCGTCGTCCTTGGCGAGACCCTCCCGCGCGAGCATCGACCCGAGCGCGAGGCCAGTGAATCCCATGCCGACATCGGAAAGGAATGCCCGCCGATTGACGCGACCGCATTGGCTGTGTGAGTGATTCATGATGGTCTCTCCCGTGAAGTCGCCGTGCGACTTGGCACTGACTCTCGGACTCTCGGACTCTCAAATCGACACTGTCGTCAAATCGGCTTCCAGCAAATCACGCTCGTCCTTGTTTGCCACCTGCAATGCGAGATCACGTGCCATCGCGAAGTGCCGCTCTGCTTCGCCGCGATTCCCTCCCAGAGCCTCTGCACGAGCCAACGCTTCGTGCGCATAGCCGAGGTAGAACGGTTCCTCGTTCTGACTGTGATCCAAACAGAGCCTACCGTAATGCCGGGCGTTGTCGGCCTCTCCCAACAGAGCATACACGCGTGAGAGCTGCCAGTAGCCGATCGACAAGCTGCGCGAGGTGCAATCGGGCCGCTGCTGCCAGTGGAACAGCGAGGCGTGGCACATCGAGACCATCAACCGATCCTCGTCCGGCGAACGGCTGGGTTTGTCGATCAACTCCCACACACCGTTGAAGCACGCGGCGGAGAAGTGTCGATGGGCGGCGGCTAGGTCGAAGTCGGGTGAGGACATTCGTTTGGTCTCCTTCACAACGCCAACGGTCACGAGAGAGTCGTTGCCATCGTCGGGCTTCGGGCCAAGGTAGCCCTGTCGCTCCGCGGCAGGAAGCGCGAAGCGAGCAAGCCGTCCCGTGGTCGAGCGGTTGATCGGAGTCAGTGGGCTGCCACTTCTTCTCGCCTCCTGTCGCGGAGCGACAGGGCTAACTTGGCGGGAGGCGTCACGATCGGCATCGTCGCTGCAATCGGGTCGTTGACGTTAGGAAATTGCGTCGGCGTGGCGCGACTTCTCGCCGCGTTCTCGGGGGCGTGACCTATGTTGGACAGCAGGGCCAGCGGTGGGAATCCGTTTGGCCGTGACGACATTTGGTGAGAGGAACCATCCCCATGAGTTCGACCGCGTTGGAACCTGCCGTCCTGCCCACAAAGGACGAGTTCGGCGATTTGTTTGACTACTATGTTGCGGACGACAACCTCCCTTCGACGGAATGGTTGACTCGACTCCGCTTGGAACGGCCGCGCCGCAACACACGCTGTCTCGGTGAGACGACTCGGTTGCTGAAGCGGATCAACGATGTTGTGGTCTCCGCGACGATGCTGATCCTGCTGTCTCCGGTCTTGTTGCTGGTGGCCATTGCCGTGCGACTGACTTCGCGCGGGCCGGTCATCTTCAGTCAGCAGCGAGTCGGTTTGAACCTGCGTCAGAAGAAACGGGACCGCCGTCAGCGGGACGAAGAAGTCGAACTGCCCGACGGGATCGAACGACGCGGAACGGGGATCAACCGCCGTCGCGACGGTGGCTATGGAAAGCCGTTCACGCTCTACAAGTTCCGCACGATGAAGGTCGATGCCGAAAAGAATGGGGCTCAGTTTGCCGTGAAAGGCGACCCGCGTGTGACGTGCATCGGTCGCTTCATGCGGAAGACGCGGCTGGACGAGTTGCCTCAACTTTGGAACGTCCTGCGTGGCGAGATGTCGCTCGTAGGACCGCGTCCTGAACGGCCCGAGTTCATCGAAAAGCTGTCGGCCGAAGTCCCGAACTACATCAACCGGCTGGGCCTCAAACCGGGACTGACGGGACTCGCGCAAGTCATCAACGGCTACGACAACAACATCGAGAGCTTCAAGCGCAAAGTGAACCTCGACCTGCTGTATCTTCAGAACTGCTGCTACCTGAACGACCTCAAGATCATGTTCCGCACGATCCGAGTTGTTCTGACCGGCAGCGGGGCGTTGTAGCCTAAAACGAGGAAATTCAAGCTGCGCGAGGCGTAAACCTCGAATGAACCCAAACGACTTGCGTCACGCCAGCGTGAGTCCGACCGTCGAATTCGCTTCCGACGGTCTTCGGACGACCCATCCGGACGATCCGATCCTAGAGTGCGATCGGAACGCGAATGTCCGGTGGGCTTGCCTGCCGGGGAGATTTCGGTCGGCTGGGATGTTGCTCGGAAGGACTTTCGCTACACTCCTCCCCCCGCTTAGCTAGGGCGGGAAGGCAGTATCTTGGGTTTGCCACGTCGAGTGGCTTTTTTTGGCTCTGGGGTTGAAGCGAACATCATGGCAAACGAAGTCGAAAAGAAGATCGCAATCAAGCGCACGCTGTCCGAGAAGTACGAACGGCTGTCGTACCTTGCCGGCAGCAAGGTCAAGCAAAGTACTTATCGCTGGCACGCGAAGCACTTCCGCAATCAGGCCAACTCGATGCAGAGTGCTCTCGATTTCAAAAACAAGAGCAAGCTGGCTGCCGCTCAGTGATTGAGCTGGCTGAGTTTGGACGTCGGGCAGGTTTGTAACCTGCCCGTCCCCTTTCTGTCGGCTGAGAGACCGTAGCACAGGCGGCCCGCCTGTGCTGTCTCACCGAAGCATGAGCAGGCGAGCCGCCCGTTCTACGACCTTCACTCCCGGTCGGCGGCTTTGGCCGTCACCCATTCGACGTTGAACTTCGCGACGGTCAGATGCTGCGTCGCGTAATTTCCGTCGGAGCTACCTCGCTCGTAGAAGCAGTAGACCGTGTTGTCGGCTGCGATGGCGAGATCGCTATAGCCGCTCTTGCCCGGTTCGAGCGAACGGCTCACCGGCCAAGTCTCCCCGTCATCAAGGCTCAGCTTGATCGTCACGTTCTTGCGGTCGCGGCCTGTTCCCGGCGTGAGCTTTCCGTCGGCACGGTCAAGATTGTGCGGGTTCGAGAAGACGAGTCGAGTCTTTCCGTCCGGCGCGGGGCCGTTGAGTTTCACGATGCTCGCCATGCAGATCGGTTCGAGCAATTCGTCGTGCAGCGCGGGCGTCGTCCAGTTTGTGGCACCGTCACGGCTGAAGCTGATTGCGCGACGTTGCTGCTTCGATTCGTGACGAAGGTTTAACAGCACACGTCCGTCAAGCAGTTCGACCAGGGATGATTCGTTCGGGTTGATGAGCGGCTCCTTCTCCTGAGCCGCGATCTCACCGCGCTGCCACGTCTGGCCACCGTCATCGCTGAAGATCGTCGTCGTGACGGACGGACGATGAGCGTGACCGCCCGTTCCCGTTGAGAGCCAGACCGCCGCGACGAGCCTGCCGTTTTGAAGTTGGATGCCGTGCCCCGGTCCTACCGCCAGCACCTTCCACGAGTACTCGGGACGGAACTGGTTGAACGTGCCGGTGATCTCGACCGGCTTCGAAAACGTCAGGCCGTCATCGGCACTCGTTGTGACGAAGCAACGCCCGTACTCGACGCAATACAACAGGACGACGGTTCCTCGGCGCTGATCGACGATGGCGACGGGGTTGTTCAGCGTGATCTCACCGGGCTTGCCTAACCCCTGCGCGACGGCGGCCGGGTTCCGTTCGAGCGGCCCGTCAGGCAGCGGCATCTTCAGCGCAGGCGACCACGTCGCGCCGTCGTCGGTACTGCGCCGAACGAGAATGTCGATGTGCCCCCAATCACCGCGACTCCTCCGCGCCTCACAGTACGCAACGAGCGATCCCTTCGCCGTGATGACGATGCCGGGGATGCGATACAGCGGATAGCCACCCTGATTGGCGGTGAACAGGTCGAATTTATCCAGCTTCGGTTCGGCGGCGGTGGCCGACGCGATCAGGCTGAACAGCGACGCGATGACAAACAGATTTCGCATGGAAGGCCCCAGACGCGATGTGAGGTTGGAAAATGTCCGACCACTCCCGTTGATCGACGGGCGACAACGTATCCGACACCAATCGACCTCGGTAGCGATCAGCGGGAGTCAATGAACGGCTTGTGGTAGAACGTCCATCCGACGGGTTGTTCAACCGCACAAGGAAACGGCTCGCCTGCTCATCACGCAATTTGCTGGCAGTTCCTGACGGCAAAAGCACAGGCAAGCCGCCCGTGATACGAGATCACCTACACGCCGCTAGGACACACCGCTCTGGACGCTTCTCAATTCTCCTCGTTTCGTCGCCAACTCATTCGCTGGTACGAGCAACATGCGCGCGATCTTCCTTGGCGGCGGACGACCGATCCGTACCGAGTCTGGATCAGTGAGATCATGCTGCAACAGACGACGGTCGTGGCCGTCGTGCCGTACTTTGAACGGTTCCTCGCTCGGTTCCCGACGGTGCGCGATCTCGCGGAATCCAACGAAAGCGACGTGCTGCGGTTGTGGGAGGGCCTCGGTTATTACAGCCGCGCCCGCAACCTGCGCAAGGCAGCCGAAGTCGTCGTGCGCGAGTACGGTGGCGAGTTTCCCGCCGATGTGGAGACGCTTCAAAAGCTGCCGGGCATCGGACGCTACACCGCCGGAGCGATCGCTTCATTCGCGTTCAACCTCCGTGCGCCGATCGTCGAAGCGAACACACTGAGACTCGATTGTCGGCTGCTCGGTTTCGACGGCGACCCACGATCGAAGGCCGGTCAGCAAGTGTTGTGGTCGTTCGCGGAGGCCGTGCTGCCGAAGACTCAACCCGGCCGATTCAACCAAGCCCTGATGGAACTCGGAGCGACTGTTTGCTCACCGAAGAACCCGAACTGCGAGCAATGTCCGGTGCAGGCTCATTGCCGCGCGTTTGCCGACGGGACTCAAGCCAGCATTCCGCAACCCGCGACTCGCCCGGCGATCACAGAAGTTGTCGAGGCATCAATCGCAGTGCATCAACGCGGGAAATACTTGTTACGCCGATGTCCTACGGGAGAGCGTTGGGCGGGCTTGTGGGATTTCGTGAGGTTCCCGCTGGATGAGATTGCCGTGACAAAGCAGCCCTCCGTCGCGAAAGCCGCTTCGCGCGAGTCTCATCATCACGAACGGATCGCCCTCCTCGCGCGAGATCGTTCCGGATTGAGCATCACGCTGGGCGATCTGATCGCGGAGTTGAAGCACAGCGTCACGCGCTATCGCATCACACTGAAGTGCTTCACCGCGACAGCCGTCTCAGGCGAACTCCTCTCGACGGCTGAGTGGCTCTGGGTGTCGCCGCAAGATTTCGACGACTACCCGCTCTCCGTCACCGGCCGCAAGCTTGCGAAGCTACTGGCAATTCGAGCCGCAAAATGAGAGTGGACCGATCTCATAGTAGACCGGGATCTTCGAGTCACTAGTGCTCGGTAGTTCTTCCGGTCAATCACCGTCACGGTTATAAAAATCGGCGGCGGCTTCAGTCAGAGTCCGTACTCAACACGACGGCGGCGGGCGTCGTCAAACACACGTTCATCACACGGGAACTTCCGCATGTTGATCGAGTTTGCTTGCGAGTGCGGTCACAACTTTCGCACCCAGGGCGAGAACGCCGGGATGCCGATTGTTTGCCCCAATTGCACCGCCAAGCTTTACGTTCCGATTCCGGCTACCACCGCATCACCTGCCGTCGATTCCGAAACGCACTTCCGATCAATGAGAGTGGACACGCCACCTGTGACACAGGTGAAGAACCCCTCACGAAAATCGGCTGAGGTGGCAAAGCGGCACTCGAACTCCAGCAAGTCCACTCTGAAGCAATCGCCGCCTGCCGCTCCCGAGAAGCCGGTCGAAGGAGACGAAAGCAGTCTGCTTGAAGCCTTGGGACCGATGGAAGCTCCGGAAGAGTCTGAAGAGGAGCTGCCCGAATTCACGCCGACGCGACGCCGACGAACATCGAACAAGAAGCGGGAGGATGAGGAAGAGTCCGAGAAGAAGTCGAAGCAAAGCGGCTCAAAAAAGGGAACCGTTCTGCTAACCGTCGGCATCGTCGTCGTGGGGACGCTGTTGCTCGGCACGATTGGCTACTTCGCCACTCCGCCGATGCTTGCGGCGGGCAAGGAAGCGGGCAAGGTCAAGGTGCCGCAGGAATTTGAGAAGTACACCGACAACGATATCAGCGTCATGTTCCAGCACCCGAAAGGTTGGACGCCGATTGCACGCGGCGGTTCGGGCAACATCCCGCCGTCCATTCGTTTCGAGCAAGGGAACATCAAGGTCTCGTTCCGCGCCAGTAATTCGGGAGCCGCCATCCAAGATCTGTCTCAGGCGATGAGTGGTCAGGCGGGAGAATTGCCCGACGAACTGAAGCCGGTCGCCCGCGTCCACGACTTTGAGAAGGCCAAGTTCAGCGAGGAGATGCCCGGCTACACCGAACTCGGCCCCGTCGAAAAGATCGAGACGGGACTTGGCGAAGGTCGCCGCTCCACATTCGTCGCGTCGGGCAGTTTCGGCGGCAGGCTTTTCGGCTACCGAGACACGCTGCTTTCAACAAACTTCCAGTGGAACGTCGTCTGCTAAGGAACGGGGCCGCAATCACGTCCCGAGTGTGGCTGGGGTCGGCAAGTTATTGCGGCCCCGCTCCTAAACTTCGTCGCAGCATGAGTTCAGTGCCTACAAAGCGACTTTCAAAAAGATGATCGAAAGCGTGGGACGCTGAACAATGGCAGAAGTCCGGCTTCGCTTTGTTAGCCGGACTTCCTCCGCCACCGCTGAGCGGGCGAATCCTCTACCGCGACCCGAAGTAGAACAGCGTCAGGCCGAGCGAGACTCGTTCGACGAGTGGATGCAGCATCGCGCCCGCATCGAGCAGTTCGACCACGGCAATCGTCAGCATTCCAGCCAGCACAACGAGGGCTTTAATGTCGCCCCACGTTCCCGATGCGGGCTGACTGCGGCGGCGGCTGAGCCAGTTTGAGATGCCGCCCACGATGGCTCCGAGCAGGTACGCGAAGACCATGCTCAACAACGAAATCGTCTTCGGCTCGAACAGCCGCTCTTCGCGATACAGGTGTGCCCCCAAGCCGACGAACGCCGCGATGATGATGAAGCGGATCGTGTTCTTCGGCAGGTAGAGCGGCTGGCGTTCGCGGTCGATCGCACCGTCATCCTCCAACCGCCGCATGATCTCGGGCGACAGTGCCACAAACCGGCGGGACGTGAAGTAGTGCGCCAGCGCGATGAGTAACGTCTCGATCCAAATCGAATCGGGTGGATGGTGGAAGACCATCTTCGTCACGACGACCGCGACGATGATCAATGTCAGCAACGCGCGAACGCTGCCGGTCGGCAGACCGAGTGGTGGCCAAGTCTTGGGTGATCCGGCGAATTCCTGGTCCATGATGAACCTCGTGCTTGAAGGTGATGAGTTGGTGAGTGGCTGATGACGGGCAGCACAACGGCAGGGGATACGATTCGGATCAGGAAGGAAGCTTGTAGGATGGGCACTCTTGCCCGTCCGGCTTTGTCTGATGAGAGAAGAGGACGGGCAGGAGTGCCCATCCTACAAGAGTAGAAGACCCCTCACTCTAGCCCTCTCCCGACCACCGAAGCGGCGGTGCCCGAGCCGGGGCGAGGGGACAAGGCGAAATACATCACGCGAACAGGTCCATCACCGCTTTTCCAGTGCCGTCTTCAGTCGCATAGAACGGGCGCTTCTCAACATCGAAGGCGGTCTTGGGGCTGATACCCAGTGCGGTGAAGATGGTCGCGTGAAGGTCGCTCACACTGACTGGGTTCTCGATGGCGACGCACGGACGTTCGGGGTTCGTCTTGCCGTAGAGGAGGCCGCGCTTCATGCCGCCGCCGAACATCACGACGGACGAGCCTCCCGTGAAATGGCGGTGCAGGCCGTAGTGCTTCAGCTCCTTGAAGGCATCGACCTTCTCGGTCGTCTGGTCGTTGGCGTTCGAGCCGGGTTTGCCCTCGATCATCATGTCGCGGCTGAACTCGCTGGCGATGATGACGAGCGTCCGGTTCAGCAGCCCGCGCGCTTCCAAGTCGAGGATGAGTTGAGTGATCGGCCGGTCGATCTGTTTCTTCATCTCGACGAGCGTCGTGTGCCCGTTGGCATGAGTATCCCAGTTGAAGAACGGCACATACTCGGTGGTCACTTCGACGAACCGCGCCCCCGATTCGACGAGCCGCCGCGCGAGCAGGCAGCCGCGACCGAAGCGGCCGGTGTCGTACTTCTCGTAGCTCTCCTTCGGTTCCTGGGAGATGTCGAACGCCGTTCGTTCCGGTGAGCTTAGCAGCCGGTGAGCCTTGTCCATCGCCCGGACCATCGACTCGCGCTGATGATCGCTGAGGATGTCGCGCTGCGGCGTGCGGTCGATCAGTTGCTGATAGAGCCTGTAGCGGTTTTCGAAGCGGTCGGGGACCATTCCCTTGGGCGGCTTCACCGATTGAGCGGCCTCTTCGGGGAACGGCAGGTTCATCGGACCGAACTCGGACCCGAAGAAGCCGGCCGTCGTGAAGGCCTTCAGTTCCTCCTGCTCACCGACTCCCTCGAGACGTTGTCCAATGTTGATGAACGGCGGGATGACGGGGTTCTGTGGACCGAGGACTCGCGCCATCCACGCTCCGAGGTGAGGGCAGGCCACCGTCTGAGGCGGCACATACCCAGTGTGCCAGTGATACTGATGTCGCGAATGCAGGATGCTCCCCAGGTCGGGCTGCACGTGCGAGCGGATCAGCGTCGCGCGGTCCATGATCGTCGCGAGGCTTTCCATTCCTGCCGTGATCTTGATGTTATCGACCACCGTGTCGATCGCGGGGAACGTGCTGAGGAGCCGATCGATCGGCAGACCGACCTCAAACGGCAGATACGTTTTCGGATCCCAGGTGTCGGGCGCACCCATCCCTCCACCCATCCAGAGCAGGATGCAGGCGTCGGCGGTCGCTTTCGGATGCTCGATCTTCTCGCCCGACGGAGCGGCAGTGAGCAGCTGCGGCTCGCCCGCCATCAACGATGCGGTGCTCGCAGCGGCGAGTTGTTGCAGGAACTGGCGGCGCGATTCGCGTTCGTTGAATCGCTCACGCAAGGTTGTTGTGTTCATGGCTGACCTCCGACATGTGTTTGCGTCGTGTTCTCAAAAACAAGCCCGACGCGCAAGCGAGGGCTGAACATTTGATCCATACGCAGCCCTCGCTTGCGCGTCGGGCTTGTCATGAAATGTATTCATCTCACCAATTGAAATTCGGGCAGCATGATGGCGACCCACAGGATGTCTTCGATTCCCTGCTCGGTCAGTTTATCACCGAGGGCGGCGGTGAGGGTCTCCAATTCTTGGGGCGTCGGGTCGCGGCTGACGGCGTGGCGCCAGAGCCAATTCGCGAAGTCGGTCGGCGAGTCCCATGAGCGAGATTGCAGACGCGATGCTCCGCGAGACAGATAGTCAGCCAGCGTCTGGCCGTTCGACAGGTCGATCGCTTCGAGCGTGGTGAGCATCTCGGGGCGGACGCTGACGATCTGATCACGGTTCGGACGGCCGAGCGACTTCATCAGAAAATCATTCTTCACGAGAGACGCGCGCACCATGAGGTTGCTCGACTGCGCCCCCTGATTGGCCATCGCGGCGATCACCGGATTCAGCCGCTCCGACCAGACAGCATGTTGTTTGACGAGGGCCGCCGGTTGCCAGTCGGTCGGTGGCTTCTTGTACTTGCCGTTTCCATCGGGGAGCGACGTTGAGCAGGTCCACGTCTCGTCGGTCCCCAAGGAAAGTATCTGTCCGTCGGCGGTCGTGGCTCGGAGTTCGCAGATCAACCCGGCGGGGTTCGGTCCCGCGCCGCCGTTCTTCGCGACGATGACGATCTCGTTCGGCCCGGCCTTGAGGCGCGAGGTGATCAGGGCCGACTGCGGCTGCTCCCAGTTGTCGCCTGCCTCGACACGGGCTCCGTTGATCGTCAGGACATAGCTGTTGTCGCAGGTGACGACGGCGATCGCCTGCTTCGGGACGGCCTTCAAATCCCACGTTGTCTTGAACGCGAAGGCTTCGTTGGCAGGGGAGCCGGACGAATCAGCGTAGCCCCAGATCCACTTGCCGGTCAGGGCCGAAGGCGCTGTCGCGGCGGTGGTCGTTGAGAGGACGACCGGTTTACCACGAACGATCTGCGCGTCGGTACGAGTCGGTGCCGATTCGGTCAGTTGCCAAACGGCGTCGATGAATTGCTCGGCCGTCATTCGCTTGGCGCGTGGCCCGGCGTAGACATAGCCCGCGTCGTCGGTCGATTGCGTGACGACCTGCGTTTGCGACTGATACGCCTGCGACGTGACGATCAACTCCAGCGTCTGCTTGAGGTCAAACTTCTTCTCGACGAGATCACTGGCGAGGTGATCGAGCAGGTCGGTGTTCCACGGTTCGGTCTGCATCGCGTCGGTCGGATGGACGAGTCCGCGTCCCATGAGCCGATGCCACAGCCGGTTGACGATCGTACGCGGGAAGCGGCCGTTCTCGGGATGCGTCATCAGGGCCGCGAGTTGTTTGAGCCGTTCGGGCTGCGGAGCCTTCGCGTCGATCTGGCCCAGTTCGGGGAAGAGCCACGCCGCCTGAGCCTGCCTGCCGACGGGCTTGTCGCAGCGGTGAATCTCCAGCGGGCGCTGCGAGAACACGGCGGCCAAGCCATACGATTCGTCGAGCGTCCAGCGGTCGATGAAGCTGTCGTGACACGACGCGCACTTCAGGTTGATCCCGAGGAACGACTGGCCGACGCTTTGAGCGAACTGAATCTCGACGGTCTGTCCGGCACTGACCTCTCCGCGCCAGCGAATCCCCTCGCCAAAGCCGACGCTGTCCTGAGTCGGCGGTGCGATCAGTTCTCTCGCAAACTGATCGTACGGCAGGTTCGTGACGAGCGCGTTGTAGAGCCACTTCGTGATCTGCTTCCGTCCGCCAGTGATGAAGCCGGTCCCGGTGTAGTCGTTACGGAGCAGGTCGTTCCAGAACGCGAGCCAATGCTCGGCGTACTGGACGTCGCGGCCGAGCAACTCGCGCACGAGCCGCGTTCGTTTGTCGGCACTGCTGTCGGCGAGGAACTTGCCCAGCTCTTCCGGATCCGGCAGCAGGCCGATCAGATCGAGATGAACCCGCCGTGCAAACGTCGCGTCGTCGATCGCCTTCGGCCGCGCGGTCTTCTTCACGGCGAGATGCGCGTCAATGATCCGATCGACCGGATGAGTCCGCCCGTCAGTGGCGGCGGGCAACTCGGGCCGTCTCGGTTTGAGCGGCGGCTCATATGGTCGCGGCCCGAACGTGAAGCCCCGCTCCCACGGCAGCCCCGCGTCGATCCACGCCTTGAGCAGCGCAACCTTCTCAGCCGGCACGCGCGGTCCCTCGGGAGGCATCTTCACGTCGGGATCGTCGCTCGTCAGCCGCTTGATCAACTCGCTCTCGGCACTCTTCCCCGAGACGACCACCTTGCCCGACTCTCCGCCGGCGAGGGTCGTCTCGCGCGTGTTGAGGGATAAGCCTCCCTTCTTCTGGTCGCCGGTATGACACTTCCCGCAGTGCTGCTTGAGCACGGGAACGACCTCATGCGCAAAGTCGATCTCGTCGGCCGACGCGGATGCGGTGACCAGACACAAGCCAACGGCGAAGTGTCGCAGACAAGTCAAACTCCGAGCCACTCGACCTCGATACGGCACGAGCATCCATCGCATCTGTTCGTCCATCATTCGCGTACTCCATCAATGCCGTAGGGCGCGAGGCATCCCAGTTTCAGTCCTATATACCGTTATCTGACCAACGCGCCGCCGAGGTCTTGTTCCCCGAGCCCGGAGGGCGACAGGTAATAGCCCACGGCGTAAGCCGTGGGGAAACCTTCGGAGGCACGGGACTCCGAGTCCTTGGCAACCAGAGACAAGTTGACACCCAAGAACTTCAGCGACCACTCGGAAGCTGCTTGTCGGCGAAGTCGAGGAACGCGGTCCAGTCACGACGTTCCATCGAGTGCTTGCCGTCGCGAATGAAGTAGCCGAGCTTCGTGCCGACAAGCTGGCCTAGTTCCGGACGCTCCTTCACGTTGAACCCGCCCGCGCCGAAGAGGCCGTACACCGCGTCGGCTCCGCGCAGCATGTCGATCTGACCATCGGGGTTGGCCCACTGATCCTCAGTCGCGTTGGAGAACAAGACCGGTCGCGGAGCACAGAGCGCAACAAGGCAATTCTGATCGAACGGCAGCTTGTCAGGCGTCTCGTTGAATAACGCGAAGTTGTCACAGAACCAGTGCGGGAAGGCCGTGTTGATGCGGCGGATCGTCTCGACATCTTTTCGATCGATGGCCACGCGGCTCGGTGCCGTCCCGCCGCAACCGGCTTGGTGTGGGATGGCCAGAGCGATCCGATCGTCCAGTGCGGCGGCGAGCAACGTCGTCTTGCCGTTCCGCGAATGGCCGACGGCCGCGATCCGCTTGAGGTCGATCTCTTTCGAGTGCTGCTCGAACAGGAAATCGACGACGCGGTGATAGCCCCACGCCCACGTCGCAATCGCTCCAGCATCGCTCGGCGCGGGACCGGTTTGCCCCGGCTTGTAGTACGACGGTTCGATGCCATCACTGAAGTCGGCCGTGTCGGGGTCGAGGTCTCCGCTATAGAAGCAGGCCAGCCCATAACCGCGCTCGATGATCAGATCGAGGTTCCACGCCTCGGCCTGCGTCCCGCGACTCTTCTCGGTCGCCCGTTCCATTTCCGAACCGACGCACGACTTGTAGACCCAGCTCTCGACGAGATGAATTTTCGGATGGCTCGCCAGCGCATGGTTCCCACAGAAGTTCATCCCGACAAACACCGGCACCGGCCCGGACTTCTTGTTCGGCACGACGAGCAACACATGCAGACGGTGCTTCAAATCCGGCCCGAAGAACGCCAGCCGGCTTTCGCTCAGCGTCGCCTTCCCATCGAGAAACGTGTTGTCCGTGAAGATCACTTCCTCCACGACCGACCGCTGCGGCTTGGGAGGCAAGTAGCCGTACATGAAGTTCTGGAACAGCCCCTTCAGCTCCGGCTTCCGCTTCGCATTCCAATCAGCCACCGTCGAGACCTTCGTCCCGTCCAACATCACCAACGGATCAGGCGTCTCGGCCCGAGACGGGAGCGACGCGAAGTCGGGGAATTCGGCCGCAAACAAGTGTGAACAGCTCAGTGCCACCCACGCGATGGCCATCATCCAATGCGATTTCAACATGCCGTGAATTCCTTCAGAAGTACCGATTGTCTGTGCGAGAGAGAATGTTTGTGGGAGCAGTTCCAGTGACACGCGTTGTTCAGATCACGCACTCTATGGTGAGATTCATCGCAGCGTAATCGACCTTCCAACAGCGGCCGAGCAACAGCAACAACTGGATCGCGTGCGTGTGTCCGACACGGATGATGAAAGACAGACAGCCAGGGTGCGCTGCGCGAGACTGGCTCATCGCTTCCGTCGGTGTCTTGCCAAGGTAGAAGTCTCCCGAAGCGGGCTCGATCGCCACAAACTCGTTGCGATGATCGCGTTCCAAATCGGAACGAAGCCGATCGGCGTAAATAATCTCCGCTCGGCGAGCCACGTCGTTGGTATCAACAGCACTGACCATGGGATGACTCCTGTCCATTTCGATGGTCGCGATATAGATCAAACACGAATTTCGTCGATGGGGCGAGCAGCAATCAGATCTGACCGGCCCATCACAATCCGGCGCGACCGACGAGTGGAGTTTGCGTTACGCGACCGGGATCGGCAAGCGAAGTGACATTGCCTCCGGGGCCATCGCCTTGTTGGGTCTGCGTAAGCTGTAGAGCGGGACCAGCGGCGCTTCGCCGCGCCGGCCCACCACGATTTCTCGACGTTTCCGGATGGTGGGCCGGCGCTCGAAGCGAGTTGGTCCCACCCTACATTGAAAAAAGTGATGGCCCTGCATTGCCTCAGAGGACCACTGGCACGACCACAAATCGAGATTGATCCGAACGGCGAGATCGTCGTTCGCAGCCGCCGTCACGTCGAAGATTTTCTGTTTGCGGACATCGACACCACCATCACCGACCGCGACTGGAATGTTGGCCGTTCGATGTGGAGTGCCCGAAATTTCGGGCAGCAACTGTTGAAGATTTCCCGTCCGCGGCGGTACGGATTGGCGACTGCACCCCCTAAAGATTCGATTCAACTGAGCTGATTGACAGCCGGAAGGGTGAGGGATATCAAGCCCGCGTCCGTTCGCTGAGCCAATTGGTCACCGTCGCAATACCCCGAACTGCGTCGGTGGTTTCTGCGACTGGGTCGTCGTTGTCCCTCATGCCTCCGTCTCAATTAAAGGTTTTGGAATGATCTTCAAGAAACTTTGGGCTTCCCTGCGGGCACAGGTCAACAAGGTTGCCAACTTCTTTTGGACGGCCGATCCGATCGCACAGATGCAGTACGAGTACGACACGGCCGTGGCGCAGATGCAAGACGGGCGCAAGGGGTTGGAACAGTATCGGGCGCTGGTCGAGCGGGTGTCACTTCAAGTCGTCAACGCGCAGAAACATGCCATCAACTTGGAAGCCAAAGTGAAGGCGTATCTGCAAGCGGGGGATCGCGAGACCGCCGCCAAGTTCGCACTCGAAATGCAGAAGGCCAAGTCGGAACTGGAAGAGAATCAGGCTCAGCTCAAGTTGCACGAGGAGTCGTACGGCAACAGCCTGGAGAAGATCAAACACGCCACCAGCAAGCTCGCCAAGATTCGCGAGAAGATTCAGAAGTACGACGCCGAGCTGAAAATGAGCAAGGCGGAATCGGAGATCGCTCAACTCGCCCAGACCTTCAATTTCGATGTCACCACTGACTTTGGTCAGATCGAACAGGTCATCCAAGACAAGATCGGCTTGAACCGGGCGAAGGTCCGCGTCGCGTCCGATCTGTCGCAGGAAGGCGTCGTCGATATTAAACGCGAGCAGGCGGTCGAGAAGGTTCTGGCTGACCAGGCGCTGCGGCAGTTCGAGACGGAGATGGGACTCGTCACGCCAGAGACAGCGGGCGTGACGGAAGATCAAAAGGAACTCGGCCCGGCAACCGTGTCGCAAGCGGGGAAGTAGGCTCATCGCATTCGCGTACCTGCATTAGTCGTCTCCTTCAATTCGCCGAACCCTCACACTTCAAATCAAAAATGGTTCGGCGAATTGAGGGGGACGACGAATTAGAATTCGTCGGAAGCCAGAACTTGCCACAACGCTGGTAAGTTTGCGAAACGAAAGAGTCCATGAGCGAACCTGACAGCAAGAACTTCACAGCGAACCCGTTGCCTTCGCTCCCCAGTTGGTATCCGGCGTGGGCGAAGGAGTTGGCTGAGCTGTATTTCTCCGGCACGATCAACACGTTTGTGCTGCACGGCAACGTGCATGATTTGGTGCGGCAGCCTGCGGCAGACGGCAAGGACAAATTCACTTCGCTGAGCGACTTCGTGGCCTCGCAGATCTTCGGCTCGTGGGAGATTGTGTTGAGCTACGATCTCGGTCGGGGATTGAGGCCACTGGCGGGAGCCGACTCGAAACGATTGCAGCAGATGATGCAGCATGTCACCGCGCAACTCGGAGCGCCGAATACGTGGACCCGCGATCCGGACAAAGTGCTCGACCAACTCGATTCGCTGCTGCAACGGAATCTGTTGGAAGACAACCTTGCCAACCGCAAACGAATCGGCTTGGTCTTCGAGCACGCTCAGTTTTTAGTGCCGACTGGCGACTTGGCCTCGGTGGCGCGAGGACAAGCGTCGCGGTTGGTGCGGTTCATGAGTTGGGCTTCGAATCCGTACCTCAAGCGGCTGAACATGGCCTTCTGTTTGATCACGGACAAGCAGTCCGAGATCAGCGAGCGGCTGGTCAACAATCCGTATGTCGCCTCGCTGGAGATCCCGCTGCCGAGTGTTGAGGACCGTCGTCAGTTCGTGGCATCGACGGCCACGAGCATCGCACCGGGCGGCCTGACGCCGGAAGGACTCGTTCAGAATTCCGCCGGGCTGAATCTCGTCAATTTGAACGTGCTGCTGTCGAACGCCAGCACACGCGGTCTCGACCCGAAGCAGTTCCGCAAACTCAAGAAGAACATGATCGAGCGGCAGTGTCAGGGGCTGGTCGACTTCGTCGAGCCGCCGCACACGCTGGACCTGATTGTCGGTTCGCCCGAAGCAAAAGCGCGTTTGGAGCAAGACGCGAAATGGATTGCCGAGGGCAAACTCGACACGGCTCCGATGGGGTACTTGTTCTGCGGTTCGGTCGGCACGGGCAAGACGTTTCTGGCCGAGTGTTATGCGGGTTCGATGGGCATCCCCTGCTTGAAGCTCCGCAACTTTCGCTCAAAGTTCGTCGGTGAAACCGAAGGTAACTTGGAACAGGTGCTGACAGTCTTGAAGTCGCTCGGCCCGGTCGTGGTCATCGTCGATGAGGCGGATGCGACGCTCGGTAATCGAAATCAAGACGGCGACTCGGGGACATCCGGCCGTGTCTTTTCGATGATCGCGCAACAGATGGGAGACACAAAATATCGCGGCAAGATCATCTGGATGCTGCTGACGTGCCGTCCCGATCTGTTGCCGATCGACTTGAAGCGGCAGGGGCGTTGCGAGGTTCACATCCCGCTGTTCGCACCGACGACCAGTGAAGACATCGCCGCCATGTTTCGGTCGATGTCGAAGAAAAACAAAGTGCCGCTGGCGGCGGATGCGATCCCCGAGGTCTCGCCCGACCGTCAGTTGAGCGGCGCAGATTTGGAGAGCATACTCCTCGCGGCACGTCGCGGGGCGTTGGCCGACGGGCGGGATACCGTCGAAAAAACGGACCTCGAACAGGCGGTCGCCGAGTTCATCCCGTCGTCGGAGGGCTTGGAAAAAGAAATGCAAGAAATCGCCGCCGTGCTCGAATGCACCGAACGCAATTTCCTGCCGCCGAAGTGGCGGGAACAAGTCGGCTCGCCCGAATCGCGTGCGAAACTGCAAGAACGGATGGTCGCCATTCGGCAGTTGGTCGAACGCTGAGGGAAGATTTTTGATTGCCGTTTTTAATTTTCGATTGCGGACGGAACGATACGGAACGTGTGATACAGGCCGATCAGGTTTCAATCTCTGATTTGAAATCGGATATTTCAGATTCATACTTCAAAGGACTTCGTGATGGCTGACTCCCCGGTGCGGCAAAGCTGGTTGGATGACAAATCCCAAACGACGTTGATCGACGAATACACCCAGAAGCTCATCACGTTCATGGAGGCCATCTCCGACGGATTCGTGGATGAGGCCGAGTTGGCGGCGCAGGAACAACGGCTCGTCGCGCTGATGAAAGAGGTCGAGCCGTCGCTCAATGACGCTCTGCACGGCAAAGTGACGCGGCTATTGTGCGAGCTGTCCGCCTTCAACATCATGCAGACGTTGCACTCGTTGCAGTCCGGTCGCCCGAAGACGAAGTTCCAAGGATAGACGGCAATTCGAACCGTAGAGCAGGCGGCTCGCCTGTTGATTTTGTCATTGGCATCACAGGCGAGCCGCCTGTGCTACAGAAAACAGAAAGCACATCATGGCGGGTCAACCGAAAGCTCCGTTTTATGCGGCTGTGGGATGCGTGGTCCTCGGCCTAGTCGGGTTCGCGATGTTTCGGGCGGATGTCTTCGCGCCGAAGGGGAATCAGAACAAGCCCAACGAGGTCATTGATCTGAAAAAGCTCGGCGGAGGCGGAGACGATTTGAAGCCCGGTGCCGTCGAGGCGCATGACGACTCCAGCGTCACGACGCTCAAGGAATACACCTTCAAGCCGTCGGAGAAGCTGCCACCGGTAAAGGGGACCGCCGCGTATCAGCCGCTCGCCGACAACACGGTTCGCTTCGCACTCAACGTCTGGGCCGGTTGGGCTCCGATCATTCATGCGAACAACGGATTCAAACCGGAGAAGGTTTGGAAGTCGGCGGACGGAAAAGACTTCAAAGTCGAGTTGGTGCTGATCGACAACCCAATCGAAATGCGGGATGCCTACACGGCGGGCGACGTTCAAATCGGCTGGGCGACGCTCGACATGTTGCCGCTGATTGTGGATGGCTTCGTCGATGCGTCGGGCCGTCCGAAAGACAGCCGGGTCATGCCGCGCGTCTTCCAGCAGATCGACTGGTCGAACGGCGGCGACGGCATCGTAGTGCGAGACAGCATCAAGACCGTGACCGATCTGCGCGGCAAGTCAATCGCCCTTGCCGAGAACTCACCATCACATTACTTCCTGTTGAACATGCTCGTCGCCGGTGGGATTCAGCCCGGCGAGGTGAAGTTGAATTTCACCGGGACCGCGTTTGAAGCGGCGGCGGCATTCAATGCGGACAAGAACATCGCGGCGGCGGTCTCGTGGGCTCCCGACATCTACAAATTGTCGGAGGTGAAAGGGAACCGGCTGCTCGTTTCCACGGGCACCGCGAACAAGCTGATCGCTGATGTCTGGTTCGCCCGCGCGGACTTCGCTCACGATCACATGCCGATCATCGAGGGATTGACGCGCGGCATCTTCGACTCGATGGCGGCTCTCAAGCTGGACGCCGAGAAGCAGAAGGTGTCCGAGTTGATGGCCGCCGGATACGGACTGCCGCCCGCCGACGCGCTGGGAATGCTCGGCGATGCGCACAGCACCAACTGGGCCGAGAACCATCAGTTCTTCAAGAACCAGAACAACCCAACCAACTTCGCGCGGGTCTGGAACCAAGCCTATTACCTCTATCGCTCGATTCGGCAGGTCAAGAACCAGTCCGTGCCGTTCGATCAGGTCATGGATTTCACGGTCATCGACAAGTTGGGGCAGGACGAAAAGTACCGCTCGCAGACGGATGAGTCGGTCGTGCAATTCGTTCCCAAGTCAACGACCGAAGTGCGCGGGGCCGAAGAGATCCTCACCAACACCGTCGTGATCCACTTCTATCCCAATAGTTTTGAAATCTATAAGAAGGTAACGAAGGATCAAGACGGCAAGACGATTGAAGTCGACTACGACCCAAAGGCCAAGTTTGTCGTCGAAGAAATCGCCAAGCTGGCCGGTCAGTTCGGCAACGCCCGCGTCATCATCGAAGGGCATACCGACGGTTCAATGCGCGGCAAAGCCCCCGATGAAATGGTGAAAGGGCTGTCGGAGAACCGGGCCAACGCCGTGAAGCAATCGCTGGTCCAACAGTTCAAGATGGATCAGAACAAGTTCAACGTCGTGGGACATGGCTGGGAACATCCGGCCGACTCAACCGACCCGCTCAACCACGCCAAGAACCGCCGCGTCGAGGTCAAGATTTACACGGCGGAGCAGGAGTGAGATGGGTTGACGCTTTTTGATTCCCTCGTTCCCAAGCTTCCGCTTGGGAACGAGTTGTTCGGCTGTTTTGGAGCCACGCGGCATGAACTCCACTTTTTTGAACAGGCTGTCGCACAACTGGCTGACGTTGCGCAAGCCCGTGTCGAGGTTGCAGGCCATCGGTTTGGGTGTGGCCTGTGTTCTGGTTTGCCTGGCCGGGTGGTGGTTCCTCACGCGGGGGGCGTATGAGTCGCGGATCGTGGGTCCGCTGACATTGCCCAGTCCGGCCGAAACGTTTGGCAAATTCCCCGAGCTGTGGAATGACTTCGCCCTGACCCGCAATGTGCTGGTGACGTTGCGGCGGGTCAGCATCGGCTTCGCACTGGCGCTGATCGTCGGCGTTCCGATCGGCGTGACGGCGGGGTGCTTTCCGCGAGTCCATGCCTTTCTATCACCGCTGATCATGCTCGGACGCAACGTCCCCTTGGCGGCCGTGCTGCCGCTAATGATCTTCATTTTTGGAGCGGGTGAGAAAAACAAGGTGATGTTCATCTTCGTGGCCTCGGTGGCGTTCGTGATCTCCGACGCCGCGCGGGCCATCATGGATGTGTCGGCGCGGTACATCGACACCGCCTACACGCTCGGTGCCAGCCGGTGGCAGACGATCACCAAAGTCCTCGTGCCGCTGGCCGCCCCGACGATTTTCAGTGCCTGCCGCCAGATGTTCGGCTTGGCGTTCGGATACATCATGCTGGCCGAGTCGATCAAAATCGCCGACGACGTTGGTGGGCTGGGTTATCAAATTCAGATCTTCCAGCGGCGCGGGTTTCGCGAACACATCTACCTGATCATTCTCGTGATCCCGATGGTGGCGCTCGTCATCGATCAGGTGCTGGCCTGGGTTCAGCGGCAGTTGTTTCCGCATGTCTACGGCGGCGACGGCGTGCTGCGTTCGCTGGTGCGGGTCACGCTGATCCCGTGGGAGAACATGAAGTCGCGGGCGTTTTATCGGACGCCAACGAGCCTCCCGTCGGTCGCAACAGCAGAAGGGCCGAAATGAGCCAGCCGCTACCCGCCTCGCCGGGAACCGCATCCCACGAGCACGTCGTCGGAATGGGAACGGTCTTGGACCACGTGCGGACACCGCGCGAAGTCTTGCGTCCGCACATCGTCGAGTTCCGCAACGTGACGAAGACATACAACGTCGGCAAAGCGGAGGAATTCACCGCGATCCGCGATGTGAACTTCGTCGTCGAGGACATCGCCGACAAAGGAGAATTCATCTGTGTGCTCGGTCCCAGTGGCTGCGGCAAGAGCACGATCCTGCGGTTGATCGCCGGATTAGAGCCGCAGTATCCGGCCACGGGCGGTGATGTCCTTGTGCTGGGCAAGCCCGTCATCGGCTCCGGCTCCGATCGCGGGATGGTCTTTCAGGACTACACCAGCTTCGATCATCGCACCGTGTTGGAAAACGTGACGTTCGGATTGGAGTGCCTCCACATGCCACGCAAGCAGCGGGACGAACTCGGTCGCGAATGGATTCAGAAGATGGGGCTGAACGTCGAGAACGACGCCCAGAAATACCCGCACGAACTTTCCGGCGGCATGAGGCAGCGGGTGGCCATCGCCCGCACGCTGGCCCTGAAACCGCGAATCATTCTGATGGACGAACCGTTTGGGGCACTCGATCCGCTGACCCGGTTGAACATGCAGGACTTGTTAGTCAAGCTGTGGAAAGAAGTGCAGGCGACCGTCTTCTTCATCACGCACTCGATTGAAGAGGCGGTGTTTCTCGGCGACCGCGTGTACCTGATGAGCAACTCACCCGGCACGATCACGGAAGAGTTGAAGATTGAACCGGCCAACCGTCCGGCGCATGAGATGCAGCGTCAGCCGGAGTTCCTCGAGGCCGTCTACTACATCCGCGACAAGATCACGAAGCTGGAATCGAATCCGTGAGCCTGCTGAAGTACGTCCAAACCGCGTTCCAAAACCGCTGGAATTTGTTGGCGCTCTTCGGCGGCGTCGGCCTCTCGGTCTTGAGCGGTCATCCCGACATCACGCTGCCGCTGGTCGCCGCTGTCGAGATCGGCTACTTGACGATGCTGGGGACTCACCCCAAGTTCCAGCGCGCGGTGGATGCCCAAGACGCGGCGGCGGCGCGGGACAAGAATTCGGACTCGGCCAACGGGGTACTCCGCCAGATCCTCAAACAACTTCCCGCCCCAGCCCTGACCCGTTATGAACGGCTCCGGGCAAGTCTTCAGGAACTGCGGCAGATCGCCGACGACTTGCAGCAGTCCGGAACCCTCGCCTCCGGCCAACCACTGGAATCTTTTCAACTCGCCGGTCTCGATCGGCTGATGTGGATTTTCTTGCGGCTGATGTTCACGCAGTTCTCGCTCGGGAAATTCCTAGAGCGGACCAGCCGCGACCGGATCGTGGCCGACATCAAGCAAGCCCAGACGCGCCTCAACGCGATCCCCGCGACGGACGAATCGCCGCACGCTCAGAAGATGCGGCGCACCCTGCAAGACAACGCACAGACCTGTCAGGAGCGTCTCGCGAATTACGAGAAGGCCCAAGCCAACTATGAGTTCGTCGGCCACGAACTCGACCGTCTCGAAAACAAGATCAAGTCGCTGGCCGAACTCGGCGTGAACCGCCAGGAACCGGACTACATCTCCAGCCAGGTGGACACCGTCGCCCGCAGCCTGCTCGACACCGAACAGACGATGAACGACCTGCACTTCGCCACCGGCCTCGGCCCCCTCAACGACGAAACCCCCGACCTCATCCAGCAACGGGTCGTGCAGGCCGAAAACAATTGACGCATTCCAGTTTCGGCTTGGGACCGGCGCGCAAATAACTGTCGTTGTTTCTTCAGCAGAGGAAATCAAAGAGGTTGGGAATCGTTGTTGTCTGACTCGTCGTTGAAGTGGACCTGCCGACGGCCGCGCGCGTTCATGGTGGGAGCAAGCCCGAGGCGCTGCGCGGTGGTTTCGATCCAGTCGGAATCGCCGAACGGGTTGCCTCGCTGAGCTGAGGAGGTCTGTCAGTTCGCGGTCTGTCAGTGGCTCATTGACGCGCGCCAGCCAATGGGGAGCACGCGGGATCGGCCACGAAGACCGCAAGGTCGGAACCGGCTCAACGGGTTGTTGCCAGCGCCGCAGCGAATCCCAACGCCAGTCTTCGGCACGAGCCGTCCGTTCCGCTTGCAGCGCGTTCCGCGCGACATACCGACACACGGTCAGGAAATGAGCGTGGTAGCGCATCGTGTGCGTGGACTCAACGCAGGAAGCGACTCATCTCCCCATCCTGAGTGGAACGCAACACCAGATGCCAGTGATTGGGCATCAACTGGTAACGGAACAACTGCACGGCGTATCGCTACAGCCCTTCGCTGAGTATCTGCACCCCTTTGATTTTGATTTGCGCAAAACGATTGCGGCGTCTCAGAGAGACGCCGCAACGGAAATTGTGTTGGGTGGCCCAACATCGCACTGTGCCGGTTTGTGAGATTCACAGCCGGGCGTGTTGACCGGGGCAACTCGCCACTTGTCAGCCAAGGCTGGCACCGCCCCACCGACCGGTTGCCATCGTCCACGTCAGTCCTTCTTCACGATCGACTTGATCTCGGGCTTCTTGGCGTCCTTCTTCGGTTTCTTGTCCTTCTTGTCCTTCTTCTGGCTGTTGTTTCCCTTGCCCATGATGAATCCTTCTTGCCTAAGCGTGTTGAACGGTCCCCGTCGCGTCACTCGAAAATGGTGAGGGAGGCTGACTAAAGCACTCCCGGGGACGGCAACAATACCAGATGGCCACGTTCGCTCAATCCGGTTTGGCACCAAAATACTCGATGTGAGCCACGAACGAACCCGACTTTCGGACATGGTGTCCGAGATGTTCGCTTCGAGTCACGCGGTCCATCGAAACGGCGAAGATTAGCGGAGATTCAGTGTTCCCAATTCTTCTCCTCTAATCTTCTCCTCTGAAGCACGTACAAGCGCGGATGGCAAAGCCGGAGCACGGATGAAGGCGGATACAAGTGGCTTCGTGCCCGCGCGTGGGAACGACGGTGGGCGAAACTGAGGGTTGTTGCCGCTCGGAACAGCTCACTCAACCGACACAGCCGTCTGACGGACCGGTCGGTTTTTCAGGTCTCGCCAGACGTTGGCGTTTCGAGGCGAGGCAGTCTGACGATATAGTGGCAGCCCTTGTCCGGGCCGCTTTTTTCGTGCGGGAGCCTGCCGTGATGTTTTGGTCCAAGTCGTCCTCGTTCACATTGTCGGCCGTTGGTTCACTGAGACGGTTTCTCGGCGGATGCGTCTCGGTAGTGCTCTTGTTGGTTGTGTCGTTCAGCCTCGCGGCCGAACCGCACAAGTTCAACGAGACCGAGCGGAATCACTGGGCCTTCCAGCCGGTGGTCCGTCCCGCAGTGCCGTTGATCGACACTGCAAAAGCGGTCGCGCCGACACGCGGTTCACTTCCGCAGAACGTGGTCGATGCGTTCATCCTCACTGCGCTGCTGAAGGACGGAGCGAGTCTCTCAGTACCGGCTGACAAGCTGACGTTGCTCCGGCGCGTGAAGTTCGATCTGGTCGGGTTGCCGCCGACTCCGGAAGAGGCGGCTGAATTCTTGGCCGACGAATCGCCCGAGGCTTACGAACAGTTGGTCGAACGGCTGCTGGCCAGTCCTCACTACGGTGAAGCGTGGGGTCGGATGTGGCTCGACGTAGTGCGCTTCGCCGAGACCGCGGGCTTCAACGCCGACCCGGCTAGGCCGCTCGCTTACAAGTACCGCGACTATGTCATCCGCGCGTTCAATCGCGATCTGCCGTACGACCGCTTCCTCCAGGAACAATTGGCGGGAGACGAGTTGTTCCCCGACGATGCCGAAGCACTCGCCGCGACCGGTTACTGCCGGATGTGGCCCGATGAGAGCAACGCCTCGAACATTCATCTTGCTCGTCAGACAGCCCTCGATGATTTGACGGGACATGTCGGCGCGGCGGTACTCGGTCTGTCGATCGGTTGTGCTCAGTGTCACGACCACAAATTCGACCCGATCTTGCAGACCGACTTCTATCAGTTGCAGGCGTTCTTCTCGGGAATCGTCTTGGAAGACAAAGTGCCGGTCGGCAAGCACGAACAACTCGCCGAGTACCGTCGTCAGCAGCAGCAGTGGCTCGATGAGACCGCCGAGTTGCGACATGAGTTGCACGAGATCGAGAAGGCCGCGCGGATCAAAATGGCGGGCGACAAGCGAATGAAGTTTCCGGCTGATGTCCTCGCCGCGATCGACTGCGTGCCGGAAGAGCGATCGGCGATGCAACGGCAGCTCGCGTTCTGGTCCGAGCGGCAGATGGAGTACAAGAACGACGACCTTCCGAAGCACATCGCCGACGATAAAAAAGCTCGACGCGACGAGTTGATCGCGCTACTGGCCGAAGCGAAGAAGAAGCAACCCAAACCGGCACGCGAAGCGAGTGTGATGGCCGTCGCCGAACTCTCGACCACGCCGCCAAAGACGCATCTCATGGAAACCGGCAGCTACGACAAGCCGCGCGAGGAACTGGCTCCTCACTTCCCGACGATCCTGCGGCGCGAGGCGACTCTCAACCCGCCCGCCTTCGCGCCACCGAACGAACGGTCATCGGGCCGACGTTCGGAGTTGGCTCGCTGGCTGACGGCGGCCGATCACCCGCTCACTCATCGCGTCTGGGTCAACCGCATCTGGCAAAGTCACTTCGGCCGCGGGTTCGTCGAAACGGCGAACGACTTCGGAGTCCAAACGCCCCAGCCGCAGTATGCCGAGCTGTTCGACTGGCTCACGTCCGAGTTCATCGCCAGCGGGTTCCGTACGAAGCACCTGCACCGATTGATCGTGCTGTCAGCGGTGTATCGACAAAGCGGTGCCGTGACGAAAGGGGCCGAAGGAGAGGTTGCTGGTGCGTCTTCTGTTTTGCCCTCAACCCTCAACCCTCAACTCTCAACCTACACAGCCTTTCCCCGCCAACGCCTCTCCTCCGAGCGAATCCGCGATGCGTGGCTGGTTTCATCAGGCCACTTCAACGACACGATGTTCGGCACTGGAGTCCGTCCCGAGTTACCTCCCAACTTCAGTGGAGCCGCGAACTGGAAGGTCGGCGATCCGCCTGATCGAGTCCGCCGGTCGGTCTACATCTATGCGAAACGCAACTTGCCGTACCCATTGATGGCGGCGTTTGACTTCCCCGACATGCACGAAGCGTGCGGCTGTCGCCCCAAAACGACGATCGCACCGCAGGCGCTGATGCTGCTCAACAGCGGCCTGATCGTGGACGCGGCCAAACAACTGTCGAGCCGCTCCAAAACCGAAGCCGGTTCCGCCGACCCGGCCGCCCGCATCGGCAAGGCTTGGCAAATCACCTTCGGCCGCGCCGCGAACGATCACGAAACCCAAGCCGCCATGAAATTCGTGACGACTCAACAACAGGTCATCGCCGACTCCGACACCACTCGCGCGGGCGAGTCTGTTCACACCCCGACCGAAGCCGACACCGAAGCCGCCTTCGTCGATCTCTGCCACGCCCTGCTGAACGCGAACGAGTTTCTGTTTGTGGAATGAATCCGGAAGTAGGGTGCGTTGAGTCTTCGAAACGCACCTTTTGGATAAGGAAAGCGGTGCGTTTCGAAGACTCAATGCACCCTACGAGACTCAATGCCAACGAGTTCCTGTTCATTGAATGAGTCTTGTCCCCTCGCCCCGGCTTTGCGGGGAGAGGGTGAGGGGACTTACTTTCAGTCGGGGAGATAAATAAAGTGATCCAAACTGCCATGCAACTTCATCATCAGTCCGCCGGTTCACGCCGTGACTTCCTCGTCCAAACGGGCGGTGGTTTTGGGGCCGTGGCACTGGCGGGGATGATGGCTTCGGAGGGTCGAAGTGCCTCGGCGGCCGAGCGGCCTGTGCGGCGACCGCATGTCGTGGGGAAGGCTCGCAGTGTCATCTTCCTGTTCATGGACGGGGCGTGCAGTTCGATCGACACGTTTGACCCGAAGCCGATGGTCAACGAATACGCCGGGAGGCCGCTCCCTCCGTCGATCAAGCGAGTCATCACGCCGATGGGGGTCTCCGAGAACCCGCTGCTCGCGTGCAAGCGGACGTGGAAGCAGTACGGCGAGAGCGGCATCCCCGTCTCGAACTGGTACCCCAACGTGGGCGAATGTGCCGACGACCTGTGCGTGATCCGGTCGTGTACGTCCGACGCGCTGAATCACGTCGGCGGCATCTGTCAGATGAACACGGGAAGCATCCTCGCGGGGCGGCCGAGTCTCGGCGCGTGGGTCAACTACGGACTTGGCTCCGAGAACCGCAACCTGCCCGAGTTCGTCGTGATGATGGACAGCGACCGCGAACCGCCGGGAGGCAACCGCGTCTGGGGATCGGGCTTCATGCCCTCGACCTATCAGGGAACAAAATTCCTCGCCGGGAAGAACCCGATCCTGCACCTCAACACGCCCGACGGCATCAGCGACGCGCGGCAGCAAGGCAAACTGAGCTTCATCAATCAGATCAACCGCGAGCATCTCGCAGGGCGACTCGGCGACAGCGAACTCGAAGCCCGCATCGCCTCGTATGAACTCGCCTTCCGGATGCAGGCTCACGCCCCCGAGGCGGTCGATCTCGCCGAAGAGACTGCTGCGACTCAGGAGGCTTACGGACTGAACGACAAGAACACGCAGGCGTTTGGCCGCAACTGCCTGATGGCCCGGCGACTGGTCGAGCGAGGCGTGCGGTTCATCGAGCTGTACTCGGGCGCGGGCAGCAAATGGGACGCGCACACGAAGCTCGAAGAGAACCACACCAAGTACTGCGGCGAGACCGACCGCCCGATCGCCGCGTTACTGCGCGACCTCAAACAACGCGGCCTGCTCGACGAAACCCTCGTCGTGTGGGGCGGTGAGTTCGGGCGCACACCGATGAGCGAGAAGGGAGACGGTCGCGACCACAATCCCTACGGCTTCACCACCTGGATGGCGGGCGGTGGCGTCAAAGGTGGCCAGATCATCGGAGCGACCGACGAGTTCGGCATGCACGCGATCGAACGCAAGGTCCACGTCCATTCTCTGCACGC
>CAMAYU010000045.1 GCA_945862235.1 Schlesneria paludicola DSM 18645
CAAAGTTCACTTTTCGCGGCGAAAAATGAACTTTGAACCACCTGACCCCTCATCGATCCGCTCAGAAAGCCGTTCACATTGAGTGCCACCACTGATTTTCTGACCGCTCTGCGACAGCGCCTCGATCGTTGCCATGTTCGCGAAGAAGGCGTCCTGATTGGCGTCTCCGGCGGAGCCGACAGCGTGGCACTGCTGCGTGGTCTCTTCGAGTTGCGAACTGAGTTCTCGCTGTCACTGCACGTCGCGCATCTCAACCACAAGTTGCGCGGAGCGGCCAGTGATGCGGATGCGGCTTGGGTCCAACAACTCGCTATGTCTTTGCCGCTGCCCGTGGAAATCGGCGTTGTCACGAGCGATCTCACGCAGGAACGCGGCGGCATTGAAGAGGCCGCGCGAGACGCTCGGCATCGGTTCCTGAACGAGACCTCTGCGCGACTCGAATTCAACACGATCGCGCTGGCTCACACGGCCGACGATCAAGTGGAGACCGTGTTGCACCACCTGTTTCGCGGCACGGGGCTGTCCGGGTTGCGAGGCATCCCGGCGGAACGACCGCTTCCCGACGACATCCGTCTCGTGCGGCCGATGCTCTCGATCCGCCGTGAGTTGGTCGAAGCGTATCTGCGAGAACTCGGACAAGACTTCCGCACCGACGCGACCAACACAGACACGAGCCTCACACGCAACTGGCTGCGTCACGAGCTGCTGCCTCAATTGAGAAGTCACTTCGGCGAGAAGGTCGATCGCTCATTGAGCCGTCTCTCCGAACAAGCGGCTGAGATTGAGACGACGCTCACGACGCTAGCCGCTCGGTTGCTCGAGGCGTCGTTGCTCGATGCTCAACCGCGCACCGTGCGACTCAACACGCGACCGTTCGCCAATGAGCCGCGTCATCTGGTGCGCGAAGCCTTCGTGCAACTGTGGCAACGCCAAGCGTGGCCTCGCCAAGCGATGGGGCACGCCCACTGGAATCGACTGGCCGATCTGACCACCGCGCTGGGCACCGTCAGCCTGCCGGGTGAGATCGAAGCGTCACATCGCACGAGCGGCTTGCTGGTGATTGGCCAGCGGTGAAACGACGCGGCGTAGCCGCAGCCAAAGTAGCCTTCATCGCTCCGCGTGAAGGAAGCCGATGGGGAGTCGATTCTGCTGACGCCAATCCATGCGGGAATCGTACTCGGCTTCCTTCACGCGGAGCGATGAAGGCTACTGAGGAACTGAGAGTAGAAGTAGAGAGGCTCCGAGCCAATCTGCCCACCGTTCCTCACTCACGAGTGCCCCTCAAGGGAGCGGAATAACTACTTTTGAAGAATGAAATGCGCGCCGTACGACAGCATTGCGAGAACGAGTAGTACGACGCTGTGGACTCAGAGGCTATCCGGAAAGAAACAGCTTGTTTTCAGGGTGCCACGGTCACGGCTTGGCGTGGCCGTGCTTTGATCGTAGCGAAAACACGGGCACGCCAAGCCGTGACCGTGGCACCCAACTCATCACCTGCTCGCTGCTAATGGCGAAGCGGCTTCTCGGATAGCCTCTCATTCGTCTACAGCGGCTGCCCCCCCGTGCATTCGGGCCTACTTCGCCGCGACCTCGCCGCGTGCCAAGACATGCAGGCGGATTTCGGGCGTCGCTTGGTTTCCTTGAACTTGTCCGACCGCGTGAATCCAGCGGCTGGAAGCGGGAACCCACGGTCGGGCGGTCAGGAAGATTTGGCGTTCGGTTTCCTTCGCGCGGACGAGCACGCCGGACAGCCCGATGTTATCGACGATGATTCCGTGCGGCAGGTTGTCCACGTCGAACTTCACATCGCCATCGAAGCCATTGCGTTCGACGATGATCTTCGCGGTGATGGTCGTGCCCGGCATGATTGCCAAGCCACCGTCGGCCGCTGTGAACTGAGGCTGATCGGGGACGAGGGTCACGCGAATTTGCGGAGCCTTCTCCAACTTGATCTCGCCCAGCGAACCGACGTTTTTTGTGACGAGGCGTCCATCGATCAGGCCCGTGGCGAGGACCGTGGTTCGTTCCCAGTCCTCTTTCTTTGGCTCGGCCGCGTCCTTTGATGCCAGGATCACGCTGTTTGCTTCGACGTGCCCCGACTCAATGATGACGGGTGACGCAGCCGAGAAACCGGCGGGCAGTCCGGCAATGTCGATCCGCACATCGCCTTCAAAGTTGTCGAGGCGGTTCAGCGTGAACTTCAAACTTTGGCCGCTTCCTGCCGCGACTTTCGGGTTCATCGTGTTGATGGTCACGGCGAAGTCCGGCTTGGGCGGACGAACGGTCAGCGTGTAGTGATTCTTGCTGCCGGTGAAGCCGCGCACGTCCGTGACCTTCACGAGGTACGAGCCATCTGCCGGGACCGTGAACGTGACGCGCGAGTCCTTGTCGAGCTTTCGTTCCGCGTCATCGTCGTTGCCGAAGTGGAGCGGAAAGACCGGCAGACCGTTCTCCACGATCTGCGATCCAGGCGGATAGGCTTCGACGATGTAGCACGGCTCTTCCTTCGCATGTCCCGTCGCACTCGTGTCGAAGTAGTCACGCCGCTTGCCATTCAGTGCGTAGAGCTGATAGCCCGAGTCGGGTCCGCGCGGAGCACGGAATGTCTTGCAGACTTCGCCCTGCATGTAGAGGTATTGGTTCAAGTCCATCTCTTCCCAGAACTCGAGTCGCACGTCGGCTGACGACGAGTCGATCGGGCGGAAGTTGATCCACGAATCGCGAATCGCTTGCAGTAAGGCCCGCACGACCGGCCGACCGTCGTCGTGCAAAACTTCGAGCTTTGTGTCCGCCAGCGAACCGCTGCGTCCGGCATTCGTCTCGATGATCCAGACTTGCCCGGCCTTCGCGTCGATCCGGTAGAAGTCGGGATCGGCCGACGTGTCGTTCGCGGCACGAGCGAACTCGCCCTTCGCGATGCCGGGGATTGGCAATGGCGTGGCGGACGAAGGGCCGTCGTTCGGTTCAATCTCATTCAGCGAGACGCTCCGTTGACCAGCGCGATCATTGGTGGAGTCGACGGTCTCACCGAGGCGCTGCAACTCGACCGAGGTCTCGCCCCATTTCGGGTCGAGCGGATAGACCGACAGCGAACCGTTCATGCGTCCCACCAGCAACTGCCGACTGTCGGCGGTGAAGTTGATGGCCGCGCCCCAGTCGGGCTGTCGCTCCAGTACGGCGACTTGCGTGAACGTCTTCGTCTCCCACAGCTTGATCCGCCGGTCGTCCGATGACGACGCGAGCAAGCGGCCGTCGGGTGAGAACGCGACCTTCAAGATCGGGCCTTCGTGAGCGAACCGCGCGTAGAGGATCGGGTTCGTGCCCTCTTTGGCTGACTCACTGATCTGCCAGACACGGATGCGGCTATCGAGACCAGCGGCCACAACAAGCTGGCCATTCGGGCTAAAGGCGACCGTGTTTTGATCTTTGGACGGTTGCGAAAACGTGTCGAGCCGCTGGCCCGTCGCCACGTCCCACAACTTGACCGTGCGATCCCCGCTGGCCGTCGCCAGCAGCTTGCCGTTCGGAGCGAAGGCCAGTCCGTACAGAGCATCGTTGTGTCCGGAGAAGGTCTTCAATGAACGGCCGCTCGCCACGTCCCACGTTTGCGCATCGCGGTCGTAGCTGGCGGTCGCGAGCAGCGTCCCGTCGGGACTCAGTCGTGCGGCATAGACCGCGTCACGATGTCCCTGCACCACGCGGCCGCGCGTCCAGTCGGCCGTCTTCCACAGCGTCGCCTCGCCCAGGAGACCCGTCTCACCCGACGCGACAGTCAACCACTCACCATTCGTCGAGAAGCTGACATCGTTGATCGCGCCCGTGTGCCCGATCAGTGACTTCGCGAGAACTCGATCACTCGCGTTCAAGACTTCGACGGCGTGAGATCGCGCGACGGCGATCCATTTCCCATCGGGTGATGCCGCCACGGATGTGATCGGCTCGCGCACCTTGCCGTGCGGCGCGACCTTCGGCGTGACCAGTCCCGTCGCCGCCAATCCGCCAGACGGAGCCTTCGCCCCGGCGTCGATCCACGCCTTGATGAGTGTCAACTCGCCGGGCGTTGGTACCGCATGATCTTTCGGCGGCATCTTCGGTTCGTCCTGGCCGCTCACCAGTTTCCACAGCCGACTCTCACCGCTCTTGCCTGCGACGAACACCGCACCGTTCTCGCCCCCTTTCATCGCGCGGGCGAAGTCTTCCAGTACCAAGCCCCCTTCCGCCTCCTTCGAGTTGTGACACCCGTTGCAGTACCGACGAAACACGGGCAGCACCTGACTGTTGAAGTCTGGGGCCTCGGCGGCGAAGGATTCGGCGCCGGCCAGCAGAAGGCTCAGCAACGGCAACAGTCTCAACAGGACGATTTGAGAGGAAGAGGTTGTCATGGCGGTAACTTCTCTTGGGTAACTGTGGTCTGACAACATTGTGCTGCCCCATGGAGTTGTTTAATCGCGTGGACAACGCCCCGCGCGTCGATGGGCGAAACCGCTTTCCACGTCGCTCGACGCGCGGCGCGTTGCCCACGCGGTTAAACGACGGCAACTCTGCGTCCTCGGGTTGTTCGGCCGCTTGTGGCTGGCAGAAGCGGTCGGTGGCAATGACTCAGCAAGTTCCCGCGCGACAACTCTCGCGATCACTCCTTGACGACGGGGGAACTCCAACCTGCGTAGAGTCCTTCGTTTTCGCTCGCTAGCTCGAACAGCCCGAAGGTCACGTCGTCGATCGACTCCCAATCGACGGCGTGTTCGCGTTGCAGGGTGACGCCGAATTTCAGTTCTTCTTCGGGATCGTCGCTCAAGTCATCCGAGAGTTTCGTGTACCCGATCGCGGCGGCAGCGGCGACGAATCGCGCGCGGCTGTCGTCATCCACGAACGTGGCGTGGTGCTCGACCGGGCGTACGGTGGTCAGCGAATCGCCCTCGTCGGACAGATTCTCGATGACCCGCATGTTGAAGATCTCCTGCATGTTCTCCGGCTCGGGATAGAGCACATTCAAGTAGTGATTCCACTCTTCGTCTTCCTGTTCGCCCGTTTCGTATTCGTATTCTTCAAATGCCTGCATGGACTCGGCAATCGAGTCCTCGAAGCCCTCGGCTGACTTGGCGTAGAAGTAGAACTCCCGCCGCCCGCTGGTCGTGATTCGTCCGACGAGGATCGCATCGCCGGTCAGTTCGACAGCGTCGATGAAGGCATCTTCGATTTCGACGAGTTGCGGTTCCTCTTCGTCGGTGGCGAAGCCTTCTTCGTTGGGCGACTTCAAGTGCAGCCACATCCACAGCAGGACGGGACGTTCGGGATCGGGGGCCGAAGCGGCCGCTCCCATATCGACCAGCATCGCCGCCGGAGCCTCGTCCACATTCGTAAAGTACATCTCCCAATTGTCGGACATCAGACTCAGCTTTCGTGTGATTGGAATTCGGTTCGGCGCAACGCACCGAAGGATCTTGGCGATTCTCGGTACGCGACCAGTTTCGCCGGGCCGAGATTGTGGTGGCTGAGACCCTGTTTGAGAAGTTCGACAGGACTCGACTGAGGGGCTTGTGGAAAAACGTAGAGCAGGCGGCTCGCCAGCTCTACGTTTCGAGTTGAACAGCACAGGCGAGCCGCCCGTGCTACGGCTCTTCCCGCGAAGATGCGTTCCGAAGACTCCCGCACCTTCGACCGTCATCCGTCTTGACGGAAAAAAAGTTTTCTGGGAAGCCTCGCCCCGTCCGGCATTCGACTTCCGCTGTGGAGGGAGTTCCAACCGTTTGCCGCATCTCGCACAAGGCACGATCTGAACTATGCACGTCTTCTTTTCCGTGGGTGAGCCGAGCGGCGACCAACATGCCGCACACCTGATTACCGAACTGAAACGCCAGCGTCCCGATCTGCGGGCGTCGGGTTTTGGTGGCCCGCTGATGGACCGAGCCGGCTGCGGCTTGCTCTTCCCGCTCACGACGATGGCGGTCATGGGGCCGTTCCAAACCATGCCGCTGATCTGGAAGTTCTTCAAACTGGTCAAGCAGGCGGAAGACTATTTCCAACGGCACCGGCCGGATGTCGTGGTCCTCATCGACTTCCCCGGCTTCAATTGGTGGATTGCGAGTAAGGCCAAAGCGGCGGGCATTCCGGTGATCTATTACATGCCGCCGCAAATGTGGGCGTGGGCACCGTGGCGGATCAGTCGCGTTCGAAAGTATGTCGATCTGATCCTGTCGGGCCTGACATTCGAAACCGACTGGTACGCCGAGCGAGGCGTGCCAGTGCTGTACGTCGGACATCCGTTCTTTGACGAAGTCGCCGATCACCCGCTCGACGAAGCGTTTCAGCGCGAGTGGAAATCAGATTCGGCCCCCACTGTCGCGCTGCTGCCCGGTTCGCGCAAACAAGAAGTCACGCGAAGTTGGCCGCTCATTCTGGAAGCCGCGCGGCGACTGCACGCACGTCATCCGCAGGTCACTTTTCTCGTCGCCAACTACAAGGAAAGTCAGCGGCAATTCTGTGTTGAGCAATACGAACGGCTCCAAGAAGAACTGCCGATCTCGTTCTTCGTCGGCAAGACTTCCGAGATCATCGAACTGGCCGACTGCGCCATTATGGTGTCGGGGTCGGTGAGCTTGGAGATGCTGGCCCGGCGGACTCCGGCCGTGGTCGTTTATCGCACTTCTTGGCCGATGTACTTTTTGAGCAAGCTGCTGCTCACGATCAAATGGTTTTCGCTACCGAACCTGATCGCGGGACGAAAGATCATGCCGGAATACCTCAGCGTCGGTAGCCCGGCACCCGTACTGGAAGCGGTCGTGGAGGATGTGGATCGCTGGCTCAGTGACCCGCGCAAGCTCGAAGCCGCCCGCGACGAACTCGATCAGTTGCGAAAGAAGATTTACACGACCGGTGCCACCCGCCGCGTGGCAGAAGTCCTCCTGCAACGCCTCGAAGCGCCCCCCGCCAACGCCGCCGATCGTGCCGCCGCGTGATGGCCGACATGGGCGAGCGTGGACTACGTCGAACGACTGCGCGCGGCGGGATTCACTGTGAGCATCACCACGATCAGCGATCTGGTCGATGACCGGGACGCGGATCGGATGGGACTGACCGCCGCGAGTGGTCAAATTCACTTCTGCACGAGGTGAGGCACCGTTCCATCGGGCAGAGAGTTCAACCGTGTGCCGTCACTGTGTTGTGGCTGATGCTGGCGAGGGTGGGCATTCCGGAGAGGCCCATGCTGAGGTCGAGTTCGGCTCGCAACAATTCGAGAACGCGAGCGACGCCCACTTCGCCATCCACGGCGAGGCCCCACAGATACGGACGTCCGATGAGAACGGCGCGTGCTCCTAGCGCGAGGGCCTTCATCACATCGGTCCCTCGGCGGATTCCGCCATCGACGTAGACTTCGGCCTGACCGGCAACGGCTTCGACGATTTCGCGCAAGACGCTGGCGGTGGAGACGGCACCGTCGAGTTGCCGTCCTCCGTGATTCGACACCACGATCCCCCTCGCTCCGTGAGCCACCGCGAGTCGCGCGTCTTCCGCCGTCAGAATGCCCTTCAAGACGAGTGGCAACGGGCTGAGATCGCGCAGCCACTCGACGGCCTCCCAAGTCAGACCGGCATCCCAAATGTTCTCGATGTATTTTTTGAGGGCCGAGCCATCACCGCCCGCGTCCATTTTGTCGAAGCCATGTGCTTCGAGGTTCTTCCAGCGGAGTCCTGGCGGCAGGCCGAAGCGGTTGCGGATGTCGCGTTCGCGCCGTCCGACGAACGGCGCATCGACGGTTAAACACAGGGCGCGATAACCTGCGGCGGCGGCTCGTTCGACCAATGATCGCGTGATGCCGCGATCGCGATAGCAATAAAGCTGGAACCAGCGAATGCCATTCGGCGCAGCGGCCGCGACTTCTTCGAGGCTGTACGTCGCGGCGGTGCTGACGACTTGGATCGTTCCCGCCGCAGTGGCCGCACGTGCCACAGCCAATTCACCATCGGGGTGAGCCAGTGCGTTGAAGCCGCACGGTGCAGTGAGAATCGGAAACGCGATCTGTTGTCCGAGCACAGTGGTCGTCAGATCGCGCTGTCGGACATCGACCAGAACGCGCGGTTTGAGAGCCATCCGCTGCCAAGCCCGGCGGTTTTCGAGAACGCTCACTTCGTCCTCGGCTCCCCCTTCGTAGTAGTCGTAGACCATTTGCGGCAGGCAGGTCGCGGCGCTGCGAGCGTACTCGTCGATGTTCAGTGGCTCGGGAAGTTGGTTCGTCATGAGCAGGAGTTCCGGTGAGGGACGCGCGAGGAAGAGGAAGTCGTGGCGTCTCGATTCCGCCGAGACAAGCTACGGCACAAGATATACCTCGCACGGAACAAAACGAGACATTTCTGAGCGGGGTGGCTTAAGGGGCTGAACGGACGATCAGGGGTCAGGTGGTTCAAAGTTCATTTCTTCGCGGCGAAAAATGAACTTTGAACCACCTGACCCCGGCTTCCCGCGCAGGGTAGATATCAGGCGATCCGACTCGCGCGGAACCGAGCCACGGTTCTTGGGCGTTAGGATCGGCGCAGCAATAGCTGTCGTGGCTGACGCTGCCAGCGTCGGTTCGGATGCTGGCAGCATCCGCCACGATGGGACATTTGTTGATGCGCCGGTCCTTAGCGAGCCGCCTCATCGCCTCCTCACATCGGCCGTTTCTGCCGCTCCATGAATCCGTTTCCGGTGTGGATGACTTTGCCGGTTGTGACGAAATTAACTTTCGTATCGGCTTTTCACTCATCTTCATCCGTCGCAGCGTCCGATGACTACGGATAACCGCTATAGGCGGAACATCCGTCATCGTCGCCGAGAGCGTAGCTGCTCGGGATGGTGATTTAGGACGACGAGTCGCGTGCGAGGTTTTCTCAGCAGTCGCTGGAGCAACCGATGAATCTTCGAAGCAATTGGTGTTTGTTCGGTTTCCTGACTTGGGTGGCAATGGCCGGAATGGCTAGTGCACAACCTGAGGGTTCCGTTCGGTTGGGTGCGCCCGCCGATGGACAGCTTCCTCCCCCGTTGACGACGTTCGGCGGGGACATGGGACAGGTCAATCTCGGCGGCACTGGTCCCGGGAGCTACACAAAGTACGACCGGACGTTCCGGCCGCGTATCAACGTGGATACGCGTGGCGGCGGCTTGTACGGTTACGAACCAGGTTACACCAACCTGGGGATGTTCCTGCCGTACACCATTGAGGACGACACGGCGATTCTGTTCGGCGATGTCCGGGCCATCGTGACTCACACCGGCAAAGGTGGTGCGAACGTCGGTGCCGGTTGGCGCTGGTGGATGGAAGACCTTGATCGCATCGTCGGCCTTTCGGCGTGGTACGACTTCGACGCCGGTCACGCCCAGAGTTATGACCAAATCGGACTGAGCTTCGAGTCGCTCGGTCGGTTTGTCGATTTCCGAACAAACGGCTACATGCCGATCGGCAAACGTGACCACACGCTCGGTACGGTACTGGATTCGACGAACACCAACTTCATCGGTAACGGACTGTTCTTCAACCGCACGACTCGGGCGGAACAAACCTTCACCGGCTTCGACACCGAAGTCGGCGGCCCTGTTCCGCTCCTCGGTCGTTACGGTGTGAACGGCTACCTCGGTGGATACCACTTCATTGGGAACGGCCAGCTCGGCGGCAGCGTGACAGGGTTGAGTACTCGGTTGATGGCTCAAGTCAACGAGGATGTTTCGGTCGGTGTGCAACTGACCGACGACAATGTGTTCGGGACCAACGTGCAGGCCCAAGTTTTCGTCACTTTGCCCGAGGGAACTCCCAGCCGCTGGCTGCGCAATCCCCGTGTCCAGGATCGGCTGACCTCTTCGGTCTTCCGTCAGTTCCGCGTGCTGGCCAAGGTCGATACGTTCGATGTTCCCGAAGCGGCGATCAATCCCAAGGATGGCCAGCCGTACTTCGTGACTCACATCGACCCCAACGGTGCGGCGACGGGGGCGGGAACGATCGCGAATCCGTTGAACAGCATTGCCGCCTACAACAACCTCAGCCTAGCCCAGCGCCAACAGTCGGACATCATCTATGTGCGCCCACGCACCGACGACACGAACACGAATCTCGACACCGGTGCCACACTGGGAACGCTGACGTTGTTCAATGGACAGCGGTTGTTGACTACATCCATGCAGAACCAGTTCGCATCCAACGTGATCACCGGTGGTTTCGGGTTTCTCCCCGGTTATGTGGCGGGTGCTGAGTTGCCCAACATCTTCAACAGCACCGGCGGCGATGTCGTGACACTCGCGGCCAATGCCACTCAGTGCATCGAAGTCTCGGGCTTCGACATCACCGGCAGCGCGACGGGCAACGGGATTCAAGGCTCCAACAACACCTGGGTCGCAATCAACAACAACAACATTCATGACGCCCTGAACGGCGTGGTGCTGACCGATTTGCACGGCACGGTGGCGGCCGGAACAGCCGCACAGATCCTCGACAACAACTTCCACGACAACATCAACGACGGATTCCACGTGACGAACACGGGAGCGCCCCCGCTCGATGTCATCGTCCAAGGCAACAGCTTCGTGAACAACGGCGACGACGGCCTGCAACTCGATGCCAATGGTGGCAGCGTGATCAACGGCATCATCGGTGGTGCCGAAATTACTCCTGCTGATCCGGGACCACCTGTGGTCGCCGCAGTGACTCTTGGCAACACGTTTCGCAACAACGGCGCACATGGTCTGCACCTGACGGCCAATGCGGGGACGCTGAACTTCCTCTCGCCACCGGGTCCAGACGGCAGCGGGATCATCAACAACGACTTCACCGCAAACGGTCTCGACGGCCTGCACATCGAAACAACGAATGGTTCGACCGGTAACTTCGATGTGATTAGCAACCGCTTCGGTCTCGTGAACTTGGGCGGCGTGCCGATTGACAACTTTGCCGGTGCCCTGACCGGCAACCAGCGGTACGGGATGAGCCTGTTCTCGGACAGCGGCACCACGACCATCAACATTGGTGGCGAAACGGCCGCCGCCGGCACGGTCTTGGGCAATGAATTCGGCTTCAATCGAGTCTCGGCGATCGACATCGCTGTGACCGGCACCTCGATCCTGAACTACGACATCAACAACAACACCGTGCGGAATTCTTCCAGTGCGACGATTGCCGCTCCCCGTGATGCCGTGACGTTCACGTTCAACGGGATCAGCGGGACGGATCCGTTCTTCGTCACGAACAATTCTGACACCGGAGTCGATATCACCAGCGTGACGTGGAATCTGGCCGGTACTCCGGCACGGTTCGACTCGAACAACGTGGCGATTGGAAATGGTAATTCGGCGTTGGAGCCTCAAAACGGGAGCGACCTGCTGACGGGGCTGGATACCGTCAACGGCTTCGGTGTCATCCCGGGCGGTATCCCACCATTGACTGCGATTGGTACAGGAAACCCCATCGGAACAGCTCAAATCCCGGACGGATCGCAGAGTCTGACTTTAGGCTATCTCGACTTCGACCCCACCGAGGTGTTCTCCGCGACAACCATTCTCAGCAACAACATCGATAGCAATTTTCCTTTCAACCCCCGTCTACGAGATGCAACGCCCCTCAGTTCGCTCGCGACAGCGGGTTCGACAGTGACGGTGCTATTCAGCAACAACTTAAGCACGACTTTCGCGTTGTCCCAAGTCAACGCGGGTGAGATCGCGGTCGCGGGCTCCGGCTTGGCATTCGGGCGAGCCAGTCCCGGCTTCGGTGCGGGCGGAGACGGGATTCATGTTTCCGCGAGTGGCAACTCGTCGTTGAATCAGTCCATGATTCACAACAATACGGTCAACGGCTATGGCGGGTTCGGAATTCACGTCGAAACTTCGGGAAGTGCCCAAGCACCCAACATCGTGATCGAGAACAATATCACCTCGTTTAATGGAACGGGTGTGAACAGCGCCGGCACGCCGATCTTCACCGGCGGCGGTCTCGCGATCGAGCGCAACGGCAGTTCCCTGTTTCACGCCTTGGTCCAGAACAATCAGATCGAGTCGAACTTCAACGACGGTTTCACGATTCTCGGTGCGGGGACGGTCACCGGTGACATGACCGTCAACAGTCTCGACAATAGCGTCCTGAACAACGCCGGAGACGGAGCGGAACTGCTGGCGTCGGAGCAAGTCGTGCTCACGTTCAACAGCACTCGCGATCAATTCCTTGGCAACAACAATAGCGGCTTCCATGCACTGACGACGGATTCATCCGCGGTGCAGCTCGACTTCCGCAACGTGCTGGCCACCGACAACGTCGAGAGCGGATTCAACTCCTTGGCTCAGGGGGACAGTTCCCTGCAAGTCGTCGTCACCAGCCCGGTGGATCCGTTGTTCACCGCCGGAACGGGATCGAGTTTCTCCAACAACGGACAGAACGGACTGTTTTTCGCCACCCGCGATGCCAGCTTCGTGTCAGTGACGCTCGATAATGTCGATGTGAATACGAACCCGCTGAACGGGCTGAGTGTCAACCGCCAGGGGGCGTCACTGTTCCTTGGGGCCGCGTTCAATAGCTCATTCTCGGACAACACCGAGAACGGAATTTTGTTCACCGGCTTGGGCAGCGATCCCGCCGATCCCAACCAGCCGCTCTCGGGTACCGCCAATGAGTTGGTTTTGACGGACGTGGTCGTCAATGGGAACGGAACTGCGACCACATTTGGCAACGGATTCCGTGCCGACTTGTTCGGTGACGCAGCGTTGGCACTGACGGCCACAACGACGACGTTTAATGGCAACGCGGGCAATGGAATCCGGGTTGAGGTCGCTCCGGGGGCCGAGTTCGGCGATGGCATCAATGGACCACGTTCGATCCTCGACGGTGTGACCATTACCGACAACGCTCAGAATGGAATTCAAGTTGTCAGCAACATCTCGGTCACACCAGCGTCCGATGCGAACTCGCTGACGTTCTTGGACATCAACGCGAATTCCGGTGACACGCGGATCGCCAACAATGGACTCAACGGTGTACTGCTCCAATACCCCGGCGGCGTGCATGATGTACGGATCTTTGGCGACACCGATCCCACCGCTCCCATACACACGACGACGATCTCGGCCAACGGCCAAGACGGGATTCATGCGGACATCACTGCGTTCGCCACGGCTACTCTCTCGGTTGATGATGTGACCTTGGGCGGGATTGCCGCAGCGGATGGCAACGCGAACGACGGGATCGACTTCGAGGTCACCAGCCGGATGCAGATTCTCGACGGTGCCACCACGCTCAATCAAACGTTCAACGCCGCAGGCGTCGGTACGCTCGTCGTAAGCAACAGCCGCATCCGCAACAACGGTGCCCACGGTCTGAATCTGATCGGCCAGGGGCTGAACTCGAACGGGATCGCCTTCGATGCGGAACCCTTCCAGAACTTTGACACGGATCCGTTCGGTGTCATCAACGCCAGCGTCACGGGCACGACCATTACGGACAACGCTCTCAACGGTGTGAACATCGACATCCGTGGTGCGATGGGTGGCGATCACCGCAACTTCAACACACAAAATCAATTGTTGTTCGATGCCAACCTGATTGCCTCGAACGGCCGTCATGGCGTCTTCCTCGAAAGCAATGCGGGCCAGCAGATTCGCGGTGGCAACACTCATCGCCAGATCGCGTTCGGAGATCCACAGCCGACCAACCCGGTCTTCCCGTTCGATCCGACCAACGTGCTGGCCAACGATTGGAACACGGGTGACAACACCGACATCTTGGGCGGTTTCTTCCTGAGCAATTACTTGAATCTGCGAACCGAACAAGCGACGGACCTCGTGTTCACCAACAACGTCGTGCAGTTCAACGGGACGCAAACGGTGGTGGGCGATGGCGTCTACATCCGTGTGGGCACCGGGTCGTACTTGTCGGCCGATGTTCGAGGCAACACCATCAGGGGGAATCTGCAGAACGATCTCCATATCGAATCGTTTGTGGCCTACAACCGGCAGACCAACGCAGCCATCATTCCTCCCGCGAGCATCGCGGCCAACCCAGGACCCGATATCGTGTTCTTGGATGACACCGCGCAGCTCGACCTGCGGTTGACCGGCAACACGGGCAATACACTCAATATTGTCAGCCCGTTCAACAACGGCGGTGGCCTGCCAGGCAACGTGACTCCTAACGGGGCGTTCTATCCGGGCGATTTCTTCAAGAACAATTTTGGCCCCAACTTCATTCAGCCTCGGCTCGCTCAGCTCTTCCAGATCGACGATGGCGTAGCGGGTGTGAATGCTCCGATCAACAGTTTCGTGGCGAACGGCGTGACGACCAATGTGTCCAACACGTTCGACAATGCGAGCTGGCATCTGCGAACGACCGCCGCCGGTGTCCTCTTCCCGGACCCCGGTTTCCCCGAAGATTTCTTCACCGATCCGGGCGATCCGTTCCTCCCTTGATCGTGATAGGTTGACGCTGACGGGACTGAACAACACACCTGACAACGCCATCTCCGCTTGAGATGGCGTTGTTTGTTCCATGACGGTGGTGAGGGAGCTGCCTAACAGCGTCTTGAAAAACGTAGGGCCAGCGTCTCGCTTGCCCGGATTTGTATTGAGTCAACGGGCAAGCGGGAGGCTTACCCAACATCTTTCAACACAAGGCTCTACCTCACACGGTGTTGGAAGAGATGTTTCTGTTATTGGAGTCATGGTGAGCCGGGCGGCGTCAGCCCAATGGCACTCACTTTGTCATTCACTCCGTGAGCGGCACGGCGCTAGCCGCCGGTTTTTTGCTTGGAAACACAACTCCGTTTACCGGCGGCTAGCGCCGTGCCGCTCAAAGTCAGTGCCATTGGGCTGACGCCACCTGGCTCACCGAGGCCGACGTTGGGCTGATGCCTCACTTCAGGCCGCGTGAGGTCTATACGAGTGGGGGTGCGGCATCGCCCGAATGAGACTGCTTGTTTGGTTTCGCCAGCCAATCTGTTCGCGATGACCTGAATTGTTGCCCGCGAGCAGTTCGACTTGTTGACGCTCCGTGGAATCGCCGAGAAGATGCGAATGACGAATGCTGTCGCTGACTCAGCCAAGTGGCTGCGTGGCGGGAATCGCCGAAGGAGAGAGAATCATGCGACGGTTACTCATCACCTGTGGACTGTTTGCTGCGGCCTGCGCCACTCCAGACTTGGCCTCGGCCCAGAATCAGCAGAACCGAAACAACAACACAGGCTCCTCTGGGTTCGGTTCTACCGGATCATCGGGCTTCGGTAGCAATGGCTCCAGCGGCTTCGGCAGCACAGGATCGTCAGGGTTTGGCTCGACGGGCGCGAGTGGATTCGGTTCCAACTCGGGTGCCGGTGGCCAGGCGGGCGGGTTCGGCGCGAACGGACAGACCGGGCTTGGTGGACAAGGCCAAAACGGTGCCAATGCCAACGGTGGCCTCCTCGGTCGCGGCGCGAATCAGAGCGGCTTCCTCGGTCGGAATGTGCAGAACCAAGGGATGCAGGGCAATAACTTGGGTGGAGGTGGTGGCGGGCGCGGTGGCGGAGGTAATCGCGGTGGAAACGGGTTGAACGGACTCAACGGCGGCGGTGGCAACGGCGGCAACGCGAATCAAACACCGATCGTTCGACCTCGCCAAAAGATCGCGTTCGAGTACACCCTCCCCACCTCATCGGCCATCCAATCCACGATTGAAGCTCGCCTGACGAAGCTCTCCGACAAGCGCCCCAGTCTGAAGAGCGTGATGGTGGCCATCGAGGACAAAGGCGAAGTGGTCCTGCGCGGCGAGGTCGCTTCCTCAGATGATGCGAAGCTGGCCGAGAACATGCTGCGGCAAGAACCCGGCGTGAGGTCCGTGCGCAACGAACTTTCGTTTCCCGCCCCCGTCCCATCCAAGGACGAGTGATTGGCGAGGAACCGGCGACCGGCAAGAGTTCGCGTCCATCCTACGAGTAAACGATCTCTCGCCAGTTGCCTGAGGTGAGAGCTGGCGCAATGGAATACCGCCAGCTCCCTCTGTACAAAGTCTCACGCGGCTGTGTGTGTGCCGTAACGAACCTGCGCCGACGATTCCCTTACGGTGAGATCGAACATGTCTCAGCCGGAATTCAAAGCCGGATGCCGGTTGTCGATGCTGGATCTCGGCGTCTTGATTGGTGGGGCGGTCGGATCCATCGTGGCGTGGCAGTGGACGTGGTGGGTCGGCTTCGTGATCGCGTTTGTTGTGGCTCACTTCTTTCTGTTCTGCAACATTTTCCGCATGTCGCGTCCGTTGGAGTTGGTTTGGGCTGCGGCCTTCGTCGCTGCGGCCGGTGGTACGGTCGTGACTGAGACACCGGGTTGGGGTGTGACCGTGGTCGGTTCGTTGATTGTGACGGTCCTTGTTGTCGCCATTGAGATGCGTAGGCCGTCGTACCACGGGATTGCTTGGCAACAACTGAACCCGAAACTGCCGGAATGGTGGGAAGCGCACATCGCAAAACACGCCACAGATTCAAACGAGAAGGACTGATCGTCATGCCAAACTCGACCGAACATCCGCTGATTCGTTCCTCGCGGCGCGAGGCCCTCGTCGCGGTGGCCATGTGGTTTGTCGCGATGCTGTGGTCGGTCGGCATCTGCACGAGTTACGGCTACGACCGCGACCCGAAATCGTTGACGTTCGTCTTGGGCTTTCCCGACTGGGTCTTCTGGGGCCTGATCGTTCCATGGGGAGCCTGCACCATCGCATCGGGCTGGTTTGCGTTCGCCTTCATGAAGGATGAGGACTTGGAGTCTGTCTCAGAACAACACCAACCCGAAGCGTGAGCGAGGACGAGTGTCGGGCAACGGGCGGCGGCGCTCACGCTTCGGGTTGGTGTTGATCAAACCGGAGAGCTATCCCGCGCCACTTGGTTTCCACCATCGGCGAATGAGAAGCGCGGCGATCAGCGGGACCGCGCCCGATGCGACGATGGCGATCGGCAGTGAAGCCGATTCGCGAAACCAAACTCCGCACGCCGAGTACGTCAGCGCGAGAACCAGGTTGCTGCCGAGGACTGCGGGAAGAAAGCGTTGCCAACTGAGTCGGCTCGCCCCCAGCATCAGCACGCAGGCTTCGGCGAGGATCGGCAACGCGCGAGTGAGCAGCAACGCGACGGGACCGTGCTGGCGTGTGAAGTCGCTCATCCGCGTCACGTCGTCCGTTTCACTGAACCGCCGCGCGAGGGACTCACCGAACAATCGAGCCAGTCCGAAACCGCCGATCGCTCCCGCCGACAACCCGAGCCATGACACAAGCGTCGCCCAGAACAGTCCCAGCGTCCCTCCCGCATACGTGATGACGGCGCTCGACGGGACCGGCAGGAACATGTCGGCCGCCAACAGCCCGAAGACCCAAGCGGCAACCACTTCGCGCGATGATGGCTCACGCAGCGCCTTGAGTAAGCTCTGTTCGAACGACTCCCCCAACCAGAGGAACGGCACGATGGGAATCGCGAACAGCACGATCAAAAACAGAGCCGCCTTCACTGCTGGCTGCATGACGCGATCGCTCCCGTTTGTTCGAGGCCCTCGTTCAGCCAGACGATCTTCGCCTCCATCGTGGCCGTGTCGAGCAACGCAACCGACGGGCGACCGTACGACCAGCCGCTCGTCTCGCCGGGGTTGATGAACAACCGTCCGAGTTCATCGTGCGTGATGCTTGGCTTGTGCGTGTGAGCATAGATGGCGACATCGAACTCGCCATCGAGTCCTCGTAACGAACGGTCCATGTGCGTGAGCAGAAACCGCTTGCCATCGGTCGTTTTGAACCCGAACGGCGGTTCGCCCAGCGTCCCCACGATTTTCATTCCGGCCGCGACGCCCATCTTGTTCCCCTCGTTGTCTCCAAAGCACGCGATCACTTTGCAGTTCAAAGCACGCAGCGGTGGCACGGCAAACGACGATACGAGGTCTCCGGCAAACACGACCAACTCGCAACCCGCGTGGTTGAAGACCTCGACTGCCCGCCGAATGTGGTCGAGGTGATCGTGACTGTCCGCAAAAATCCCAATGAGCATCTGTATGGATTCCCAAAAACACGGCCGAAGCATCGTCACCGGCTGATGACCCTGGTGGGCGACCGGCCGCAGTATGTACGACCTTCTCCAGCAAGTCGATTCGTGGAACGGCACCCAGTCGTCCGATACACTCCGCCCACGTCGAAGCTTGGTTCACCCCGCACAGCTTCACCTTGTTTCTGCCGCATCCCACTTCATCCCTTCATCGAGTTGTCACCCCATGAAAGCCGTCGCCGTTCTTCCCGGAAAGCCCAACAGTGTTCATCTGCGAGAGATCCCGCAGCCCAAGCTGAACGATCAGCCTCACGCGCATGTCTGCTCGATTCCCGAGGGCCGCGCGGTCTTGGTGAAGACGCTGCAAATCGGCGTCGATGCGACTGATCGCGAGATCAACGAGGCTCTCTACGGCAACGCTCCTCCCGGAGGCGAACACCTTGTCATCGGGCACGAGAGCTTCGGGGAGGTGCTCGAAGTCGGTGCGAAGGTCACGGAACTCAAGCCGGGCGATCTGGTCTCTTGTACCGTCCGCCGACCGGGTGGTTCGATCTATGACAAGATCGGACGGAACGACATCACCAGCGAAGAGACCTACTACGAGCGTGGCATCAATCTCTGTCACGGTTACATGACCGAGATGTTCGTGGACGATGCCGAATACATGGTGAAGGTCCCGCCGCAACTGAGGCATCTCGGCGTGCTGTCTGAACCGGCCAGCGTCTGTGCGAAGGCGATCGATCAGGCGTACTTGGCTCAACAACGTCTGCAAGTTTGGTCGCCCAAGCGAGCCTTCGTCTTGGGAGCCGGTCAGATCGGACTGCTCGCCACGATGATGCTCAAGCTGCGTGGGCTGGATGTTTACACGCTCGCCACCAAACCGGGACCGCATCGCAAGTCGGAGATCGCGACCGCATATGGAGCGACCTACGTCAGCACGAAGCAGGAGTCGATGCACGATCTCGCCAAGCGCGTCGGCAAACCGGACATCATCTTCGAAGCGACCGGCAACGCCGAGCAGTGCTTCCGTTCGATGGAGGTGCTCAACCTGAACGGCGCTCTGATCTGGACGAGCATCACCGGCGGCACGCACGAGGTGAAGATCGACGCCGCCAAGATCAACCTCGAATGGGTCCTCGGCAACAAGCTGCTCGTATCGAGCGTCAACGGCAACCGCCACCACTTCGAACTCGGCCTGCAAGCGCTGTCACACGGCGAAGCCATGTTCCCCGGCGTCACCCAACGCATCCTCACCAACCCCGTCGCGGGGCTAGATAACTACCAAGAAATGATGCGCCTGCTGGTGGAAGACAAAGAAGCGCTGAAGGTCTTCGTGAACATCGGGGTCTGATGTGGATCGTGATCCCGCTAACGGTGAGATTGGGGCCAGCTCATCAAGTCTGCCCGAGTTCGCGCACGTGGTGTGTCGGTTGAATGAGTCGTTGGCAAGGCTCGAACTTGCCGCGAAGCCGCTTCGTTTGGAGCCGCTGGCTGGGCGGGACTGGTTCGATTTACTGACTCGCAAGCTGCTGCCTCAACTGGCGGACGGGGCCTACTTGATCGTCGCGGTCGTCGGCGGGACGAACATTGGGAAGAGCGTCGTCTTCAATCACATCGCGGGCTTTCGCGCCAGTGCGAGCAGCCCGCTGGCATCGGGGACGAAGCATCCGGTCTGTCTCGTCCCGACGGGCTTTGCCGAGCAGCACGATCTCCGCACGATGTTCCCCGCATTTGAACTCCGCTCGTGGACGAGTGGCGAAGAGGCACTGCTCTCCATCGACACGCATTGCCTCTTCTGGCGGACGCACGAAGCGGTCCCGAAGAACCTCGTCATCCTCGACACGCCGGATGTCGATAGCGACGCGCCGGTGAACTGGCAGCGGGCCGATGCGGTTCGTCAAGCGGCCGATGTCCTCGTCGCGGTCCTCACGCAGCAGAAGTACAACGACGCGGCGGTCAAACAATTCTTCCGCAAGGCCGCGAGCGAAGACAAAGCGGCCATCATCGTTTTCAACCAGGTCGAACTTCCCGACGACGAACCGTACTGGCCGATCTGGCTCAACACGTTCTGCACCGAAACCGGTCTCAAGCCCGAATACGTCTACCTCGCCGAGAACAACCGGAAGGCGGCGGAGGCGATCGCGCTGACGTTTGAGGAACGGAAGTGGGGAGGCGGTGGGCAGTGGGCAGTGGGCAGTGGGGAGGAAGCGTGCGTCGATGATGAGACAACACAAACGCAGCCTTTCTCCACGATCGCAGATCCCGCTTCCCTGCATTCACCCCAATCTCTCTCTACCACCCTTTCGCAGCTCCGCTTCGCCGAGATCAAGCTGCGGACATTGCGCGGCTCACTCGTGCGGCTGGTCGATGACGACTCTGGCGTCCCCGCGTACCTGCGTGAAGTCGCCACGAGGAGCCGGCAGTTTGGAGACGCCTCCGACGTGTTCGCGTCTCGCGCGATGGTCAAGCAGGCGGACTGGCCCGCTCCGCCGAACGGGCTGCTAGTCGATGAGATGTGGTTGTGGTGGGACGGGCATCGCGAGGCATGGACCTCGAACGTGCATGGCTTCTACGCGCACATCGGTCGCTGGCTGACCGGCGGCGTGCGGCTGGTGCGAAACCGGATTTGGGGAACACCACCACCGGCGCTCGATGAGTATCGCAAGGCGGAATGGGACGCGATCGTCCGCGTGCTCGAACAGGTCTACGGCCAGTTGCAGGTCATCACGACACTCGGCAACGAATTGCTAACGGCTCGGTTGGAGCGGCTCCTGTCGGGGACATCGTGCGAGGCGGTACTCGCCCAGCTTCGTCGCGAACACGATCAGTTCGACTTCACCGCGCTGGTGAAGCGGCTCGTGCATGAGGAGATGACCAAGCTGAAGACCGACCGCGAACAACTCTTCACCACGCTCCGTCACGCCGACCGAGCCGCCGCGGTGTTCCGACCCGCTCTCACACTACTTCTCGCGATGGGAGGCGGAATCGGAGCCGAGCACCTGCTCTCGGAAGTGGCCACCCAAACTCTGACGCACGTCGCCATCGACACGACCGGCGCGGCAGCCACCACGGTCGCGGGTGAAGCGGTCGTCGAAACGGCCAGCGGTGTCCTCGGCCAAGCCAAAGCGTGGCTGCTGCAACTCCACACCAAATTCAAAGCGGAACGCGAAGCTTGGTTGCTCGCTCAACTGCGAGAACATCTACTGGGCGAACTGCTCGATGAACTGCAATCCGGAGCGAGCGTCCCCGAATCACCGGCGTTCGGCGAAGTCGAGGTGATCATCGCGGAGTTGGCCGTCTGTTTAAATCACAACGCTTGACGCTTGGGCGTTAGCCCTCCTCTGATTGTCTGAGCGGGGTGGCGTCAGCCCCTCGGTTCTTCATTGTGCGATAAACGGCTCGCGGCGACGAACGGGCTAACGCCCAACAACCGGGAGGCTGACGCCATCCCGCTCGGAAGCTTCATCGAACACCGCGACCGAGATCAACGAATTCTTGGCAACTGAGGCACCAACTCATGACGACCGAACTCGCTCAACTCGAACTGCTGTCGAACGTCGATGACCTCATCGCGCGGCTGGCGGCGTGGTCGGCGGAGTCGTCTGCATGGGAGCCGGTTCAGCGTGAGAAGCAGCTCGTGCGACGGACGCTCGAACGGCTCGAACCGATGCGGGCGCGAGTCGAAGCGCCGCTCGTCGTTGCCACTTTTGGCGGGACCGGCGTCGGCAAGAGTTCGCTGGTGAACGCGCTCGTTGGGGCCGAAGTCACCGTGGCCGGACGACAACGCCCCACGACGACCGTTCCCTACTTGATCGCTCATCCGCAGACGAATCTGTCGAGCGTTGGACTCCCGCTGGCTCCCCTCGCCCCAGCTTTGTGGGGAGAGGGGCTGGGGGTGAGGGACTTGAGCGGTAAACAGGCTCCCGATTTGAAGGCAACGTCAGAAGAGAAGACCCCTCACCCTCACCGTCTTACCGCAGAGCCGGGGCGAGGGGACAAGATTATGGACCTGCATGTCGTTCGTGCCGACTCGCCGCTGTTGCGGGATATCGTGCTGATCGACTGTCCCGATCCGGACACGAACGAAACCGAGACCGCCGAAAGCAACCTCGCGCGGCTGCATCGGCTGCTGCCGTTTTGCGATGTGCTGCTCTACGTCAGCACGCAGCAGAAGTACCGGTCGGCCCGCGTGAGCGACGAGTTGTTGGAAGCGGCAAAGGGCTGCCGGATCGTCTTCGTACAGACTCACGCTGAGTTGGACGAAGACATTCGCGACGACTGGCGGAAGCAGTTGACCGGCCGCTTCGACGTGAGTGAACTCTTCTTCGTCGATTCCAAGCGCGCGTTGGCCGAACAGCAATCGAACGTCCGGCCAACGGGTGAGTTCGGTCGTCTGATCGACCTCTTGCAACGTGAGCTTTCCGCCGCGCAGCGCGTCCGCATTCGTAAGGCCAACTTGCTCGGGTTGGTTCACGAGGTGCTCGGTCACGCGAAGGGATCGCTCTCGCAACACGCGCCGCTGGTTGCCAAGCTCGAACAGGCGCTGTCCGACCAACGTCACCGCGCGACTGAACGAATGGCGAACCGACTGCGCGACGAGTTGCTCGTGAGTCGCGGCCTGTGGGAGCAGCGGTTGCTCGGCCAAGTGACGCAGCTTTGGGGGTACAGCCCGTTCGCGTCGGTGCTGCGGCTGTGGCACAGTCAGTCGAGTCTGCTGGCGTCGTTCGCACTGACGCGGGCACGCACGACGGCGCAGATGGCACTGGTCGGAATCGTTCATGGCTCGCGCTGGCTCGCGTCGTCGCAACAGGAACACGAGGCCGAACGCCGACTGGAGGGACTCACGTCGCTCGGCCTCTCCGATGCAGAGCTGCGTGAAGCACAGCTCGTCATCGCTGGACATGCCCATGCCGCGAAGCTCGACCGACCGGCGTCATCGGCCTCAACACTCGATGCCCTCCGCCACGCCGCGTCCTCCGTGCAGAACGAATTCCTCACCGACGCTGCCCGCCGGATCGATGAGATCATTCTGCAAGCGGCCAAACGCCACTCACACGGACTGGTGCGCGCCGCCTACGAAGTGATGTTCGCCGAACTGCCGCTGTTCCTGCTGTACCGCATCGGCCGCAATTTTTTCTACGACACGTTTCTGCGCACGCCGCCGCTGCCGTACCTCGACACGAACTTCTACATCCCCGCCGCGATGTTCCTCGTCTTGTGGGCTGGATTGCTGGTGATGTCGTTCACCGGCCGACTGCGTCGCGGACTGACACAACACGTGAACGAACTGGCTCGCGAACTGGCGTCGCTCAAGGTCGGAGACGGCCTGTTCCCCGACCTCGAACAACAGGTGAAGGACTTCGCACGAGAACGCGATCGAGTCGAGTCATTCGCTCAAACCGTCGATTCCATCCGCGACCGGTTTGCCGATGCAAGCAACCTCGGCGGACTGAAGTCGTAAGGTAAGCGTCTCGCTTGCGCGTCTGCCGAACGGCGGGGCGTGATTGGACGTTAAGAAGACGGGCAAGCGAGAGGCTTACCCTACGAAAGAGTTTCATGGGACGGTGGCTTGCCAAATCGTGGTTCTTGATCGCACTGCTGGTGCTGCTACCGAGCGGCATGGCGTGGGGTTGGTCCACGTCTGAGATTTGGCGGCTGGCGACGGCCGGTCGCGTGCAACCGGCCGTCATGACGGTGTGCATTCTGTTTCTGATGTCGTTCACGCTCGACAGCGGCAAGCTGCGTGAGTCGTTTCGCTCGCCGAGGCCGGTCGTGTGGGGAACGGTCGTCAACATCGGGCTGTTGCCGCTGCTGGCGTGGCCGCTCGCGTTGTCGCATTCGCTGACCGACCTCTCGCTCGGGCTGATGATCGCGGCCGCCGTCCCCTGCACCTTGGCGACCGCTTCCGTTTCGACTCGACAGGCGCGAGGCAACGATGCGGTATCGCTGCTCATCACGCTGCTGACGAATCTGGTGGGGGTCGTCCTGACGCCGCTGTGGCTTTGTTGGACGATGTCGTCAGGCGGTGAGATGGATGTCGCGCGGATCGACACGCTGCCGATCATTCGCAACCTCATGCTGACGGTGCTGCTGCCGACGATCCTCGGACAGCTCGCGAGATTTGCACCGCCGTTCTTTCGATTCGCTGTGGCTCGCAAGTTTGGAATCGGCATCGTCGCGCAGTGCCTCGTCCTGCTGATCGTCACCAAGACGGCCGTCGAAGCGGGAGGGAGGCTGCAAGCGCAGGCTGTCTGGCCGACTGCGATCGACTTCACGCGGCTGGCCATCGAGTGCGCGGGACTGCATGCCGTCGCGATGCTCATCGCGCATCAAGGAAGCCGTTGGCTTGGACTGACTCGCGAAGACGCCATCGCAACGCTGTTCGCTGGGAGTCAGAAGACGCTCCCAGTCGGACTGCTCCTCGCCGCAATGCCCGCCGTCACGGGAGGCCGCTCGCTCCCGTTCATCACGTTTCCGATTCTGCTCTTCCACGCAGTGCAGCTCGTGATGGACACGGCCATCGCGGATCGGATTGCCCGAAACGGGAACCAAGTCAAAGTGTAGAGGGCATTTCAAAACCTGTTGTTGCCTGGAAAAACTAGCCCGACGCGCAAGCGAGGGCTGGGCATTCGATGATGGTGAAGCCCTCGCTTGCGCGTCGGGCTAGTTTTGAAATGCCCTCTAAAGCACGTGGACGGGGCGATCACGCCTTGCCCTTGCGGTTGCCCGGCGGTTCTTTCCACTGTTTCAGTTGCTGGCGAATGTCCTTGAGCGTGATCGACGGGACGGGGAGTCGCAGTTGTGGCTCGGAGTCGGGGTTGGGTTGATCTCCCGATTCGTGGACTCGATTCAGTTCGTCTTCCAGCGTCTTGAGCCAGACGGGGACATCCAGCCCCGAACCCGATGTGGTGCGGAGGTACTCCTCGACACCCGTCTGCAGCGCGAGGAACGAGGGCGAATTGCCTCGTCCCAGATCCGCGTCTTCACAAGCGGGACGAATCCGCGCGAGCATGTGATTGACGGCCAGCGGTTTGACGAACCGTTCCTGCAAGTGGTTCGAGATCGAGAGCAGCTTCATCCCATACTTCTTTTGCAGCGACTCCAAGCCTTCGAGATGCGAGTCGGCCATGTCTTCGGTCTTCACCGCGAAGACATCCTCCCAAATGACGGCCGCTTCGGGCTTGCCCTGCCGCGCGAGAACTTCATGTGCGACGGCGACCGGCAACAGGTTCCACGCATCGCGGTCGTAGGCGGTCTCCAATCGGAGGAAGTCGAGCAGACTGAAGAACTGCTCGCCGTAATCGGACTGTGTGGTGGTCGTGTTGTATTCGAGAAAGCGGTCAAATTTTTCGACCACGACCTGATAGATCAGGTGCAGTTGTTCGGCCGCTTCGTCGCGATCCACCGTTCCGTCGCGCAGGTCGTTCAGCAGACGGATCGGCTTGAACGGGTCTTCGTTCTGTTCGAGATACTCCAAGAACTTCGAGACGCCGCTGTGCAGGATCGCGCGCACGTTGCCGAGCGTCAGGATGCGGGCATTGAGAATGTCGGAGCCGTACTTCTTGACGAACTTGGCCGTGTCATCCCAGACTTCATCGACCTTCAACGCTTCGACCGACGACAGCCGCATTGTGCTGCTGTGTTCGAGCCATTGGTCGAGGTACAGCTCGACGATCTCGCCGACGATCTCGATTAGATCTTCGTCGCTGAAACGGCCTCCCTTCCAATCCTCCGACGCGCGTACGACGCATTCGAGCGTGTTGCGGAGCGCGATGCGGAATAGGCGATCGAACTCGGTGACGGCCATGCCGCGCGGTCGCGAACCTCGCTCCATTTTCTGAGCGGTTCGCAGCAGATGCCACGTCTCACGGAGCAGTCCCAACTGTGGCAGGTGTGCGAGCAGGAACTTCACCAGCATCTGCATCGAGCGAGCGGTGAGAATCTGTTTCGGTTCGCCCCCGTGTTCGAGCGGCACGTAGAGCAGCGGCTTGCTTTGGAGCGACCGCAATAGACCGGGCAGAACTCGCCGGACTTCTTCCTCGTCACGCCGCATGATGCCGCGATACATGTCGATGATCCGAACTTCCTCGGCCGAATTGCGCACCGCCTGGTCTTCGGGTGACAGCGCACAGGCCAAACACCATTGCGCCGAGCGGAAGCTGAGCCACGTCGTGAGCGACAACTGGACGAGATAGAGCTTGGTCTGCAATTGGCTGTCGTACTCGACGTTTGCGTCGTGCTCGCCGCTCGATTCGCCGATGTCTCCCTTCCAGAGATCGTCGGTCAGTCGCATGAGTTCGGCTTGCAGATGCACCGCGTGTTCGAGCCAATGTTTGAGAGATTCCGTCTTCGCGGCCTGTGCCGCCCGGCCTTCCTTCGACTCATCGAGTGCGGCGCGGTCTTCGCGCTCGACCGCCAGCGTCGCTGCCATCTGCCACAACTGAGCCAGCACGCGGAGGAACTTCAGTCGCGGTTCCAACTGCTTTTCCACCAGCTCAAACTGCGTGTCGCCGTCGAGCTTGGGGCCGTCTTCCATCGTGGCCCCTTCCTGACCGTCGTCCGAGCTGTCGTGGAAGACCATGTTGTCGTAGGCCGCGCCGAACAGTCCCTCGTCTTCGTCCTCTTCGTCCATCGCCTCGGGACGACCATCGTCCGCCGCGGGCCAGTCGGACGCCGTGCCCAACTCGTCATCGACCGTTCCCGCGCGATAGACCGGTGCCGACCACATCTCACCCGCGTTCGCTTCGAGGTAATCGAACATGCGGCGGACCAGTGGCCACGGATCGTCCTTCGCCGTCGAACCGTCTTCGACCGCCTGGCCCATCCACCACAGCAGCAAGTCTTCAAACGACAGGTGCCCCGATTCGAGGCCCACCGTTTCATGCTGACTGAGCCACTGCATCAGGAGTCCCAACGCGGCGACGCGATCGTGCCGTTCCAGCAACGCCGACACCACCTGCGCGTAAGCCTTCGCCGATTGGAACTGATCGACGTGGGCGCGCCAGAAGAGCATGTCACCGGCCGATTCACCGGCGGCCCGCCAATCGGCAAGGGCTTTGGCGACGTGTTCGGCCGAGTCGAGATGTTCCCGCGCCGCGACGCGCGGCAGATCGTGAACGGTCAACGTGCCGAACCGGTCCCAGAACTCGGCGAGCTTCTCGTACCGTTGCGAGATCGCCAGTTCGAGAGCCTTCTCGCCGCGTGCGGCCGATTCCTCCAACGCGCGCGAATAGGCGTCGAGCAACGCCTCCATGATGTGGTACAGCATCTCGATCCGCTGATCGGGAACGCTGTCCTCGCGCGAGATGAACAGCGGGAAGAGGCCCTGAAAACCGAGCACGTTCCAAGGATCGACCAGCGCCCCACAGTCGATACCGCGATGCAGGAAGTCTTCCGCCTCTTGGAGCAACACGAAGGCTTCCGCGATCTGTTTCTGCTCGACGATCCGCCGCGCGGAGTGAATGCGACAGAGCACCTCGCACTCGAATCGAGCCGAGGCGCACGGAATGACTTCGGCTTGGCGGAGGCTCGCTTCGGCATAGCCCATCCGCGCGAACAGGTACGCCAACTGACGCCGCTGCACCTGCTGGGCACCGTACTGCGCGAGAAACATGTTCAATGATTGCCGCACATGGCCGAACGGTTGCCGCGTCGTTTTGGCATGTCGGGCGAGTCGCTTGGCCCGCGCACCCGACGCCGATTTGGAGAGCTGCGAATAGAACTCGTCGCGCTGGCGAGCAACCTTCGGCAGTAACGAGGTCAGCGTGACGCTGGAGTCGTGACATTCGGGACCGTACCCACTGATAGCCGAGGCCATCAGGATCGTCCCGCACAAGACGGCTGAGATATCGAACAGCGTCTCTTCCGGATCGACCTTCTTTTGCGAGACAGACCAGTCGAGTAGCGCGTCGAGAATCACTTTGCGAACGACGAAGCGGCGGTAGTTTCCCTTCAGATCGATCTGGTGCGGATCCCATTCACCGAACAAGTAGTTGGTCCGTTTGTTGGCCGGATGAATGTGATCGTGGGCGCGCAGATCGATCGCCAACTCATCAAGGTTGTCGAGATCGAAGTACGCATCGGCGAGCATCTCGCGCGGCATCTCACGCAGCATTTCCAACACGCGCGTGATGAGAGCGTGATACTTGCCGCTGACCACACCCGCGCCGCGCAGGTAGATCGGCAGCGGACGAAACCGCTCGTGCGCGTACGGTTCACATTTGCGACCGTTCTCCAAAACGGCGATCGGCCGGTAGCCGACAAAATCGTTTAGCCGGTCGAGCGCTCCCGCCACAATCCGCTCGGCTTCGTCCCATGGCCCGCCCTGTTCGAGGACGGCCTCAAAAGCCTTCGCCAAGAAGTAGGGGTGCTGAAGCTCATCGGCCGTCAAATGGAACAGCAGGTCGCGGTGATGCTCTCGGTATCGCGACAGCGTCTGGTCGAGTGTCAAGGCGATGACCTGCTCGGCTTGAGAGATGTCCGAGAACGCGGGGGAGGTCTGGTGCAGACGGGCCAGAACCTGACGCAAGCCGGGGCCGAAGTCTGCGAACGGCAGGCTTTGCCGCAGCAGGTCGAGGTTCTTTTGAAATTTCGGATCGGATCGGCCACCCGAAAAGTTCAGATAGCCGAGGATCTCTTGGGCAATCGCGGCATCGTTCGGACTGAGATTCAAAGGACTAACCCTCCTGTGGGGCGAGTTCGCTCGTGAAAAGAGAACTGGCTGTCCGGCTTTGCCCGTCGTACGGAACCAGTGGCAACAGTGTTTCACCACTGCGAGTTCTCGGGCGACCAAGAGGATACGTGACCGAGACGGGGGTTCGCAAACCAGACTTCTGCCGAGACTTCTGCGGAACAGGACATCGCGAACTCCACCGTTCACCCCGGAGCCGATTTCGCCTCAACTCACAGGGCAAACTGTGACGATCCTAACGGTCGTGTCGGTCAGAAAAACTGTGCGAGGCGACGTCGTCTCGTGATCGTGACTGTTGATTCGTTTCACCGCGTGGACAACGCCCCGGGCTTTTCGGAACAACGTGCCTTTGAACTCGCCCGACGCGCGAGCGAGGGCTTCGCGTGAAATCAAAGCGAAGCCCTCGCTCGCGCGTCGGACTAGTCAAACATTGTGTGCAATCCGTGTGAAACGACGCCGCCTTTCGGCCGATGGTGCCGGTGAATTGTCAGGAAGCGATATCCGCCGATGCGTCACAGACCCCACAGTTCGCCGTCGGTCAACCTGTTTGCCTTTCTGGACATCCTCATTTGCACCATGGGGGCGTTGATCCTGATGTTGATGGTGGTCACGACTCGACAGCTCCGCAAAGACTCACTCGCCCAAGTCTTGGCCGAACTCAAGCATCCCCCCGCGCCGCTGTTGTCCGTCGAGTCACCTCGATTGACCGCACCGCCGTCTCTCGCGTCGATCGTTATTCCAGCGCAGATCGAAGTAGAACCGGAGCCACTCGAACCCGAGCCTTCCGAACCGGCGATGAATCCGCGCGACAGAGTTCTCGCCGAACGAGCCGCTGCATTGGCGGAGCGCGAACAGGAATTGAATGAAGTGTTGGCGGAGTGGGGCCAGAGAACAAAGGCACTCGTCCACGAACGTGATCAACACGCCAAGTCACTCGAACAGCGACGACGTTTGAAAGACGTTGCTGCACGGCAGGTGGCCACGCTGGAAGACGAAGTGCAGGGACTGGAAGCGAAGCTCGGCGGGTTGAATCGTGAGCTATCGGCGTCGGGCGGAGGCGATTCGACCGCGCAGGAACGCCGGGCGATCGAACAACAGATTGCCGCCGTTCAGAAGCGGCTCAAGGCGGCTCAAGCAGCGGCAGCCGGTGGCGCGAGCAAGTTCATGGTGGTCCCGTTTGATGCGCAGTCGGGAACGTCTCGGCGTCCGATCCTGATCGAATGCACGGCCGACGGACTGCGGTTTCTTCCCGAAGACATTGTGATCCGGCCGGACGATCTCGAAGGCTTCACGGCGCGCGTCAACCCGTTGTTGGCAGGATCGAACTCGCTCGTCAACTACTGGACCGCGTGGAACCTCAAGCAACCTCAGCCCGCTCGCCAACCCGAGCCTTACGTGCTGATGCTGGTTCGTCCCAGCGGGACGGTCGCGTACTACATCGCCATCAAAATGTTGGCGACGCTGCAGCAACCCCACGGTTACGAGTTGATCGAAGAAGACACTCAGCTTCAACAACCGCCCGTCGATCCCGCCGCCAAGGCCGCGTGTGAAGCGGCCATCAAACGACTGCTGGCCGAGCGAGCACAGATCAAGGAGTTCGCGTCGAAGCGAACCGGTGTGGGCGGGTTTCTACGAGGCGGCGGCTCTGGCAACGATGCCTTCCGAGGCGGGTCACGGGGATCGAATGGATCGGGTTCGACCGGAGGCACGGGAGACGGGGGCACGCGCAGTGGTTCGACGAATCGCTTTGAAGTGGCCGACGTGATCGGTGACGAGCACGAGGTCGGGTCACGCAGTTGGGAACGAATTGAAAACTTCGCGGGCAGAAACCCGCGTTCGTCAGTGCAGGGCGGTCCACAGTCCGTTGCCAAGGGAGTCGAGGGGCCAGCTCTCTCGCAACGCAACACGGATGGAGACGAAAATGAGTCTAGTGCAAGCAGTTCAAAGTCTGGCTCGGATGTTCGGCGGTCTGCTGGGGACGGCCTCAATGTGGGACGACGGGATGCGGCCTCAAAAGAAGGTCGCCAAAGCTCCGGCACAGAAACGCCGGGCGACCCCGGCATCGAACGGCTCGCGGACGAGAGCGACCCCGCTTCCGCGACCGGTACTACTGTCGGAACTGATCGCGGCGCAAAGCCACTAGACATTGGACTCGGTTCGTCCGGACCAACAGCCGTTCCGGTCATCGACCGTCGCACGAAGAAGGTGGGCGTCAACAAGCCGCTCGAACCCGAGATGCTCTCGCACAAACGGTGGGGACTTTCGGCAGCAGACGCTGCGATCGGACTCGAGCGCGAAGTGCGGATCGACGTGGAAGCGAAGCGGCTGGTCGTCGGTGGCAAGCACGCCATCTCAATGGGCAACGCTGAGTCCAAGCAAGAAACGCTGGAGCGACTCGTCACGGTTCTCGATCTGCAGGCGCGCGACTGGGGCCAGCCGCCGCAAGGTTTCTTCTGGAAGCCCAGCCTGCGATTCGTCGTCGCCAAAGACGGGAATCCGAACTACGAGCAAGCCCGCGCTCTCACCGAACGATCGGGACTCTCCACGTCTAAAGAGTATGCGCCGGACACCGCTGATAAGTCTGTTGATAAGCCTATTTCAGCCACGACTCCTCCCGCTTCAAAACCCTTGCGAGTCACGCGCGGAGGGACTCCATGAGCAGTCGTCATCGCGAAGAAGTTGTAGGGTGTGTGGAGCAACGCGCAACACACCCCGGTAGGTTGTCAGCACAAGGTGTGTTGCGCGTTGCTCCACACACCCTACGATGCTCGAAGCCCTTGCGTGTTACACGGGGGGGGACACCATGAGCCGCCGTCACCGGGAAGAGGAAGAGTTCAGTTCCAGTTCCTTCTTGGACGTGATCTGCAACGTCGTCGGCATCCTGATCGTGCTGATCGTGATTGCAGGAGTCCGCACGCGCCCGCCCATCAGACCCAATCCCACACCTGACATCGTTGCGCCCGCGCTCGACTCACCCTTGGAATTGCCGCCGGTCCTTGATGAAGCTCCGTCACCCGAGCCACTCGCCGCACCGGAACTCGCCGCAATCGAACCCGACTCGCCGCCATCAATCACTGAACCCGAGCCGGAACTCGAACCATTGCTGCTTCCCGAATTGGCCCCGCCACCGGAGATGGTCGAGCGGGCACGTCAGCTTGATGCCGAACTCGCCTCTCTCCGCCGAGACCACGCGAACCTTGCCGCGAAGCTGACGGACCAACATCGACAGCAAACCGAACTGAACGAGCGAGTCGAAGCCGCACGCGAATTACTCGCCGCACGACAACTCGATCTGAACGCATCTCAACAGCAGTCGTCCGAACAACAGGCCGATCTGCGGTTGGCCAAACAAACGCTGGCAAGGCTGCTCGCGCAGGTGAAGACGCTGGAGGAAAAGTCGCCACCGGTCGAGGCGTTGAAGCATCACATCACGCCCATCAGCCGCACCGTTACCGGAAAAGAAAAGCATTACCGACTCGACAAGAACCGCGTGGCCGAAATCCCGATCGAAGTCTTGGTCGTGAAGCTGAAGGATCAGATTGAACGCCGCAAAGACTGGCTGACTCGCACCCGCTCGCATCAGGGACAGGTCGGTCCGTTCGCCGGGTTCAACATGAGTTACCTCGTGCGGGTCGAGATGCTGAACGGGCTCGACGAATTGCGTTCCGGACAGGGAGGCTACCGCGTCAGCGTCTCTTCTTGGGAAGTCGTTCCCGAACCGGACCTGAAGGGCGAGTCCGAGCAAGTCGCCCTGTCACAAGGCTCCCGCTTTTACGAATCACTGCTCGGCGCAGACCCCGATACGACGCTGACGTTCTGGGTCTATCCCGACAGCTTTCCGATCTATCGCAAACTCCAAGCCTTCGCCCACGAACAAGGTTTTCCCGTTGCCGCCCGTCCACTTCCAACCGGCGTCCCCATCGCGGGTTCACCCAGCGGAACGAAATCAGCAAGCCAATAAACACGTAGAGCAGGCGGCTCGCCTGCTCGGCCTCTTCGCTTTGTCTTCGGAGCGGGGTGGCGTTAGCCCCTGGTTCTTCGGCGTCAGCCAGTTTGCCAAAGACCAGGGGGCTAACGCCGCCCCGCTCCGAAATGCAGAATCGGGCTAACGCCCAAGAAGCTCGAATTGATAATCAGTCCACAACGAATCGAGATCACAATGCTCACCAAATTCAAACCCGCCATGCTCAAGAAGCTGGACCTGTCGCTGATTCTCGGCGCGGCCAGCACGGTGATCTTCTATGCGATCGTGCTTCGCCCCTCGATGCACCACACGCTGATTCAACGTTACACGACCGAGCATCCCGTCGATTACGTCATCGTGGCGATGTTTCTGTGGGGGATCGCCGACATCGTGTTGAAGACGTTCGCGTTCCCTCGCGAAAGTTTCGCTCTGCGCGAGGAGTGGCTACCACCGAGGAACGGTCGTGAACCGGTGGCTCATGCGCACGAGATGCTGAAGGCGATTCAAGCCAAACCGCTCTGGCTGACCGAATCGAAGATCGGGCAGCGCGTCGCGCAGGCTCTCGGCTACGTGATCGAGAACGGTTCTGCCGAAGACTACCGCGAGCATCTGAACTACCTGTCGAGCCGGGGCGAGGACACGACTCACGCTCGCTATTCGCTGGTTCGGTTCATCATCGCCATCAGCCCGGTCCTCGGGTTCCTCGGGACGGTCGTTCACTTCGGGACGGCACTCAGCGGCATCTCATTTGATGAGATGGCCGACCGGCTCCCCGTCGTCGTGTCCGAGATGGGCGAAGCGTTCAACACGACCACCGTCGCGCTGGCCACGGCCATGACGATGATGTTCGCGCTGTTTGTCTGCGAACGGATCGAACACAGTTTCGACGGCTTTATCGACCGCTTCATCGAACGCGAACTGCTCAATCGCTTCGAGGTGAAGCACGCCAATCTCACGCCGTTCTTAAGCATGGTTCAAGCGGCGAACGACGACGCGCTGCACATCATGGCCGCGACGTTCGATCGTCAAGTTGCCGTCTGGACCCAAAGCATGGAGAGCCTCTTCCAACGATTCGACGACCGCCAGAAACAGGAGGCGGCGGCGTGGACCACGGCGCTGAATGTCCTCGATCAGCGACACGAATCCCTCGACAACAAGAGCGACAACCGGCTGCTCAACATGCTGACTCAGGTCGAGACCCGACAGAGCCACCACCTGACTCACATCGAAAAGACACTCCAAGGCGTCGGACTGCTGCGAGACGACTTCAAAGAGATCGGCCGAACGCTGCAAGCCATCTCGCACGGCGAAGG
>CAMAYU010000046.1 GCA_945862235.1 Schlesneria paludicola DSM 18645
CCGCGTTGACTGGCGGCGAGAGTTACGCCCCCAACATCGTGCCGGGGAAGAGTGCCGACAGTCCGCTGGTGAAGATGGTGGCGGGAATCGGTGACATCACGATGCCGCCCGAAGGCGACCGGCTCAGTGTGGAGGAGATCGGTTTGCTCCGCGCTTGGATTGATCAGGGAGCCAAGTGGCCCGACGAAGTGGCGGGTAAGTTGAAGGACAAGTCCGACTGGTGGTCATTCAAACCGTTGCCAGCGAAAGCGGAGGGTGGAGTCTCGGTCGATGCCTTTGTCCGCGCGAAACTTGACAGTGTTGGTCTGCGTCCCGCACCGCAGGCGGATCGTCGGACGCTAGTGAGAAGGATTTACTTCGACTTAATCGGGCTACCGCCGACTCCCGAAGAGGTCGAGGCATTCGTCGCCGATCCCGATCCGAAGGCTTACGACAAACTGGTCGATAGGTTGTTGGAGTCGCCGCGCTACGGTGAACGTTGGGCGCGGCACTGGCTGGACGCTGCACACTTCGCCGAGACGCACGGCCACGATCAGGACCGCATTCGCGAAAACGCGTGGCCTTACCGCGACTACCTGATTCAGTCGCTGAACGCCGACAAGCCGTATGCACGCTTCGTGCAGGAGCAGGTGGCGGGAGACATCCTCTTTCCTGACGACCCGCAGGCGACGGCGGCTCTTGGGTTCCTCGCGGCCGGGCCGTGGGATGAGAGTTCGCTGCAAAGCATCCGCGAAGAATCGCTCGATCGGCAGATCGCCAGATATCTCGATCGCGACGACATGATTGCCAACGTGATCAACAACTTCAGCAGCCTCACCGTGCAATGTGCCCGCTGTCACGATCACAAGTTCGACCCGATCTCGCAGGCCGACTATTACTCGTTGCAGGCGGTCTTCTCGGGTGTCGAACGAGCCAACCGTCGTTACGACGCCGATCCTGCGGTCCAGCGGCGGCGGATCGAGCTGACGCGGCGCAAGTCCGAGTTGGAGAAGCCGACCGCCGAGACCACTGCCTCGCTGCTGAGTGCCAACTCCCAACGAGCCGTCGCCGACTGGGAGGACCAACTCGCGACGAAGGCCGTCGTGTGGCGAGTGCTCGATCCGACCGAGTTCACTTCGTCCGAAGGAGCCACGCTGACGAAGCAGCCCGACAACTCGATCCTCTCCGGCGGGACGCGGCCCGAGAAAGACACGGTCTCGATCACGGCGACCTCTCCGCTAGCCAAGGTCACGGCGATCCGGCTCGAAGTCCTCACAGACGATAGCCTGCCGATGCGCGGTCCCGGCCGTCAGGATAACGGCAACCTGCATCTCTCCGAATTCGAGGTCTATCGCGCGGGAGACGCCGCGCCGTTGGAGATCGCCCGCGCGACGGCCGACTTCGATCAAGCGGGCTGGGAGATCACCAAGGCGATTGACAAGTCGGAGCCGACCGCGTGGGGCATTCATCCGAAGGAGGGGCAGTCGCATGTGGCCGTGTTTGAATTGAAGAGCCCCCTCAACCTAACCGTCTTCACCGAAGATGGGGGAGACGGGACGAAATTTGCCGCGTTGAAGCTTGTTCTCAAGCAACTCCACGGTCAGCAGCATCTGATCGGCCGGATGCGGCTCGCTGTCACGGATGCGACTCCGCCGGTGAAGCTCGATGCCGTTCCCGAACGGATCGCGACGATCCTCACGACACCACGCGAGCAGCGTGCGGATGCGCAGCGCGTCGAGTTGACGGTATTTCAACAGTTGCAGGAGGTCGAGCATCAACTCGTCTCGCTGCCGAAGCCGTCTCAAATCTATGCGGTCGCCGCCGACTTCGAGCCGGACGGTGGACTGCGGCCTCCGCCGGGACCACGACCGATTCACGTGCTGCATCGCGGCGACATCCGCAGTCCACGCGAAGCGGCTCTGCCGGGAGCACTCGGCTGCGTGAAGGAGCTTCCATCGCGGTTCGCGCTGCCGAACACCACGAACGAAGCTGTCCGCCGTGCCGCGCTGGCGCAGTGGCTGACGGACACTCGCAACCCGCTCACGTGGCGTTCCATTGTGAACCGGGTCTGGCATCACCATTTTGGTCGGGGCTTGGTCGGCACGCTCAACGACTTCGGCCACATGGGAGAAACGCCGTCTCACCCCGAGTTGCTCGACTGGCTCGCGGTCGAGTTCCGCGACGGCGGCCAGTCGCTCAAGCAGCTTCATCGGAGGATTGTGACGAGCGAGACATACAAGCAAGCGACTGCTCAAAAACAAGCAGAGAAGACCCCTCACCCTAACCCTCTCCCGACCACCGAAGCGGCGGTGCCCGAGCCGGGGCGAGGGGGCAAGAGTCTGAATCCGAGTTCGTTCGACGCCGACAACCGCCTGCTGTGGCGGATGAACCGGACGCGGCTCGATGCCGAGAGTGTGCGTGATGCGATTGTGGCTGTCTCGGGACGACTCGATCTGCGGATGGGCGGGCCTTCGGACCGGCAGTTCGATCTGCAACCAGGGATCCACGTCACGCCGAAGATCGACTACGCGAAGTTTGACCTCGGCAGCGACCTCGGCCGGCGACGCAGCGTCTACCGCTTCCTGTTCCGCACGCTCCCCGATCCGTTCATGGAGACGCTCGACTGTCCCTCGGGCGATCAGATCACGCCGGCTCGCACGACCAGCGTCACCGTCCAGCAGGCCCTCGCCCTCTGGAACGACGCCTTTATCGCGCGGCACTGCGAATTCATCGCCTCGCGCATCGAGAAAGAGGTTCTCAGCCGTCAGCCGTCAGCCGACAATCCTGTTCCTGCGATCGACTCGTCCATCGACCGAGCCATTCGCCTGATCCTCTGCCGCCCACCGACCGAAGCCGAGTCGCACGACCTGACGGAGTACGCCAGCAAACATGGCCTCGCCAACGTCTGCCGACTTCTCTTGAACTCCAACGAGTTCCTGTTCGTGAACTGATGACGTGACGTGGAGATCGAACATGAGAAACGACATGAATCGACGCGAGTTCGCCCAGAGTCTCGGTGGCGGTTTCGGTGCCGTCGCATTGACTGAACTGCTCGCCAACTCGGGTGCCTACGCCGATGAGCCGAAACCCAATCTGAACGGCGGTGTGCATCATCCGGCGAAGGTCAAGCGGATCATCCAGCTCTTCATGAACGGCGGCGCGAGTCAGATGGACTTGTTCGACTACAAGCCCGAGCTGTTCAAGAAGGCCGGTGAGAAGTTCGATCCCGGTGACGGGCAGCTCGTCGAGGCGGCCACGAGTGCGCCGGGGAATGTCCTCAAGCCGCCGTTCGAGTTTCGTCAGCACGGCGAGTGCGGGCGGTGGGTCAGCGATCAGTTGCCTCATCTGGCGAAGCATGTCGATGGGATGGCCTTTCTGATGGCGATGCAGTCGCGGACGAACGTCCATGGGCCGGGCAGCTACCTCATGAACACCGGCTTCCTGCTGCCGGGCTTTCCGTGTCTGGGGGCGTGGGTCAGCTATGGCCTCGGCAGCCTGACCGACAACCTGCCGACGTTTGTCGTTCTGCCGGACGCGCGCGGGCTGCCTTACAACAACAAGGGGAACTTCGGCTCGGGGTTTCTGCCGGTGTCTCATCAGGGAACGATTGTCAACACGGGGGCGGCCGAACTGATTGCCGACTTGAAGGCTCCCGCATCGGCAAAGTTCATCACGCCCGAGGCCGATCGCGAGGGGTTGGCTCTACTCCAGAAGTTGAATCGCACGCATCTCGCCGCGAGCGACAACGACTCGCGACTGGAGGCCCGCATCAAATCGTATGAGTTGGCCGCCAAGATGCAGCTCAGCGCGCCTGAGGCGTTTGATGTCGCTTCAGAGACTGAGGCGACTCAGAAGGCTTACGGTCTCGACGAGAAGCCGACAGAAGATTTCGGGCGGCGTTGTCTGCTGGCGCGGCGGCTGATTGAGCGGGGCGTGCGCTTCGTCCAGGTCTGGAGCGGAGCGGGAGGCGCGTCGAACAACTGGGACAATCACACCAGCATCGTGAAGGAACTCCCGCCGATGTGCCTCTCGACCGACAAGCCGATCGCGGCGTTGCTCGGGGACCTCAAGCAGCGCGGGCTGCTCGACGACACGCTCATCCTGTGGAACACCGAGTTCGGCAGGATGCCGTTCTCGCAGTCGAGCGAAGGCCGCGACCACAACGGCGGCTCGTTCGTCGGCTGGATGGCGGGTGCGGGCGTGAAGGGAGGCACGTCTTACGGCGAAAGCGATCCGTGGGCATGGAAGGCCGCGCGCGATGTGACGACCAATTACGACTTCCACGCGACGGTGCTGCATCTGCTCGGCATCGACCACGAGCGACTGACCGTCCGCCACAACGGAGCCAACCGCCGCCTGACCGATGTCCACGGGCACGTCGTGCGAGCTGTGTTGTTGTGATTGATGTTTCACCAAGTTCTCACCTGCATTGAGCACGAGGTTGCACGCCAACGCGAATGACTCGTTTAGGAGCGCGGCCGCAATCACTTCCCGAACTCAAACTTGTGTGGCTGGGGTCGGCGCTTCGCCGCCCCCAGATTGGGGTGAATCCCGCTTCGCTGGGGGCCGCGAAGCGCCGACCCCAGCCACACTCGGAAAGTGATTGCGGCTCCGTTCCTTAAGCGCAAGCCAAAGGCGAGCGCGGAGGGGGGAACAGTATTGATGGACTGTGCCGCGCCTCCACGCTCGCCTTTGGCTTGCGGTTAAACGAAATGCGGCTTGCGTGGTTCGAACTGTGCGACATCCAGGCTAAAACTTCCTCGGAATTCAGTGAGCGGTAAAAATACGAACAGCCCGCTGGTGGTTTCACCAGCGGGCTGTTCGATGTCATTCAGTTCTGCGGGCAACGTATCCAGACGCCGAGGCGTCTCAGAGCTATGTTGCGACCGCACCCTCGGTAGGCTTCGGGGCCGAGAGCTTGTTGATGAGCTTTGTCAGCCGCGACTTGTCTCGTGCCGCTTTGTTGCGGTGGATCAAGTGCTTGGCAGCGGATTGATCGAGCTTCTTGACCGCGACCAACAAGGCCGACTTGGCGTCATCGACCGACTTCTCTCCCGTGGGGACAGCAGCGGCAGACGCTCGCACCTTCTTAATAGTCGTTCGCAGCGCGGATCGCTGCTGCTTGTTGCGGACGCGACGACGTTCGTCTTTTCGGAGGGCACGAGTGGCGCTACCAGTGTTCGGCATAAAGTGGTCAACCAGAAGACTGTTCAGTGAAAACTGGCGGAAAAAATCAGACCCCACGCGAACCGCCGTTCCGCGCGAGGGCGGGGAGTATAGCCACAGCCCGGAAGGCTCGCCAGTCAGTCGGTTCACTCACGGAAAAATCCTGCGAGGATGTCCAAATGACTGGAAAACAGCCTGTAATTGGCTGTTTCGATCCCGGCGTGCTACTCCTCCGAGTCGCCCAAGCCGCCGCTGCCCGATTGACCCAACTCTCCTTGAATCTTCTCCAACCGGGCGCTGACATCCTTATAGGAGTAGTCGAGCCCCAGAATCTCCAAGTAGTGCGTCTCCGCCGTCGTCAGATCTTTTGCTTCCTCGGCCAGCCGACCTAACCAGTAATGGCAGTCCTTGAACGGTTGAGGATGCTCGTTGGCGCTGAGCTTCTCGAGCGCCTTCTTGAACTGGCGCGTGGCCAACGGGTTTTGCTTCTGCTTGAGAAAGCACATCCCCAGATTGACCAAAACTTGGGCTTCCAGTCGCACATCCTTGGACGCGGCTTGCAGTAGAGGGATCGCCAGCGCGGGCTTGTTCGCCTGCATGAACCGCTGAGCCAGTTCGTTCTTCAGCTTGAGGTCGCTGGGATAGCGTTCCGACCGGCGGCTGAAGACTTCGATTTCCTGTTCGAGCAATTCCTTCGCCAAGTCGATGCGGTTCTGCTTGGCGACGGCATCGTCCGGATTCTGGCTGGCCGCTTCTTTGGCGAAGAGCAGGTTGCGGCGAACCATCTCAATTTCGATGTCTTCCATTTGCTCGCGGACGTTCGGGTCGCCGCTCACATCCAGTCCTTGCTTGAACGCACCGGCGGCCTTTTCAAATTGCCCTTCGCGTTTGTAGTAGTCGGCCAGCTTGAGATAGCCCGCAACGTTGGCCGGTTCCTTTTTGATGGCTCGGAGGAGATCGTTCTCGGCTGACTCACCTGGTGCCAGTACGTCCTGGGGATTCTTGGCACCGTCTTTGACGGAGTCTCCGTAGCCGAGCTTCGGTGCGGTCGGGACATCGCGCGTATTCTGTGCCCCTTCGTAGCCACCTCGGTCGATGACTTGGTCCGCGCCGAGTCCCGTGATCTTCGTACGAACCTCGCCATTCAGCGGATCGAGCTTAATCACCTTTTCGAGCGTCTTCACGGCGTTGTTGTAGTCCCGCCGCAGTTCGTAGACGCGAGCCAGCGCGATCAGCATGTCCTTGTTCTCGGGCGCGTTCTCGATGGCCGTTTCGTAAGCAAACGTAGCGACTTCGAGGCAGCCCCGTTCGCGACACGCTTCTCCAAGATCTGCATTGAAGTGAGCGTCCCACGGGTTGATCGCAAGGCCCTCTTCCGCCGCGAGATCCATCTCCGTCCAGTTCTTGGCACCGCGAGCCTTCTTGACCTTCGAGCGGACGCTGTTGACTGACAGGAACGCCATACTTTTGCCCGACTTGTTGTCTTTGTACTTCTTGCGTTGGACTCCGCGCAACGACTGCCGGTACATCAAGTTGTCCGGAGCCATCTTGATCGCCACGCCGAACATCTCCACGGCGTACTCCCAGTTCTGCTTGGCCATCGCCTCCGTCGCCTTCTTAAAGCAGTCGGCGGCAAACTTTCGCTTGCGAGTCTCTTCGGGGGAAATTCCATCGGTGGACATGGCTGAGGTCTCACGAGTCATCTGGGTTACGAAGAAGCAAGCCACAACCAAGCCTCGCCGAAATGGTTCCCGGTGGGGCTTAGTTCCAAGAGTTGAGGCGGCAGTTTAACAGAACGGGATAATTGCGGACACCGGTCCTGCGACCTCGAAACGGCTCGATCACGTCCGTTGCGAGTCTCTTCGCGACCCACCTATACTCACGCCGCTTTCGACTGCCTGTGGCCTCGTCCTGACGCCGCTCCCGCCCGTCGATCCCCTCGACCCCTCCCCGCCTTGATTTGGAGAAAGCCATGCCCCGGCTGGTTGCTGTGTTTGCCTTGGTGTTTGTCGGACTGACTTCCGTGGCGATGACCTTCGCCCTCGAACCGTCTGCCAAGGGATCCAAAGATTGGCCTCAATGGCGCGGACCGAATCGCGACAACAAGAGTTCGCAAACCGGAATGCTGACCAATTGGGGTGACGGCGGTCCCAAGCTCGCATGGAAGATTGAGGGGATGGGCGACGGCTATGCCAGCGTGTCGGTCATGGGCGACCGTCTCTACTCGACGGGCAACGTCGAGGGTTCGCAGAGTGTCATCGCGGTTGATCTCGGCTCGCAGAAGATACTGTGGACCCAGCCGCTCACCGACAATACGAAGCACGGCTACGAAGGCTCGCGCTGCACGCCGACAGTGGATGGAGACCGGCTGTACGTCGTCTCGTCCAACGGCCAGATTTCGTGCCTCAAGTCGGCCGATGGTTCGGTCGTCTGGAAGAAGGAATTCAACAAGGAATGGCGCGGCCGGATGATGTCGGGCTGGGGCTACTCCGAGTCTCCACTGGTCGATGACAAGTGGGTCCTCTGCACGCCCGGCAGCAGCGATGCCATGATCGTGGCCCTCGACAAAATGACCGGCGACGAAGTCTGGAAGTCGGCTGTTCCAGATCAGGGTGAGGCGGGCAAGCCGGGAGCCGGTTATTCGTCGATCATCGTCAGCAACGGCGCGGGCGTGAAGCAGTACGTGCAACTGATCGGACGTGGCCTGATCGGCGTGCGAGCCAGCGATGGCAAGCACCTGTGGAGCTATAACCGCATCGCCAATGGGACGGCCGACATCCCAACGCCGATCGCTCAAGGCGACTATGTCTTCGGCTCCTCCGGCTACGGCGACGGTGGCTCGGGACTGGTGAAGCTCGTCAAAGATGGAGAGGGAGTGCAGGCGGTCGAGCAGTACTACAAGCCCGGCAAGGAACTGCAAAACCATCACGGCGGCATGGTCCTCGTTGGCGATCACCTCTACTTCGGCCACGGCCACAACAAGGGCTTCCCCGTTTGTGTGGACCTGCTGTCGGGCGAGAAGAAGTGGGAAGGGAACAGCCGCGACATCGGCAACGGTTCCGCCGCCATCACCTACGCCGACGGACACATCGTCTTCCGTTATCAAAGCGGCGCGGTCGCCTTGGTCGAAGCGACTCCCGAAAAGTTCACGCTGAAAGGCGTCTTCAAGCCCGAAGTCCAAATCCGCGAATCCTGGGCACACCCGGTCATCTGCAACGGCAAGCTCTACCTCCGCGAGCAGAACACGCTGATGTGCTATGAGATCGCCAAGAACTGAGACGACTCGGCCGACACCCCGCAGTAATGAAGAAGCCCGGCATTTCCGAATGCCGGGCTTCTTGTGTTCTTGGCGACATTCTTCCAGCCTCTTCGAGGCTGAAAACAAATCGACCGGTGTCTTGCGAATCACCGCTGGTAGATCGGCAGGAAGCCGTTATCGACCAGCAGGATCGTGGCGTTGATCGCGGTCGTGTACACCGGGCCGACGTGGCCCTCTGCCCACGAGCCGTTGGCCTTCTGCTGGCTCATGATCTGTTTGCTGATGGGAGGGAAATACTTCTCCCAGTCCTTCTCACCCAAGCGGTACTGAACCTGCGCGTAGTAGAGATGCGTGTAGTGCCAGTGGCCGAACATCTGGGCTTGGTTCGCGCCCCCCGCGAGGTTCTTCTCGCAGTACTTCAGCAACTTCTGAGCGGTCTCGTTGTCATACTCGCCCGAGTTGAACAGGCACGCGATGGCGGCGGCACTGATCGGCGGACGCGATCCGCCGCCACGAATGCTGTACTGAACTCCACCATCCGGGGCCATGCACTTGCGGATGTATTCGACCGCCCGATCGATGACCTCTTTCGGGACGGGAATCCCCGCGTTGCGGCAGGCTCGCAAGCCTTGGACCTGAGTCACGCAGGTCGATCCCTCATCAAAATTGTTTCCGTCCTTGGCCGACACGTAGCCCCAACCGCCGTCGGGCGTCTGAGCCTCACCACAGAACTGCACCGCCTTGGTGAGGACTTCTTTCAGTTTTTCACGCCGCCGAGCATCCTCTTCCTCGCCGAAGACCTGCGACAGAAAGAGCATCGAGAACCCGTGGCCGTAGGTGTAGTGATAGTCGTGCTTGTAGCCGATGAGGCCGTTCGGCTGGGCCGTCTCGACGAGATAATCGACCGCCGCCGAGATCGGTTTCGCGTACTTGCCGCGCGTCGTTGTCGAGCCTTCGCACAACATCGCGTTCCCGGCCAAGGCCGTCATCGCCACGCGGTACTGTCCCTGATTGGCTTCCCAATATCCTTGTCGATGCTGCTCGCCGACGAGCCAGTCGAGACCCTTCTGCGCGGACAGCTTGACCTTGGGATCTTTCTTCTCCGCGCGGGCCAGACTCGGGACCAACAGACACGCGATGAGACTCAGCACGAGAACCAAGCGACGCGACATCAGATCACCTCCACATCGGGAACCGATCCACCAGCCGAACCATCGAACGCGGTTCAGCCATCCTGCTCCAGCACGCGTGACACTGTAGGCCGTCCCCGAAGCGATGACTAGACCTTCAAACGAGCGACCCCACCGAGCTGCCCCGGTGGCTCGCGGTTTTTTGCACTACTCGCTTCGCAGATTCGAGTGAATGAGCAAGAAGTGCAAAAACCTATTTCCACCGGGACAAGTCCGGTGGAGTTCGCTTGTTTGAGGACGAGAGGTCGCTCATTACGAGCTTATCCCGTGAACTCATTCCCGACCTTCCTCGCTCGCTCGGGCTTATCGACGTTGATGCCGAGCTTCATGCCCGCCTCAACGAGCAGGTTCCAACCGGCCGCCAACTCGACGAAGCCTGATAAGTCACCCGCGTCGGGAATCGTCAGCGTCGGGAACATCGTCGGACGCGACGAAACGGCGATCACCGTCAGGCCGACTCCCTTCACGAGGACATCGTGGAACTTCTGCTCCGACTCCTGATACGGGGCGATCCAGATCACCACGTCGCTCGCCTGCATGATTTCTTCGATGCCATGCACGGCGTAAGTTCCTTCGAGATAGTCGCTCCGTTTGCGAGTGATCTCGTTGGTCTTCAGCGTCAGTTCTTCGGCCACGCCGTCGTTGCCTCCGGCGAAGTAGATCGTCCCCGCGTCGCTGATCTTCTGCGTCAGAGCCGCATCAACGGGCATCGTCAGCGCAGTGCGAACCTGTTCGGCCAGCCCGGCCAATCGCGGCGCGAGCGACTCCTGCCCGGCCATGCTTTCGACGAGTGCCCGACAGAACAAAGCCTGCTCGACAACACTCTTCGTCGCGGCGACGGCTCCCTCTTTGCCACACGCCAGAACATGGCCTCGGTTGGCGAGCGTTTCGAGCGGCGAATCGGCTGCCGCCGTGAGGCTGTACCGTTTCGAGTGCCCCGCTGCTTTGAGACTCGTGAACAGTCGAATCACTTCGGCCGTGCGGCCCGAATTCGACATGCCGAGCACCGCCCAATCAGCCAGCGCGTAATCCTGCGACTGTCGCCCAGCCTCGGTGTGCAGAGTTGTCGCCCACCCCTGTTGCCTCGAATGCCGAATGGCACTCTTCGCGGGGAACAGGCGGCTCGATCCCTCACCGCTGAAGAGCAGTTTCCCCGCGGAGGCAATCTCATCAGCGGTCGCCTTCACCACACTCGGATCAAACGACTGAATCGCATCCGCCGCAGCGAGCATGTCGCGGACGAGATTGAATTGGGAATAGGGAGTTTGGTCTGCCTGCACGGTTCGGTTTCCTTCTTGTCGTTTCTTCTGAGCGTAAGCTCGTCTTGGATTTCTTGAATTCTCTTCCGGGCGGGGCGGCGTCAGCCCCCTGGCTCTTGGCTGTTTGACTGGATCGAAGAGCCAGGGGGCTGACGCCGCCCCGCTCAGAATCAACGGCAGGGCTGACGCCCGAAGACAACTGACTCAAACTCAGCGACTCGATCACGCCTTCGCTCGCTTGGCTGCGAGGCTCGCATACTTTGGCAGCTCACCCACCAGCGGAGCCGCGTAGTCGAGGAACGCCTTCGTCACGCCGAAGCCGTCCTTGGAGATGAAGTTGTCGGGCATCGGGCGTTCGTGGTTGGCGACTTCGCTGAGCGAGATCGTGCCGAAGTCGATCGCGTACGGTTCGCTGGATTTGTTGGTGCGCTGCATCGTCACCATGACTCCCCCCTCGCCGCGCAGGGCCAGTTTCACCGCTTGCTTGCCGCAGGCGTAGGCTTCGGCGATGTCGAGCTTCGTCGTGCGGTCGGCCGCGCACATCGGGAGCGATTCGGCGACTTGGAACTCGCCTCGCCAACCGAATTCATTGGCGATCATGCGGTGCAGCAGCATTGCCGCGCTCGTGCCGCCCATCGCACCGAATTCGACGTTGCCGAACTTGTCCTTCGTCTGCGAGGCACTCAGCGGTGAGCCATCTTCGTTCGTCACCCCTTCGCCGCAGACGATGCTCGCGAAGCCATGCTTCTTGTACGCGGCAGCGACAGCTTGGAGGAACGCGGTCTGATTGAATCGGCGTTCGGGCAACAGCAGGACGTGCGGGGCAGAGAGTTCATTTGTGCGAGCCAGTGCCGCCGCAGCAGGCAGCCAACCGGCGCTCCGTCCGATCGACTGGAAGATCACAAACTGATCGACCTTCTGCATGTCGCGAGCCAGTACACCGGCTTGAAGCACCGACATCGCGACGTACCGCGCGGCACTCGGATAGCCCGGCGTGTGGTCGGTCCCAAACAGATCGTTATCGACGGTCTTCGGGACGCCGACGCCGACCATCTCGTGGCCGTGTTCGTTGGCGTACTTCGTGACGCGATGAATTGTGTCCATCGTGTCGTTGCCACCCGCCATGAAGTAGTAGCGAATGTCGTACTTCTTCAGTTGCTTGAGGACCGCCGGGAAATGCTCGTCCTTCAGCTTCAGCCGACTCGATCCGAGGGCACTCCCCGGCGTGGACTTCAGCCCCGCGATCACGTCCGGCGATTCGCTACCCAGATCGACGAGGTAGTCATTGAGCACCCCTTCAATCCCGAACCGCATTCCGAAGACGCGGCCGATTCCCTTCGCCTTCCTCGCCGCATCGACGACTCCCGCCAGAGACGCATTAATGACCGAAGTCGGTCCACCCGATTGCCCGACCAGTACGTTGCCAATTGCCATTCAACGAGACTTTCAAAGGAAGAAATCTGACCACGGATAACACGGATGGGCACGGATGAAGAGGGAGAGAAACAGAAGTCTCCTTTCCGGCCCCCTCGCCCCGGCATTGCGGGGAGAGGGTTAGGGTGAGGGGGCTTCTCCTCAATGGCATCTTGCTCACTCCAGCCGCCCCACCCACGAGAGCAATTGTTTCCAGAACTGAGCGTAGTAACTGCCGACTTCAATTGCCGATGCCCCCGCCGCCTGAGCCTTCACTCGCTCCGGCCCCCAATCGACGAAGCCGCCGACCCAATGCGGAGCGACATCGCTCATGAAGGCGGCTGTGCGACTTGTTTTGAATTCACCAACCACGAGCATAGGAAGGTAGTCTTGCTGAGCGAATGAAAACTCTCCGTAGTGTCCCATCGTGACATGGAATGGGGTGCATCGGAGCAGCATCTCGCCCCCGTCTTTGATGTTCACTTTGTTCATGCCACCGACGGTTGGTGGGCGCTCGTCCCACGGTAAGCCGTGGAGAATCGGGCTGCGCGTATCCGTCCACAGCAACGCAGGTTGGTCGAAGTTCACTCGGTCATCGTCGCGACCAATCTCAACTGGCAAGGCCCGCGCCAGGGGTGTGACATCCCAATCACCGCCGAGTCCTCGAAACGACTCCCAGCCGCCAATCATGAGCAGGCCCATTCCAGACTCGACCTGCTTCAATGCGATCTCTTGCAGTTCGTCATCGAATTGCGTAGCCGGAAAGTCGCTGAGGATCAGCAGCGAATGAGGCCGCTCGAGCCGCTCGAGCGTCATCGGGACGTGACTCGGCACGTAGTCGAAGGCCCAGCCGAAATGAGTCATCAGTCCGGCGAGGTAGCTGGCGGCACCGTCGAGGTTCGTGTCGCCGCAGTAGAGGATGGGAGCAGGCATGGGTTGCTATGTGGCGTGAAGTTGGAGGCGGATAATGCGAGAAGAAGACCCCTCACCCTAACCCTCTCCCCGCAAGGCCGGGGCGAGGGGACAAAGCAAAGGCCAAGCGTTCAAGTTCAACTCTTCAGGCCCAGCATCCGGTCGAGCGAGTCGGCGGTTTGATGGATCAGCGCCTCGGGCCAGTGTTGGTAGGGGTGGAAGTATTCGAAGGTCAGGTAGCCGCGATAGTGGATCTGGTCGAAGGCTTCGAGGACGGCGGGCCAGTTCGTGGTGCCGTCAAGCAGCGGGCGGAAGGACTCCAGCGAGGAGTCGGTTCCCTTCTTGGTGAACTCTTTCAAATGGACGTTCTTGATCCGCTTGCCAAGGATCGGGATCCAATGCTCGGGGAACTGGTACTGCATGATGTTGCCGGTGTCGAAGTGGACGTGAATCCGCTCGCTGTGGAAGCCGTCCACAAACTCGACCATCTCCATCGGCGTCATGAGGAAACCGTTGAAGAAGATGTTCTCCATGTTCAGGTTGACCTTCAGCTTCTCGGCCGACGGGATCAGCTTGCCGATCGCTTCCTTTGCTCGCGAGAGGCAAAGGTCGTTGGCGACCGGCTCGTAATCGGTGCGCCAGGGAATGTGAACGGCACCCGGCACGACGAGGACGTTCTCGGTCCCGAGGTCATGTGCGGCGTTCGCGATCAGTCCGGCCAGTTCCAATGCGCGGGATCGCTTGGCGGGATCGTGACTGGTGAACGGGTAGGGCCAGAAGAGAAACGAGCAGATGCCGCTGATCTGGATGCCGATCTTGTCAGCCATCTGGCGGATCGCGGTGTACTCCTTGGTGCCAGACTTGGGAGAGAGGTCGTTGTCGAGGTCGTAATTCAACTCGATCGCGTCAAACCCGGCGGCCTTCGCCAGCTTGAGGCACTGCTCAAGCGACATCTTCTCGGGGTACGGGAACGCCCACTGGTTGATCGACTTCTTCATCGCATACCGCTTACCGGGCTTGGCCACATCGCCGGGAGCGGCCTGCGCGGCTGCGGCCAAGCCCCACGGCCCGTGCAGCGCAGCGGCAGTCCCCACGGTGGCGAGTGCCGCGCCGAGTGCCGTGCGTCGTGAGACTTCTTGCGGTTGATCGGGCGAGTGACCTCGTGACATGGGAACGCTCCAAAAGTGGACGAAGATCGGGACGGGCCGGATGGTAAACAGCGACCGATGTCCCTCCAAGCGTTGGCCGCTCGTTCCATTCAATGAACTCAGAAACGACAGCGACCCGGGAGCAGCTTGCCACCGGGTCGCTGATGTATTCACGGACTCTTGTCAGGGACGGTTCGTGGTCACGACTACTTTACGTTGCGGTCCAGCACGAACGAACGGACGGTCGAGTCGATCAAGGTCGTGCCGGGAAGAGCTTCCGCAGCCAGCTCGGCGGCGGCGGCGGGATCGACCAGCGCCCGCACGCCGCTCGGAACTCGATCGAGAGCGGCAGAGCGTTGCAGGGTGGTGTTGATCCATGTCCGGTAGGCATCGGTGCGTGTGTTAAATGATTCGTCTCCCCAGCCTGCATTTTCATTCGATCCGCCGCTGCAAACCGAGGCAATTTGACCGCCAATGAAGCCCGGTCCGCCCGAATCGCCGGGAGCCGTGTTGTTCAGTTCTGGAGAGTCAAAGCTCCATGTGACGAAATAGGGATCGACGCCATCCAGTCTGACAGTGCCGTACCGTTTGGTCCCCGCGCCGCCGGTTGTTCCGCTGGCACCGGTCCCTGTCAGTCCAAAGCCAACGATCGTCATGAAGTCACCGACAATCGGAGCCGTGGTGCGCAGGACTGCGGGCGTGATCCCCGTCACATTCTTCTTGAGCTTGATCAGCGCCACGTCACCATCGGGAAAGTTGTAGGTCGGATGGATGTAGGTCGCCGCCCAATCGTAGTTCTTCCCGCCGACTTCAAACGAATACTGCCTCAACTGGCTCGGTCGAATCCCTTCACAGCAATGTCCGGCGGTCAGTACCCAATTCGGAGCGATCACGGTCCCCGTGCAGAACTTGAATGACCGCTGCTTTAAGGCACCGACATTTTTGAACTGCGAGTTGCCAGCTACGGTGCCTCCAATGATTCGCTCTACGGTGCCACCCGCGATGGCACTCGATCCCTGCCCGGGAACAAGCGAATAGAGGCCAGCCGAGCCAAGGGCTGCGACTGCGGCGGCTGAAAGGGCCAGTAAACGAAACTGCGTGCGAACTGAAATCATGATGGCTCCCGAGGACTGATGTGAGGGGGCGAGAGGCCACCTTCGTGGCGTGAAGGCGACGAGCGGCGGGAATCGTAAAGAGGGCGATTGACCAAACACAACTCCGGCTACAACGGTATCACCCATTTTCGATGCACACGCTAAGGCGAGCGGCCAGACTTGATTGATCCAAAGTAGTTGTTCCGTTCCCGTTGGGACACTCGTGAGTGAGGAACGTTGGGCAGAATGGCCTGGATGCCCCGTCCACCTCTTCTCTCAGTTCGCCTTCTCTGTGCCTCTGCGTCTCTGTGGTAAACCTTCTTCGATGGCGTTCCCGGAAGAGGATTTAGCCACAGAGTCGCAGAGGCACAGAGAAGGCAAGCAGAGATCTGTTCCTCAGGAGACGTGTCACTCCGTGACACGAACCGCTCCCGCCACGGAGTGTCGGGGCTACTTTCTCTTGCCCGTCGCCTAACGGCCTCGGATTGCTGTCGTTGGATGACCGTACTCCAAGCCACGGCTATACTCCCGCCCATTCTTTCGACCTCATCTTCGACAAGGACATCACTCGTGCTCGCCGGTCCCCTGTTTTCTCGTGAGGCCCTCACGGTTCCTCGGCAACTCAAGCACTTTATGGTGCGATCGGGTTACGTCGGGGCGTTGTTCGTCCTGATGTACACTGCCGCGCAGACCACCTTCGGCTGGCAGCAAGTTCGCAACTTGGGTGACATCGCCCGGTTTGGCGAGTTGGTGTTCCAAGTCTTCGCGTTCGTGCAACTGACGCTGATGATCTTCTTCTCGGTCCTGTTTGCGGCGGGGAATGTTTCGCAGGAGAAGGATCGGCGGACGATGCTGCTGCTCCTCATGACCGATCTGCGTGACAGAGAGTTGGTCCTCGGAAAGCTCTGCGCGAGTCTGCTGTTGCCGGGCGTGTTGCTCGCCACGTCGATCCCGGTCTTCTTCATCGTCCACTTGTTGGGCGGCGTGTCGCTCGAACAGATTGGCTGCGTGATCGCGGTCTCGGCGGCGGCTGGTTTTGTGGCGGGAACGTGGGGATCGCTCGTCGCCTTCTGGCGCGAGAAGACCTTTCAAACGTTGGCCATCAGTTTGATTGGCATCGTCATTTATTTGGGCGTCGTCGAAGGGGCCGCGATCTTCGCCGGAGCCAACTCGATGGCGAGTTTCGTCGTCGGGACGCTCAACCCGTTCCGCGCGATGCTGCGCGTACTCGAACCGTTCAACACGTCGGGCGGAACGTCGTTCGTGACGGCGGCACTCGTCTCGACGGGAACGCTCACGGGACTTGGCGTGCTGCTGGCGCTCGCGACCATCTGGCAAGTTCGCATTTGGAATCCCTCGCGCACGTTGGGCGAAGCGGCGACGAAGGATGAGAGCATGCCCGGCGTTGTTCGGCCTCCGCGCGTCGTCTGGAACAGCCCCGTCATCTGGCGTGAGATGATGACCAAGGCTTACGGCCGCAAAGCGATCTTCATCAAGCTGGCCTATCTCGTCGTCGCAGCGTTCGCGATCTATTCGATCTTGTCGTCGCCCGCCGACAGCAGCCTCGTGCTGGGGATGATTTCTCCCGCCGGTGCGGCCTTCGTCGGCTTGAGCCTCCTGACGATGCTGCTGGTCAACGCGCAGGCCGTCACGTCACTGACGACGGAACGTGACGTGGGAACGCTCGAGCTGCTCCTCGTCACCGATATCACGGCGAAAGAGTTCATCCTCGGGAAGCTTGGCGGCGTCCTTTACAACAGCAAAGAACTGGTCCTGACGCCGCTGCTGTTCATGGCGTGGTACGCGGTGCAGGGAACGATCACGACGGAGAATTTCGTCTACGTGTCGCTCGGTTTTCTGACGCTGGTCCTGTTTGCGGCCATGCTGGGCCTGCACTCGGGGTTGAGCTACGAGACCTCGCGCACCGCCATCGCGAACAGTTTGGGAACGGTCTTCTTCCTCTTCGTCGGCATCTTCATCTGCATGATCCTGATCCTGCAGGCGCGAGCCTCCTTCGGCCTCCAACTGCCCAGCTTCCTCGTGTTCATCTTGGGCGGAAGCCTCGGCCTGTGGGTGTCGCTCACGCACCGCAACCCGAGTCCCGCGCTGACGCTCGCAGCGGGAGTTCTGCCGTTTTGCACGTTCTATGCGATCACCAGTTTCTTGTTGGGACAGACGCTCGGAGTCTGTCTGTTCGTCGTCGCCGCTTACGGCTTCACCGTGATCGCGATGCTCGTCCCCGCCGTCAGCGAATTCGACACGGTCCTCGGCCGGAGCGTGATGCCGAAGGGCTGAGACAGTGTGGAGTGGGTGACTCGAACGCGAAGCGATTGTCACACGGAGGCCGATGTTTCCATGACCGACTCGACACCAGACGCCGACTCAACTGCGCCGCGTCGTCGCGGGCTGTGGGCCGTCATGGGACAGCCGGCCTCACCCGATGAAGTGGCTGCTGTTGAGAGAACCGCAGATGCGGAAGCAGACGCAAAGCTGCCCGCCGCGCCGGTTGATGACTTGTCGTCCGATGAGTTGCCGGTTGTTCAGCCTCCTCTCGAAGACCAGTCTCCCGACGAGGCGACTCCCAGTGCCACCCCTGCGGGACGGCGCGGCTTGTGGAGTGTGATGGGGCAGGCGTCGGCTGAGCCAAACGCGGAGCCGGTTGCTCCAACGGCGGTCGCCTCGCCAGCGTCTGTCGATGACAGTGCGGATGCCATTCAATCCGACGAGCCACTCGCTCCCGTCGCCGCGCCGCGCGGACTGTTCTCATTGATGCAGCGGGCGGCGAACGTTGCAGTTCTGCCTAGCGGCGATGATCTCAAACCGACCTCTTCGTCCGACCTTCAACCTTCAACCTTCAACCCTCAACTTTCAAAAGCCCCCCTCACCCTAACCCTCTCCCCGCAAAGCCGGGGCGAGGGGGCAGAAGAAGCGGCGGCGGAGTTGCTCGCGCCGTCGTTGACACTCGGGCTGATCGACCCCGATGACTTGGAGCCGCCTCGGTATGTGAAGGACGCGGCTCGAGCGGTCCGTCGAAGTTGGATTGGACTCGCGTGTGGAGTGGCTGCGGTGGCGACATCGGCACTGGCCATGTTGCCACAGGTGTGGATCGGTTTCCTCCCGTCGGAACTCGGGTTCGCGGCCATCATCATGGGATATCTGACTCTGACTGGAGCCGCCGCGCGCGAGATGCCCAATTCGACGCGCGCGGTCTCGATTGGCGGGATGCTTTTGGGAACGGTCGGCATCTTCCTCGGACCGCTCTTCTTCACGGGACTTGGCCGCGATCTGCGCGAAGCGACCGGACAACAGGCGACCGGCAAGCATCTGTTGGAGCTGGGCGCCGGTTTCAACCAACATCACGAGCAGCACGCGGCGTTTCCCATCGGCGGCGTCTTCACGCGCGACGCGGCGGGTGTCGTGAAAGGGCAGCACGGTTGGATGACGTTTCTGCTCCCGTTCATCGGCGAACAAGAGCTGCACCGCCAGATCGACTTGAACAAGAGCTACGACGATCCCGCCAATCGCGCGGCGATGACGCGCGATGTGGCGGCGTACTTCGCGGCCGGAGGTGATCGCGCGAAGATCGTTCAGGGGTACGCGGTTTCCCACTTCGCGGGCGTCGGTGGTGAGATCGACGATGCTCAAGGACTGGCTCACGTCGGCATCTTCCAGCGCGACGAAGCGGTGAAACGCGATGAAGTGACCGACGGCCTCTCAAACACGCTGATCGTGGGCGAACTGCCGGGTTCGTTCCCACCGTGGGGCGACCCCGAAAACTGGCGCATGATCGGTCGCGGAATCAACAAGGACGCAAACGGCTTTGGCAACGCGACTCGCACCGGCGCGACGTTCTTGCTGGCCGACGGCACAGTGAAGTTCTTCAACAACAAGACCGACACGAAGCTGCTGCGGAAGCTGAGTACGCGGGATGGAGGGGAGTAAGGAATGGGCAGTGGAAGGAAATCAATCGTCTCCGAAAAGTTCGCGTGTCCTCGCGCCAGCCTCCCCACTCCCTATTGCCCACGGCCTCCCCTCCCCCTTCCCCCCGGCCGTTTCTGCCGAAGTCGTCTGGACACATTTTTGGGGATGAACTACATCGCGGCCCGTTCCCACGCTTCGGTTTGGCGTGGGAGTGTCGCTGCGGTTTGAGTTCTTCTGCGAGGATTGGCCCATGCCGTCCACTTCCACTCGTCGAATGGTGTCGGCCCGCCGGCCCTTGTCCGGCAGCCGATTTGTGTTGGGATGCTTGTCGCAACGAGCCGCATCCGGCCGTTCGGTGGGTCTCGCCAGCGTGACTCTCTGCCTAGCACTGTCGCTACTCAGCGGGTGCTATTCGCACTACGGCTATCAGGGGCAGACCGGCGGCGGGCCGGGTTATTACGGCCAGCCCAATTACGGGCAGCCGATGTATCAAGGCCCCGGCTACCCAGGTGGGCCGATGCTCAACGGGCCTCAAGGACAGCCTTTGGGGAACGGCGGCACGTACACGCCGGGCATGACGACACCCGGTTCTTCACCGACGCCGTTGGGGTCGCCGCCGAAAACGTACGACAACAGCGGGCCGAGCATTAACTTTGAAAACTCGGGGGGCAACGCTCCCGAATTCAATGCCACGCCCGGCACCGGGCGTGGTGCTGTTCCAGAGCCGGGCGATGAGCTGAACAACAACAGCCCCGGTGCGACAAAACCTTCGCTGACACCCACGACCTCGGCGACTCAACAAGACGACCTAGCGACGCCGTTTGGTGAGTCGAGCAGCACGGGTGGAGTTGGCACTGGCTCAGACATCCAACCCGCGAATGGAACCAAGGAAGAAGACCCGTTTTTTGAAATGCCAACGCAGCCGCGCCCACTCGGGGCATCGGCGACATCCGGCGCATCGCCCATTCAGCGGGTGAGCTATGAAGAGCCACAACCCGCCAAACTGAATCCATTCGGACGTGACACCAAGCACGCCAACCCGACGTGGTTGCGCGGCGTCATCGACTATGACCCAAAACAAAAAACGTGGTCGATCCTGTACTCGTCCAATCCCGACTCCCGCGACTCGAACGGTGGCTGCATCACGCTGGCCAACCATCCGGGCCTGGCGAAGTGCCGCCTCGGTGAAGTGGTGCTGGCCGAAGGAGCGATCGACGCCACTCAAACCGATGCGCGCGGCAAGCCGCTCTACGTCCTCGACAGCATCACGCCGCTGAAGGCGCAGTGAGGCTGACGTTCGCCGCATCGTTGAAATACCCGTAGCACAGGCGGATCGCCCGTGTTTTTCAACTGAAAATGTGAGCAGGCGAGCCGTCTACTCTACGTTGTTCAACACGCGGTTAGGCGACCGGCAAGAGAAAATAGCCCCGACACTCCGTGGCGAGAACGGTTCGTGTCACGAAGTGACACGTCTACTTTGGGTCAATCAAGTCTGGCCGCTTGCCTTAGCGCGGATCAGAACCTTGATCGAATTTTCGGACGCCCCGGTGGCCTTGAGGAGACCGGGGTGTTCTCGTTTCCCTGGGCGGCTCGAAACGATTGCGAACGAAGGAGTCATTCATGTCGGGACGGTGTTGGCTGTTGCTTGGTGCGATTCTGGGCGGGCTGTCCGTGGGACTCGGGGCGTTTGCCGCACACGGATTGGACGGCGTGTTCGTCCAGCAATACGCAGGTCAGACGCGCGTCGTGGCGGGTGAGACGGTTCCGCTGGCGAAGAAGTTTTTGAACGACTTCAAAACGGGTGCCGAATATCAGATGACTCACAGCCTCGCGCTGTTGGCGGTCGGGTTGCTGTTTGAGCGGCGAGCCTCACGCTCGCTCAGCATCGCGGGTTGGTCGTTTACACTCGGGATCGTGTTGTTCTGTGGAAGCCTCTACATTTTGACGCTGACCGGGGTGACGAAGTGGGGCATGGTGACACCGCTTGGCGGAGTGGCGTTCCTCGTCGGCTGGACGGCGCTCGCGGTGGCGGCGGTTCGACACAAATAGCACCGAAGACTTACTCGCCAGCGGACAAAGACGAGAGTTGGCGAGCCGCATGCCGTAAGGCTGCGGGTGCTTGAGCATCGCCGGAAACCCGTGGCCTTACGGCACACGGCTCGCTTTGAGCAGCTGATTCATAACTGCGCGAGGTCTACGTCACCGTTGTCCTCCAACTCAACAGAAGGGATTTGAAGATGAGCTTCACTCTGCGAGACCGGATCTTTTTCTCCGCCTGCTTGCTCGGACTGGGCCTTGCCGTCGGAGCGACTTTATTCACGGATCGCGTCGCCGCGCAGAGCGAAACAACGGAGGGTGAAATGGAAATCGTTGCTCATCGCGGTGCGTCGTATGACCTGCCCGAGAACACGCTGGCCGCGTTCAACCTGGCATGGGAACAGGGTGCGGATGCCATCGAGCTGGATATCATGATGTCCAAAGATGGTCGCGTCGTGGTGATTCACGACACGGACACGAAGCGACTGGCGGGAGTGGATCGGAAGGTTTCCGATCAGACATTCCTCGAACTCCGTAAGCTCGATGTCGGCCGTCGCCAGGACGAGAATTCCACTCGCCACCAGATTCCACTACTGCACGAAGTCTTGGCGACCATCCCCGACGGAAAGCGGGCTCTCATCGAAATCAAATGTGGCAAGGAAATCATTCCCGAGTTGATTCGTGAGTTGAAAGCTTCCGGCAAGACTCCGGAACAGACGGCCCTCATTGGGTTCTCGGCCGACGTGATGGGGGCCGCGAAGGAAGCGCTCCCCGATTTGATCGCTTACTGGATCGTGAGCATCAAGCCCGATCCTAAGTCCGTCAAGAAGCCGCTGACCGTGAACGAACTGATCGCGACCGCCAAGCAAATCAAGGTCGATGGCCTCGACCTGTCGGCGTGCGACATGATCGACAAGCGATTCGTCGCAAAGGTCCATGACGCGGGCCTCGGCCTCGCCGTCTGGACCGTCAACGATCCCGAAGTGGCTCGCGCTATGCACGACGCCGGAGTGGACAGCCTCACCACCGACCGACCGGGCTGGATTCGTGAGCGACTGGCCGAAGAACAGTAACCGTCGATTTCTCGCGACTGCCAGCGTGCGGCCTCGCCGCAACCTGATTCACTAGCCCGACGCGCAAGCGAGGGCTTCGCTTGGATTTCACGCGAAGCTCTCGCTTGCGCGTCGGGCTAGTTTTGAAATGCCCTCTAAAATTCTTCGAGAATCTCGCCAAGATTCCGGCGCGACCGGCGAATGACAGGGAAAGCACCCGACTGAACCGCGTTTCGTGCGTGTCACGCATGAGGGGAGCCGGGTCTCGGAAGGGCATTTGTCTTTCTGTCACTCTGTCGAGAAGGTCGCAGCCATGTTGAAGAAACTGTTGGTGGGAGCGGGGATCGCCGCTGGTCTGGGAGCATTTGTCTTCGGGCGTGAGGCGACAAGTTACCTCCGCACCGGATGCCGCAACGTGCAGAGTGCGGTCAAAGCGGAACTGCCGGTTGAGTTCGAGATCGAACGGGCGAGAACGCTCGTCGATCAGCTCGTCCCTGATATCCGTCAGTGCATGCACGTCATCGCCGAGCAACAGGTGGACCTCGAACACCTGACGGCGGCGCTCACGCGCAAAGAGTCGGAGCTTGGCAAGCAGAAGGACGCGATTCTCGCATTGCGTGGCGATCTGGGTTCAGGCAAGAGCACCTTTACCTACGCGAGTCACAAGTACACGACCAACGACGTGAAGCGAGACCTCGCCACGCGATTCGATCGGTTCAAAGCGGCTGAAGAAATGCTGACGGCGGATCGGCAGATCCTCACCGCCCGCGAACAGACGCTCGTCGCCAATCGCGACAAACTGGATGGTCTGATGCAGGCGAAGAAGGAACTCGAAGTGAAGCTCGAACAGCTTCAAGCGCGGATGCACACGGTGCGCGCGGCGGAAGCGGTCAGCCAGTTGGCGATTGATGACTCGAACCTCAGCCACGCTCGCAAGCTGATCGGCGATCTGAACAAGCAACTCGACGTGAAGCAGCGCGTACTGGAGACCGAAGCCAAGTTCGTCGGCATGATCCCCGTCGAGAAGGCCGAGCCAATCGCTCCCGCCAACCTCGCCGAACAGATCGACGCCTACTTCAGCAGCGACAAGCCCGCCGACGCGGCCGAAGTGGCAACGCGATGATGGTTGTAGGATGGGCACTCTTGCCCGTCCTGCATTGTGTTGAAGAGCGGACGGGCAAGAGTGCCCATCCTACAACCGCACCGCGAGCGATCTCCTCCGTCGCTCGCGGTTGCGGACTGTGCCATGATCTGAAGCGTGGTCGCACCGTTCGGGCGGCGACTCGATTTCCTCATGGCTCTATTTGAGAAAGGCTGACATGCCAGGTTCGCTCTCCACCGAAAACGTCACGACGGCATTTGAACTACCCGGCCAGACGATCATCAGAAACTGTGGTGTCGTGCGTGGGATTGTCGTGCGGTCCAACAGCGTCGTCGGGAACTTTGTCGCGGGCTTGCAGCAGATCATGGGCGGCAACATCTCGGCCTTCACGTCGTTGTGTGAACAGGCTCGATCTGACGCCTTCGATCAGATGCTCGATCATGCGGCGGAGCGCGGCGCGAATGCCATCATCGGCATGAGGTACGACGCCAACGAGATCGCCACAGGTGTGACTGAAGTGCTGGCGTATGGCACGGCGGTGTGGGTCGAGCCAGGGCGGTGAAGTGGGGATTAAGATTAAGAGTAGGGTTCAGAGTCAGAGTCAGAAGCACACAGAACGAAGCCTCACTCCATGAAGTTCACTCACCAGCCGGGAGCGACTCCCGTTGACGGCTTCACGATCCGGCGCGGCATCCACCGCGGCGGGTTTGGTGAGGTCTATTACGCCGTCAGCGACGCGGGGAAAGAGGTCGCGCTCAAGCTGATTCAGCACGAGCAGGAGGTTGAGCTGCGCGGTGTCACGCAGTGCCTGAATCTCAAACATCCCAATCTCGTGAACCTGTTCGATGTGAGGACCGACTCGCACGGTGAACACTGGGTCGTGATGGAGTACGTGAACGGGTCGAGTCTCGAAGATGTCCTTGCCGCGTTCCCGAACGGGCTGCCGCTTGATGAGGTCCGCGATTGGCTGACCGGTCTGGTGGCGGGCGTCTCGCATCTGCACGAGCGCGGCATCGTCCATCGCGATCTCAAGCCGGCCAACGTCTATCGCGAGAACGGCACGGTGAAGGTGGGCGATGTCGGCCTGTCGAAGAAACTCGGCAGCGATCGTCGCGGCGCGCACACGCAGAGCGTCGGGACCGTCTACTACATGGCTCCCGAAGTGGCGCGAGGACAATATGGCCCCGAGGTCGATGTCTACAGCCTCGGCATCATGCTGTACGAACTGCTCACGGGCCGAGTCCCCTTCTCGGGTGAGACCACCGCCGAAATCTTGATGAAGCATCTGACCGCTCTACCCGACCTCGCTCCGCTCCCCGAGCGGTTCCGTCCTGTCGTGGCCCACGCATTGGAGAAAGACCCGCACCAGAGAACTCCCAACGCGATGCAGTTGGAAGAGGAGTTCGTTCACGCCCTCAACGACACTCTGTCCTCAGCCTCTCCCTTTTCTCCCTCCCCTCGTTTGGGAGGGCCGGGGAAGTGGGATGATCCACGAGCGACGCTAAATGGCCACTCCACTTCATTCGCATCGAACACTCCAGTGGATGCCCTTTTAACTCCAGCCGCCCCCCTCCCTAACCCTCCCCGCCGAGGGGAGGGAACCAGCAGTCCGACGTTCGCAACCGACACTGTTGTCCCGCCGCCGATCCCCGTGAAGACGAGTCCTGCAACTGCAACAAACTCATCCACTCCGAACAGCCGGGGCCGGACTTCGACGAACAGGCATCGCCTCGTGAGGCCATCCAAGACCACGGTCTCTGACCTGCGACGTTGGGTCGGTCTGACCATCGTCGTAGTCTGCGGCCTCATCATCTTTGCGCCGGGAACCGCCCGCGCGTGGGTTGGTCTGGCGGCCATCGTGTTTGCGTTTGCGACCTCGGTCTTCACTCGCTTTCACTGGAACGGAGACGGCGACGATCTGGAGTCCCTCGACGAACCCGCCACACCGTTGAAGCAGGCTCTCGTGCAACCGGTCAGCTCGACACGTAGTCGGTCTCAGGCGATGAATCAGATCCCACTGGGAAGCCTGTTGTCGCGCGAGGCTCTTCACGAATCTTCGTTCTCGCTGACGTTGGCCAGTCTCTGCGCGTGCCTGCTGTCGGTGGGAACGTACTTCGCGCAGGAGTTTCTCGGCGGCAAACCTGCCGACACCCCGGCCGAACGGTTTGCGCTGTTCTTGGCGACGACGATGGCGGGCGCGTGGACGCTCATCCTCGCCAACCAATGCACGCGCAGAACGAGCTGGGGCGACCGGCATCCGCGCCTAGTAAATCTCGTCGCGGGAATCCTCGTCGGGACGTTGGCCTTCGGTGTCGACGAGTTCTTGAAAGTCGAATATCTGAGCACCGGGATGCCTCGATCGGCGTTTCAATCGTTGGGCGTTCACGCGCTGACGGCGGGTGGCGCGAACCCGACGTGGCTCGGTTACGTCGTCTTCTTCGGCTTGCTGTTTGTCGTGAAGCGCTGGTGGGTCGATATGGATGTTCAGAGGCCGAAACGTTTGAGTCTCGGACGGCTCTCCTCTGCATGCGGCATCGCGTTCTTGGTGACGGTCTTCTTCGAGTTCCCCGCCAGACCGGCGATGCTCTGGGCCGTCATGCTCTCCGCCACAATCCAACTCGCCACGCCGTGGTCCCCCACACGCCGCCGCGAATCATTTTGGTGGAGCTGAACCATGAACGAGAACAGAGAAGAAGTCTTCCAACTTGAACCACGAGTTGACCTCGCGTTTTTGTCGAAGGTCATGCTTTTGATTGTCGTTTTGACTGTGATCGTCGTCTTGGTGAAATTCGTTTGGCCTCGCATCCGATGCAGAACACAGACACAACCCGTCACTCGAAAACATCGCTCCATTCGGTTCATACCATCACGCGCGACGATGCTTGCGTTCGCTCGCGAGTCCGTCTGGCTGGGGGTCCCCTACGTCGTGGCCCTCTCGTTTGTAATCACGTGCGGCCCATTCGAGTCCCGAAGTCGAGGACTGTCCGCGAAGGTCACGACACCCGCGTCATCCCCTTCGTCCCCCGTCACACCTCAAGGAATGATCCTGCGAGTGGAACCGGGTTCAGATACTCGGGTCGAGGCTCATCGCGACTCGAACGGCATCCAAACGACGAACATCACCGTCTCGCCCTCAAACGCCGTTCCGACCTCGGATGCCAGCCCGCATGACACCCCCGCGAAGGTCGCTCCACAGCGTCCTGCGTGGGTAGACCAGAAGCGCGTGATCGACGGCGACTGCACACGAATCGTCCTCACCAGCCAGCAGTACGCGACCAAGGAAGAGGCCGAACAAGAGTTGCGAGTCGCCGCCGTGAAGCTCGTCGAGCAAGACCTGCAACGGATTCAAGCCGGTTCATTCCGGCCCACAACGTGGCAACCGGCGGCCGCCGACGTGATCGCGCACGCGGTCCAGCAGCGGTACGACGAGATCGCCGATCACGACTTCGGCAAGTTCACGCATCCGATGATTCGCGTCTCTTGGCAAGTCGAACTCTCCCCGCGCGTCCGCACCGAGTTCGCTCCCGCCTGGCGGCGTGCGTTGATCTCGTTCCGCATCATGCTCGTCGCCGCAATCGCGATCGACTTCACGGCGCTAGCGACACTGAGCCTGATGTACTTCCGAATCGCCGCCCGCATGCGAGGCCAATCGCGCGAGGCCAGTCTCACGGCGGACTGAAGCACTTGGCCACCAGTGTGGTGCCGTGCGCACGGATACTCATCATCCACTCGCTCTGCCAAGAGCCATCTGTGCTGATGGCGGCTCGCGTCACAACGCGCATCTCCCTGTAGGACGGACACTCTTGCCCGTCGACCAGTCTGACGGGCAAGAGTGTCCGTCCTACGTTTGCGTTGATGATCGGGTGAATGCGTCGAGGAAACCCGTTCTTCCCGGTCGGTTTCTTGGCCCTCTGCCCCCGTGTCCTCCCGTGCTCCCCGTGGTTCACAATCGCGACCAAAGCAATGAACCACGGGGAGCACGGGAGGACACGGGGTCAGAGGAGAACTCGTTTTATCAGGACGCGGGACGGGCTTCCGCCAAGCTCCTCCGGCTATCATTCTCTGGCACGTTGGCTCGACGGCACACATCGCCGTTGCGGCCGGTCAGAGACTGCTTCCTCTTGAGTTGTCCGTTGAACATGAACCGACTGTTGCTCATCACAGGGTTGTTGGCCTTCATCGTCGTCGATGCGTGGGGACAGGCTCCTGCTGCGGTAGACCAGCGGGCTGAAGAGCAAGCGGCCAGCGACTTCTTCGAGCGAGAAGTCCGACCAATTCTCGTCGAACATTGCCAGTCGTGTCATGGCGCGAAGAAGCAGGAGGCGGGGCTGCGGCTCGATTCGGCGAAGAGTCTCGCGGCAGGTGGCGACAGCGGTGTGGCGATCATTCCCGGCTCGGCCGACAAGAGCCGATTGATCGAGGCCGTACGCTACGGCGGTTTGACGAAGATGCCTCCGCGCGGGAAGCTGCCGGACAAGTCGATTGCGTCGTTAGAGAAGTGGGTCGCGGCTGGAGCGCGTGGCTGGAACGCGGATCCCAACCAACGACCTGCGCCGAGCGTTGACGACAATTCAAAGAACGCCGCGCGCGAGCATTGGGCGTTTCAACCAATTCGTTCGCCGGTCATTCCCACCGTGAAGGCTGTTAATCGAGTGGCGACTCCCGTCGATGCCTTCATCCTGGCGCGACTCGAAGCGGCGGGGATCGCACCAAGTCCACCTGCCGACCGCCGCACACTCATTCGTCGCGCGACGTTCGATCTGCACGGCTTGCCGCCGACGCTTGCTGAGGTCGCGACGTTTGAAGAGGACACCGCGCCGGATGCGTTTTCGCGCGTGGTACAACGGCTGCTCGATTCGCCGCGCTACGGAGAACGTTGGGGGCGGCACTGGCTCGATGTCGCTCGGTACTCGGACACGAAGGGCTATGTGCGGCTGAACGAGAACCCGCGCTTCCCCAGTTCTTGGACGTACCGCGACTACGTGATCCGCGCGTTCAACGAGGACCTGCCGTTCGACAAATTCATTGTCGAACAACTCGCCGCCGACCTTCAGCGCCCCGACTCCAGTTCAGGCGAGAACCTCGCCGCCCTCGGCTTTCTCACGCTGGGCCCCCGTTTTCTGAACAGCCCGCACGACATCATCGACGACCGGATCGATGTGGTGACGCGCGGGTTGCTTGGACTGACCGTGTCGTGTGCCCGCTGTCACGATCACAAGTTCGACCCGCTCCCGACGCGCGACTACTACAGCCTGCACGGCGTCTTCGCGAGTTCCGTCGAGCCGCGTGTCCCGCCGCTGATCCTCCCCGCGTCGCAGCAGGTGCCGTTTGAAAAATATCTGACCGAACTGCGTCAGCGATCGAAGCAACTCGACGAGTATCTGCTCGCCCAGCACGAGGCGCTGACGGCGTCGTTCCGAGCAAAAATGGCCGAATACCTGTTGGCTGGCCAGCGCGAACCGTTGCAGGCGAACTTCCTCGCAGTGATGTTCCTGATCGACGCGAGCAAAGACTTGAATCCCGTGATGGTCCAGCGTTGGGCACGGTTTCTGGAGCGAGCCCGACAACGCCCCGAACCCGTCTTCGCGCCGTGGCATGAACTGGCCGCCGCGATCAAAGCCACCGGAGGTGACTCGCCGTCACTCACGCTTCCTCAAACGCGCAGTCTCATCGAACGTTGGCAATCCCGCGCGACAGCCGATTCACGCATCAACCCGCTCATCGTCGACGCCTGCGCCAAAACACCGCCGCTCAGCCTGACAGACGCTTCGCAAATCTATGCCCATCTCCTGGAGGAGGTGGCTCAACGTTGGCAGCGTCGCAGCGCAACCGATCCGACCGCGCAACGACTCGACGAACCCGAATGGGAGGAGTTGCGGCAGACGTTCTTCGGAGCGGACTCACCGTTGACGATCACGATTGATGATGTCGAAGAGTTCCTGTTCGTCGATGCCACGACGCAACAACAACTTCACGCGAAGCAGCGGTTGGTGACCGATTGGATCGGCTCGCCCGAGGCGGCTCCGCACGCGATGGCCTTGGAGGACGCGCTGCATCCAAGTGACTCGCGCGTCTTCATTCGAGGCAACGCGAGCAACCTCGGTGAAGTCGTGCCGAGGCAGTTTCTCGCCGCGTTGTCTCGCGGTGAACGGCAGCCGTTTCGAGTCGGCAGCGGTCGGTTGGAACTCGCACGGGCGATTGCCAGCGCCGACAATCCGCTCACCGCGCGCGTCCTCGTCAATCGTGTCTGGCTGCACCATTTCGGCGCGGGTCTCGTGCGCACGCCCAGCGATTTCGGGCTACGTGGCGAACGACCGTCTCACCCCGAACTGCTCGATCATTTGGCGAGCTGGTTCATCGCGCAAGGCTGGTCGATCAAGCAACTGCATCGCGAGATCATGCTGTCCTCGACGTACCGACAGCAGAGTGCGGAGCCGGGGGAATCGCGCCGTACAACCGATCCGGAGAATATTTTGCTTGGGAGCATGAACCGCCGGCGGCTCGATTGGGAATCGATGCGGGATGCGTTGCTCATGGTTTCGGGTCCGCTTGATCTCAAGCAAGGCGGTCCGTCGGTGGACTTGTTCGCGGGACCGATGTCATCGCGCCGGTCGGTCTACGGTTTCGTCGATCGCCAGAGTTTGCCGAGCGAACTGCGAACGTTCGACTTCGCGCCGCCGGATGCGTCGAGTCCGGGGCGGCATCAATCGACAGTCCCTCAGCAAGCACTCTTCCTGATGAACGGCCCGTTTCTGAATCAGCTGGTTCAGCGTCTGGCCGCGCGGCCGGAGATCGCCGAACGAACGAAGTTGTCCGACAAGATCGAGGTTGTGCATCGGCTGCTGTTCGGTCGCGCGGCGCGCCCCGATGAGATCGAGTTGGGCGAGCGGTTTCTCACGCCAGCAACCACCGACGCGCGGCCCGCTGACAAACAGTTCCTCTCGCCGTGGGAGGAATACTTACAGGTGCTGTTGTTGTCGAATGAGTTTTTGTTTGTGGATTGAATCGCTCAGGGTGAATTGCCCACGCGGTTCAACGAGGTGGGCTTGATCGCAGTGCGAAAGGTGTTTTCAACATGGTGACGCGACGCGAATTGCTGGCTCGAACTGGCATCGGGTTGGGTGGTCTTGGCCTGATCGACTTGTTGGCGCGCGAGGTGCCAGCGGCGGGTGATGACTCGGCGGCGAACCCGTTGTCGCCGAAGAGGCCGCACTTCGCCGCGCAGGCCAAGCGGGTCATTCATCTCTTCATGAACGGCGGTGTCTCGCACATCGACTCGTTCGATCCGAAGCCGGTCCTCGCGCAGTACCACGGTCGGACGCTGCCGACGGCGCTGCGGACGGAACGCAAAACGGGAGCGGCCTTCGCGTCCCCCTTCACGTTCGCAAAGCATGGTCGGAGCGGCATGGAGATCAGCGAACTGTTCCCGCACATGGGGCGCTCGGCCGATGACTTGTGCGTGATTCGGTCGATGCACACCGATGTCCCCAATCATGAGCCGTCGTACCTGATGATGAACTGCGGCGACACGCGGCAGTCGCGACCGAGCATGGGGGCGTGGGTGACGTATGGTTTGGGGACCGACAATCAAAACCTCCCCGGCTTCGTGGTGATGTGTCCCGGCGGAGTTCCCGCGACGGCGGGAAACAACTGGCGATCGGCGTTCCTGCCCGGCGCGTATCAGGGGACGTACATCGACTCGCAGCACCGAGAGACTCACAAGCTGGTCGAACACATCCGCAACGACTTCGTCAGACCGGGCCGACAGCGGGCGCAGCTCGATCTACTGCGCGAGCTAAACCAACGGCATCTGGCTACGCGCGGCGACGAGGCTCCGCTGGAAGCGCGCATTCAATCATTTGAACTCGCGTACCGAATGCAGAGTGAGGCGACCGATGCCTTCGATGTGAGTCTCGAACCGCAGCACGTTCGCGAGAGCTACGGTGACACGACATATGGCCGACAACTTTTGATCGGTCGCCGTTTGCTCGAGCGAGGTGTGCGGTTCGTTCAAATCTGGCAGCGACCGGGCCAGCCGTGGGACGCGCACGACAACCTCGAAAAGAATCATCGTGATCTCGCGAACGAATGTGATCGTCCGATCGGGGCGTTGCTGGATGACCTGCGGGCGCGCGGGATGCTCGACGACACGCTCGTTATTTGGGGCGGTGAGTTCGGTCGCACGCCGACGGTCGAGATTCCGACGCCCGGTGTTTCGTCAGTCGGTCAGGGCCGCGATCACAATCACTACGGGTTCTCAATGTGGCTGGCCGGTGGCGGCGTGAAGGGAGGCCACGTCCACGGCGCGACCGATGAACTCGGTTGGAACGCCGTCGAGAACCGCGTCCACATTCACGACCTGCACGCCACGGTGCTGCATCTGCTGGGACTCGATCACGAACAACTGACCTACCGCTACGCCGGTCGCGACTTCCGGCTGACTGACGTTCACGGCAACGTCGTGCAGGAGTTGATCGCCTGATGTGTGAGGCCGGAGAGTAGGCTGGCCTCGTCTACCCCAACGCGGCTCAGCCACAACCAAACTACGGCACGATCCGGGTGTGTCCATTGATCGGCACATACTTCACTCTTCTTCGTGGTTACTTCTGGCGGTGCAAGAAAGAACCACGGGGAACACGGGCAGGCCGGTAGAGTACGTGCCATCGGGGTGATGCTTCCGCTTGGTCTTGCCAACTCAAATCGACGGGCACTCGAAGAAACAAAACGTGAGTCGTACAGATGGCGCGGATGAGGAGTGACAGGCGAAGGGTGACTCGAAGCCCGGCTCTGTTAGTCTGAGGCACGAAAGAAAATCGCAAGAGAGCGAACGACGGGACGATACGCTCCACCTGGCTTCCGGTGTTCACCTCTACTCATGGACGGAAGTGGCAACCGGTTCCTTCAACCCCAAACCTGTAAGCCCGCCCCCCGTCCCCCGTCCCGATCAAGCCCCAGACAAGCCCGCTCCTCCCCGTGGCATCGCGGATCGTGACGCCCCCCGAAGTCCCCTTGCGACATTTCTAAGTTGGCCAACCCTGTGACATTTCTATCTTGGTCCGAGAGTTCGTTTGGCAGTGCTGTTGATTGTTAGGGGCCATCACTAGAATTTGCCGCCTCACGCGGCAGCGACATTGGACTCGTACCGCCTCGTGCTGCGGCAACATCACCACGGAATTTTCAACTCGGTTTCTTTCACAACGGGAGACAGTTCATGCGTCTGGGAACCCTGCAAACGGAACATGGTCCGCGAGTCGTTGGCGTTGCTTTGGATGGACGTTTCGTCGATCTGTGCGAAGTGGACGTGAAGCTGCCCCACACGTTGAAGGCGATCTTGGCGGCCGATCAAGGCTTGATGACGGCAGCGAATGCACTGGCTGCGGGAATGGTGAAAGGCCCGTTCGTGACGGGACGGTTGCTCGCTCCGATCGCGGATCCAAGCAAGGTCATTTGCATCGGCCTCAACTACCGCGATCACGCGATTGAAACGAACTCACCGATCCCAACCGAACCGGTCGTCTTCAACAAGTTTCCGCAGTCGGTTGTCGGTCCCGAGGACGCCGTTGTTCTGCCGGCGGTCGCTCATGAAGTCGATTACGAAGCCGAACTGGTGGTCATTATCGGGAAGAGCGGCAAGCGGATCCCGAAAGAGTCCGCGATGCAGTACGTCGCGGGATACACCGTCGGCAACGATGTCTCGGCGCGAGACTGGCAGAAGGGACGACCGGGCGGTCAGTGGTTGCTGGGCAAGACACCCGACACGTTCGCTCCCACCGGCCCATACCTCGTCACGGCGGATGAGGTCGATCCGAGCAACCTCAAGATCGGGCTAAAGCTGAACGGCGAAGTTATGCAGGCGTCATCCACGCGCGAGCTGATCTTCAGCGTCGAAGAGTTGATCGCCCACGTCTCGCTCTTGGTAACGCTGCAACCGGGCGATCTCATCTTCACCGGGACTCCGCCGGGAGTCGGTGCCGCTCGCCAGCCCCCCGTCTACATCAAGGCGGGTGACCGGATGGAGGTCGAGATCGAAGATGTCGGCGTCCTCGGCAACCCCGTCGTGGCCGAAGCGGTGTGAGGATCCGTGTGTAGGACGGGCACTCCTGCCCGTCTTTCGGTGAAAGAACTCGCCCAAAACAATGTCGTCTTTCGCTCCGCGAAAGAACGCCCTTTCGCTCCGCGAAAGGCGACAATCGTGGCAGTTGATTCTGCGCCGATCCTTGGGTGCCACGCAACGCCGTGCAGAAGATGGGTAGTTTGAAGTCGAAAAAAGTCATCTCGCAAAAGACTTCGAGCTCGTGCATCAAGTGAATTGGAAACGATTCATTCTCAACGCACGGAGGCTCGAAGGTGGCGGAGCCACAATCAAATCCTACTCAAG
>CAMAYU010000047.1 GCA_945862235.1 Schlesneria paludicola DSM 18645
CGTTGAAGCCACTCGCGAACGGGCAGATCGTCGATGTGCATGAACTGCGCACCGATCGAGCGGCAGTATGTGTTCTTCAGCCATTGCACGATTTCTCGCAGGGTCCGCAGGTCTGCACCGCCCGCACCCATGGTCGAGAACTTGCGGTCGAGATCGCTCGGCTTGAAGCCGCAGGTATCGGGGTCGAGTTCGGGGACGCGGGCACGCGGCTGGCCGAGCGGGTCGATGTCTGCGGCGTAGTGGCCCATCCCGCGATAGTTGCGGATCAGTCGATCGACGCGCTCTTGCAGGATCGCGTAGTCGAGTTCGGCGGGGGAGACGAGTCCCGTTTCATTCGAGTGGAGCGGACGAAACAGCCCGTGTCCGCTCGACTCGTGATCGGAGTGTGACTGCGCTTCGCTGAGTTGGCGGAAGTAGTCGCGCCAATCGGGTGAGACCAGTTCGGGCGACTTCTGGTATTCGAGGTAGAGCGATTCGACGTAGGACAGGTTGGAGCTGTCACCAGCCCCGGCGTTGCTGTGGCCCATCGAGACGTGGCCTCCACTAGATCGAGTCGTATTGGCGGATTCGCGCGCGGCCCGCGGAGCAAGCGTCGTGTCAGAAAAGCTCATCGTGATTGCTTCTGGTTCCGAGTCTGGACGGCCGAACGCGAACGGAGAGGACTTACTGCCTCATCCACGTTGATTAGCCGATTCGCGGCACATCGAACAGGCACGTTTGATGGAGGCCTAGGCCCGTCGTCGCAACGGCCATGCCTCCCCTCACACATCGCGACGGAATCTAGCAGAGGACGCCAACGATGAGGAGTTCGGACGAACGCAAAAATGAGTATCGCAGTGATCCGAAGCACTCCGTACGGGAAGCGATGGTCCATTCAAAACGGAGGTCCGGACTTCAGAAAAGCCGGACTTCAAGTTCCGAGTGGGTTACGAGACAAGTGTCTCGCACTACTTGATCCCGAAAATGCTGTCGGGCCGCACATTGGGAATGCCTGAAAGTAGTTCTTCCGTTCCCGTGGGGGACACTCGTGAGGGTGGAACGGTGGGCAGAATGGCCTGGATGCCCCGTCCACCTGTTCTCTCAGTTCGCCTGCCCTGTGTCTTGTATTTTGCCAAAACGAAGTAAACGCCTTGTGTTTGGAGACCGGGAAGCCTGCGGCTCGTGGTTCAATCCTCTTCCGGGAACGTCGTCGAAGAAGGTTTACCTCAGAGGCTCAGAGGCTCAGAGAAGGCAAGCAGAGGTCTATTCCTCAGAAGAAGGGGATCAGCGGCGATGTGCCGCTGATCCCACTTTAGATTGAAAAAGGCCATGGCCCTGCCGACGGGAATCGTCACTCGTCGTCGTAGTCGTCTTCAAAGTCACCGTCTTCGAAGGTTTCGTCTTCGATGCCTTGCTCTTCGTCGTCATCGAAGTGCCCCGCTTGGACGCGTTGCCCGCGAGCTTCATCCCGTTCGGCTTGATCGGGGTCGGAGTCCTTCGAGCGGAAGTAGAGCTTGATGGGGACTTCTTTGAAGGGGAGTTCTTCGCGCAGGACGCCGAGCAAATAACGCTTGTAGTCCTCGTCGAACAACTCCTTGGCGTTGCACTTCAAGACGATGGTCGGCGGTTCGGTGGAGACCTGTACCGCGAACAGGATGCGCGGGATGCGGTTCATGCGCAGCGGTGGCGACCAGTTTTTGACCGCCGCCCGCACGACGCGGTTCAGCACGCCGGTGGAGACGCGCAGTCGAGCCTGCTTCTGAATGGCCTGCGCGAGGTTGATGAGCTTCTTCACGTTCTTGCCCGTCTTCGCCGTGATGATGGCAATCGGGACGTGACGCATGTGCGCGAAGTGCTTGAAGACGTACTCGGACCAATCTTCGGTCGAGCGGTTTGTCGAGAGGTCCCACTTGTTGGTGACGAAGATGCACGGCTTGCACTCTTCGTGAATCTCGGACACGAGCTGCTTGTCCACGCGGGAGATGGTCTCCATGCAGTCGAAGAACATCAGCACGACATCCGCGCGGCGGATGCTCCGTTTGGCGCGGGCCAACCCGTACCACTCGACATCGTTGGCGAGGCTCTTCCGTTTGCGGACGCCTGGCGTATCGATGGCGATGAACGCTTTGCCATCCATTTGGAACCGCACGTCGATGCTGTCGCGCGTCGTACCGGGGATCTCGCTGACGATGACGCGATCGGTCTCGGCCAGTTGGTTGATGAACGTGCTCTTGCCGACATTGCGCCGTCCGACGATCGCCACCTTCAACTCGGGGACTTCGTCGAGGTCTTCGCCTTGCTCCGCTTCGACATCATCGGCGGGAGGCAGATTGCGCAGGATCGCTTGCAGCAGGTCTTCCTGGTTGCGGTTCCCTTTCACGCTGACGGTGACCAGCTCGATGTGCGAATCACCCAGTTTCAGGAAGTTCGGCGCTTCCTTATCGAGCTTCGGCGAATCGCACTTGTTGATGACGATGATCTTGGGCGTGTCGATCCGACGCAACCGGCGGGACACCTCTTGATCTAGCCCGGTGATTCCGGCCGAGCCTTCCACCACAAACAGAATCAGATCGGCCTGTTCCATGGCGATGCGAATCTGCGTATCGACTTCATCGGTCAGCTCGCCCACATCGACGATGCCGACTCCGCCCGTGTCGATCAGCTCGAAATAGCGATCGCCGACGTGCATCAAATACGTGACGCGGTCGCGGGTCACGCCCGCCATCGGATCGACGACCGAGACCCGCTTGTGCGCGAGCCAGTTCATGATTGAACTCTTGCCGACATTCGGCCGGCCAACAATGGCCACTTTCGGAACGGACATGGCGAAATTCTTATCCAACAGGAAACGAAGGGCCTCGTTTCAAAACGAGGTCCATAAGCTGCGCCGATGAGCAATCAATGCATCATCAGGTGAGGCGGCTTAAAGGGCTGACAGAAGCAGTGCAAAGTTGAGAAGTGATCAGTTCAAAGTGCAAAGTTGAGAAGTCGTCAACTCCAGCCCCGAATCCCGTGAGAATGGCGTTTGGGACTTTGCACTGATCACTTCTCACTTTGCACTCAAATCGGCTGCTCTTCGACATCACGAACTCAAGGCGGCAGCACCCCGTCTGCTGCAGGAGCAGATGGGGTGCCGGTTCGATATGATAGCCGCCGATCCCTCGACACTGGAGTCACGGAGCCAAGATTGTTCGCCACCGACCTGCAACGCTACGGCCCCGAGGCCATTCTTCACGCGGTTCCGCCCGATCGCGCGGCGGCGGAAGCCTATTGCCGCCAGCTTGCGACTTCGCACTACGAGAACTTTCCGATCGTGTCGTGGTTGCTGCCAAAGGAGCTGCACCAACACTTTTACAACGTTTATGCCTATTGCCGCTGGGCCGATGATCTGGGCGATGAAGTGGGCGATCCGGCGAAGTCGCTTGAGTTGTTGGCGTGGTGGCGCGGCGAGTTGGTGGCCTGTTACTCGGGGCACGCGCGGCATCCGGTTTTCGTCGCGTTGAAGCCGACGATCGACGAGTTCTCGATCCCCCCCGAACCGTTTCACGATTTGATCTCGGCCTTCGAGCAAGACCAGACGGTGCTGGAATACGACACGTTTGAGCAACTCCGCGACTACTGCCGTCGCAGCGCCGATCCCGTCGGCCGGTTGGTGCTACATCTCTGCCGAGCCCACACCCAACAGAACGTTCACTGGTCCGACTCGATCTGCACTGGCCTGCAGTTGGCCAACTTCTGGCAGGACGTGGCGCGAGACTTCTCGATCGGGCGAATCTATCTGCCGCGCGAAGACTACGAACGCTACGGTTATCGCCGCGAAGACTTCGACACGCACGTCACCAATCCCGCATTCCTCGAACTGATGAAGTTCGAAGTGTCCCGCGCCCGTACGTTCCTGAACGACGGCCTGCCGCTGGTGGGGCATCTGCCCGGCCGGTTGCAGGTGGACATCGACCTCTTCGCTCGCGGTGGCCTCTGCATCTTGGAACGGATCGAAGCGATCGGTTGCCGCGTTTGGGAGACACGCCCCAAAGTCACCAAGTGGGACGCGATTAAGCTGCTGTGCGGATCGCTCTGGCGGCACATGCGATCACGGCGAGTGTGAGACCAACCGGCTGATGTCCGGCTTAGCCCGGAGATTCGTGGTTCCTCATGAATCATCTGGATTAGCGTTGTTGCCCGGACTTCGAGCGCGTGACGACACGTTCATCGCGTGAGCTTCATTGTCCAAGCGGCCGTCACTAGAATCTGCCCGCTCAGTGAAGTTCGCAGCACAGTGAGCGGCGACTCAATGAAGTTTCACATTCAATTCAAAGGAGAACTGGCATGGATCGTCGCGAATGGTTGTTTTTGATGACGTGGGCGGCACTGCTCGGGTGTGGTTCGGGGCCGAATGTGAATGGCGAGCCTCCCGTGGCAAAGGCTCCCGCCATTGCTCAAGCGGACACGAAAGGGGCTGGCGTTAAAGAGGCTGCCGGTGGCGAGTTCCATGTGAAGTTTGAAACGACCGCCGGTGACTTCGTTGTGAAGGTCCATCCTGAATGGGCCCCCAATGGCGCGGAGCGGTTCCGCGAATTGATTAAGAACGGTTTTTACGAAGACACCAAATTCTTTCGCGTCGTTCCCAACTTTATGGTTCAGTGGGGGATCAACGGCGATCCCAAAGTTCAAGCCGACTGGCGCGACGCGAAGATCAAGGACGATCCCGTCAAGAAGTCGAACAAGAAGGGCTACATGACCTTCGCGACCTCGGGAAAGGACTCGCGCACGACTCAAGTCTTCATCAACTTCAAGGCCAACACGTTCCTCGACGATCAAGGCTTCGCACCGTTTGCCGAGGTCGTGGATGGCATGGATGTTGTCGAGAAAATCTACAGCGGCTACGGAGAACGCCCCAACCAAGGCTCGATCCAAAGCAAGGGCAACAAGTACCTAAGCTCCGACTTCCCCAAGCTCGATGGCATCAAGAAGGCATCGATTGTCGTGCTGAAGTGACGCTGTGAATCGGCGATCTCATTCCAGTTCACTCCGTAGGACGGGCACTCATGCCCGTCCTATTTTTTCAACCAGCGCTCATCGCCGTTCACCAAGGCCATCGCCTGTTTCGACGTAGAGTGGGAGCAGCTCGCTTCGAGCGCCGGCCCACCATCGTAAAACATCGAGAAATCATGGTGGGCCGGCGCGGCGAAGCGCCGCCAGTCCCACCCTACAGCTTTCGCAGACTCAACCAGGCGATGGCCTGGCCGTTCGCGCCGCGGTCGGGTCAGAACACGCTGTAGACGAAGACCTGAAACATCAGCGCCAGCCAAGCCCAGATTTTCAGATCCTCGTACCACGCGGAGTGCCGGCCGGACGGCGTCGTTTCGGACGACGGCAACTGGACAACCCAAGCCATCAGGGCCAGCAACAGCCCGATGAACAGCCAGCGCACGGCAGGCAGTGGCACGAGTAGAAGCTGCCCTCGAAACGTGTCGCCGATCCAATGCAGCATCGTCATGCGGCACCTCCTTCCTCACGCCATTCCCAGAGCGAGTAGCGTGTTTTCTCCGCCGGGTCGGGTCGCGAAAAGTAGCTGAACACGATCGTCATGCAGATCGTCGCGAGGAACGCCCAGATCGAGTAGTACAGGTACGGCGCGTCGATGCGAAACAGCGGCGGCATATCGAGCCACGTTCTCACGCTAAGCAGGTTCATTGTGAACAGGCTGACCGAGGTGAACAGGCCCGCGAAGAATCCGACCAACGCTCCTTCGGACGAGGTGCGTGACGAGAGCATTCCCGCCAACAGCACGGCCAGAGTCGGCCCGACGACGAACGACATCAGCGTTTGAAACACGCTGTAGATGCTCTGTCCAAACGACATCATTTGAAACGCGACACAGACGCTCCACAGCACGAACCCGGCCGTTGTCCAGCGACCGATCAGCAGCATCTGGCCTTCGTCGGCGTGAGGCCGATAGAACCGGCGATAGAAATCGTTCACGTAGATCGTCGTGGCCGCGATCAAATACGAACTGACGCTCGACATCAGTGCCGCCAGAAACGCGGCCACAAACAGGCCGCGCAGTCCCTCGGGCAGCAGTCTCCCGACCAGCATCGGCAACGCCCCTCCCGCTTGGTCGGCAGCCAAGTCGGGATACTTCACCAGTGCGATCAGTCCCGGCACGACCACGAGGAACGGAATTAGGCCTTTCAACAGCGCACCGTAAACGTAGGCCGCCTTTGCCTCATACTCGGACTTCGCGCCGAGCGATCGCTGGACGATGCGCTGATTGCCAATCCAGTAGCCGGGACTCATGACCAGCGCGAGTCCAAACAGAATCGCGGGCCACGGCCCGGGCGACTTCGTATCGACGGGCAAGACCAAGGACAGATGCTCCCGCTCGCGTTCCTTCGTCTTGGTGAGTCGCAATTTTTCCTTGGCCCGCGTCACGGAAGACGGCTCATCAATCATTGTGGGAGCGGGGGCGGGGGCCTGTCTCGCGCGGGCATGAACCGCCGCGTGAACCTTGTCGATGAAGGACTCGACGCCGCCCAAGTCGCAGATCCCGATCACCACGATCATCAGACACCCGCCGATCATGACGATCCCTTGCAGCACGTCCGTGTAAACGACCGCTCCTAGTCCACCCGACCAAGTGTAGATGCCAACCAGGATCGCCACGCCCACGATCGACAGTGACATGTCCCACTTCGCGAGTTCGCTCATGAACTGAGCCGACGCGAGCAGCATCACACCCAGGTTGCAGGCCATCAGCACCAGCCACACGGCCGCGACGGAGGCACGTAACTGCACGCTGAAACGCCGCTCGAGGTACTCAGGGATCGTGGTCACGTTGCAGCGCCACAGATGCGGAATGAACACGAACGCCGCCACGAGCATCGCGGGAACGCAGCCGATCCACGCGAAGTTTCCCATCACGATGCCGTACCGGTACGAGTCACCGCCGACACCCACGAGGTCCGCTCCACCAATGTCGGTCGCGACGAGTGACATCCCGACCGCCCACCACGGCAGCGCCCGCCCCGCGAGAAAGAAGTCGGAACCGCTCCGCACGTAGCTCCCTACCCACAACCCGATCGCCAGCGTGGCGGCGAGATACGAGAGGATCACGAGGTAATCGACGGAGGTGAGATGCGTCATGGCGTCCCGGCCCAATTCTGAGAGAAGAACGATCATCCTGACGTTCAACGAGTGGAGAATCAGCTAGCCATCACAGCCTGCCCATCCACCCGATACTGCCTGCCCTGCGGCAACGCGAGCTTAGGCGGCAACCGAAAAATAGTCCACTCGCCAGAACGCGTTCCCACACCAACCCGCAGCGTGAGCAAGAACTTTGACAAGGGCGTGATTGATGAGGGCTTTGAGTCGCTCCGTTCGGTGAGCGTGGAGCGACGACAGTAAACAGATCGCTCGCGGCCCCAGATGCGAGTGTGACGAGCCGTCGGCCTTCGGGCTGTTGCACATGATCCCTAGTTTGTGGGGATGGCAACTCTTGGCGGTCGCTTCAGTGTGACCGACCCATCGAACGTGACTCGTTGACGCTCGCGGTTCGGCTGAAATCTGCCGGGACTACTCCGTCGCGGCCGAATGCCTGCGTGGAAGAATTGCCTTCGCGACGCGCGGCCAAGTCGCGGGTGGCGAGTTGGTTTCGCAACTCGGTCCAGAGGCTTTTCGGTTCTGCCGCAGGTTGGTTGGCGGAGGCCATGCGCGCCATGGCTTGCACGCCGCCGATGTCCTCGCCCGCGAATGCACGCACCGTGGCGAGGCATTCCCAGTCGAGTTCAGACGCGTTGCGCTGTTCAATCGCTCGACCCAGTGTTGCGGCAGCATCGGTCCAACGCTCTGCCGCGGCATAGCCGAGACCGAGACGCCATTCGGCGTCGGCGAGTTGTTCCCGGTTGACCTGAGGCTGTTGTGTCGCATCGCGCAGCAGAGGACACGCCTGATCGGGGTTTCCGCGCCGGATGTGAACTTCGGCCAGCTCCAGCTTCGCGTCGAGCCGATCCGGTACGAGCTGTGTCAGCAGAATGTAGGACGCGAGAGCCGGCTCGAGTTCGCCACGAGCCGAATCGACGCGGGCCTTCACGAACAGGGCTTCGATCGAATTCGGATCGAGACGCAGCGCGTGTTCCGCCGCCAGCGCCGCCGCCGTGAGGTTCTTGGTTTCAAACAGAAAGGTCGCCTGCTGAGACCTCAGCTTCACGTCGCGCGGATGGAGTTGAACCAATGCGGCCAGCTCAGCCAATGCGTCGTCTTGCCGTCCGCCACGCCACAGCGCTTCCGCCAATTGACGACGCGTCCCCGCATCTTTCGGGCGATTGTTGAGCGCTTCGTTCAACAGCAACTCGGCCTGATCCGGCCAGCCCTGCTCCTGCGCTTTGCGAGCCTGATCGCACAGGGAACTACACTTCTCGGAACGGCGTGTCATGCGCTCCTGAAGAGCCGAGCATCCGGATGCTCCCGCGAACATCCCGGCGATTGCCACTGCCAGCCAGACGCGGTCGGATGGCCACGACAAACGCTTCCCACAACCTGGAACGCATGTCAAAATCTGTTTGTGCCTCGGAAAACTAGCCCGACGCGCAAGCGAGGGCTGGCCGTTCGACGCCCCGAAGCCCTCGCTTGCGCGTCGGGCTAGTTCTGAGATGCCCACTTGCCAATGTGCGCACACGCCCCGCAACCAACTCGCCAAGAGTACGGCTTGAGACACATGGAAAGAGGGGGTGGAAAGAGGGCGTTGAGGCATGGCCAACAACTGCAAGCGGGGCAACTTTGAAGTGAGGCGGGACCGTAACAGACGCCTCAAAATGCGGCTAGATGAAGTCCGCGACTGGCAGAGCCATCATTTTTGTCGATTTGGGGTGCCACGGTCACGAAGCTTCGTGGCCGTGGCCGTGAGAAAGAGAAGCAGCCTTCAATTCCACGCACGGCCACGTCGAAGCTCCCTGACCGTGGCACCCATCTCCCAGATTCAAATCGGCAGATAGCTCTGCGTGACTGGCATCTCCCCGCCTCATTCAAAATGAAGCGGGGGCCAAAACTTCCCGGCCGTCACGACAACGTGTTGACCACCATGCCCGAGAGCAGCTTCGGGTAGAAGTATGTGCTTTTGGGCGGCATCGTCTCGCGACCGGCGGCGATGTCGCGCACGTGGTCGATCGTGGCGGGGGCCACGAGACACCCGAGTTGGTGCGACTTCGCGTTCAGCGCCGCTGTGGTCTCGTCCAAGCGATGGACATACTGGAACTTCGGCTCGCGACCGAACTGCTTGAAGATCAATTCATCGAGCAGCAGCTTGTGCAGCAGGCTGACTCCCAGCGAACGCCAGGCTTCGCTGTGATCGGCCGCGAGCGTCGCCATCGCGCTCGCGTCGGTGACTTGCGCCAAGAGCCAAGTGTTGTCGGACGCGGTCCCGAATCCGAACACGCTCTGCCCGCCGTCGGCTTCGATCAGCTCCCACGTTTCGCGCGCCGCCTCGTCGCCAGTCCCGATCCGTTCGACTTCGCAGTATTTTTCAAGGCAGCTCTGCACCTGATCGGCCGTGATGTCGGCTAGCCCCGAGACCAGCCGGTGTGTCGGGAGAATCTGCAAACCGGGATCCTGCATCCCAACGAAGTGCATCATCACAAAGTTCGGTCCCGCTACGTCACTCGCCAACTTCCCGGCCGCTTTCAGTTCGCGACGATAGTTCAGGGCGGTCTCGTACCGATGATGCCCGTCCGCGATGAAGACCGGTTTGTCGTGCAATCCCGCCTGAACTTTGCCGATGACGTTGTGATCCTTGATCACCCACAGGCGATGGATCACGCCGAGATGGTCGGTCGCGACGCACGGCGTGAGTGCGATGCACGCTTCATCCAGCTCTTGCTGGACGCCGGCGGTTTCGTCGGGATAGAGGCCGAAGATCGGCGAGAGATTGGTGTTGGTGGCGCGGATCAGCATCAATCGGTCGAGCTTTGGTCCCGACAGAGTTTGCTCGTGGGGGAAGACGTTCCCCGTGCCAAACTCTTCGAGCCGCACGCGCGCCAAAAACCCGCTGCGCACGAACGTCTTTCCTTCCCACTTGAACTCTTGCGAGTACACGTACAACACGTCCTCGTGTTCCTGCTGGAGGATGCCATCGACCTTCCAGTGTTTGAGAAACGCGGCGGCTCGCTCGTACTTCACATCGGGCGACGCATCGCCGGGTTCTTCGCGGTTCAGTTCGAGCCGAATGAAGTTGCACGGATGCTTCTTGAAGAGTTCGTTCTGTTGGTGTTCGTCGATCACGTCATACGGGGGCGTAATCACGTCGGACAGGTCGCCCACCTGAGACACGTCATAACGCCAGCCACGCATCGGACAGACTTCGACCATTTTTCAATCGCCTTTGTGAATGTTGAGAGGAACCGCCGTTAGCCTCGGCCGAGCGGTGGCATAGAATGAAGATTGCCCCGCGGCGCATCAAGGAAGCCGGGCAGAGATCGGCCGGTTCTGATCCCGGTTGCGAGCGTGACCAATGGCGTCTACCAACCCTTTCGGTCGTGACGATCCGGCAAGTTGGCTGTGACCGCGCGGCTTGATGCCTCATCCGCTAGCGGACTCTTGCCAAAATTGCCGATCTGTTACCATGCCGCCGCCTCACGAGGCGGTCGTCCGCAGAAGAGCCTTCAGCCGCTTCTGCCGTCAGATCAGCAAGCGGGAGGCTTGCTCTCATGTCGCGCGAGCAATTCCATTTGCCTCACCGAGGGATCGGTTGAATGCCACTCAAAACTTCGCCACTCGAAGAACCCAGTCTGAACATCACATCGCTGCTGGACATCATCCTCACTATCGTGATGTTCTTCATGGTCTCGACGACGTTCTCACAGAACGAGCGTCAGACTGAGATCCAAGTTCCGACGGTCTCCGACAACGCGGTCCTCACCGGACAGCCGGATGAGATCGTCGTCAACGTGGCGATCGATGGCCAAATGCAGGTCAGTGGCAAGCCGCAAACGGTGGAGACATTGTCATCGCTGCTTCAGGCGGCGCTGACCTCGTTCCCCAATCAAGCCGTCGTGATCCGCGGCGACGGTCGTTGTGAGTATCAGAGGGTGATGGACGCGTTCTCGGCCTGTAAGCAGGCGGGAGTCCGCAACATTTCCGTGGCTCACCTTCCTCGACAGAAGTGACTCCGATGCCGAACTCACTCACTCATTTGCTCGAACTCGTGACGCACAGCGTTAGCGACTGGACGGCCAGCGGCATCTTGCTGAAGGCGGCGCTCATCGTCTGTTCCGTGTTCGCGACCGTGCAACTGTTGTCGATGCTCGGCACCCGATACGGCGATGCCAACACAACCTCGAAGTCATTCGTGCTCTCGCTGGCCGTTCACTGTTGCCTTGGTTTGGGTTGGGCCACTGCCGTTCAGTCCTACGTTCCTGCACCTGTGGCCCACGGCGATCCGGAGTTGCCGCGCGTCAAGATCGCGGTGACGGGGAATGGTGATGAAGACGTGTCGCCGGTCGCGGGCACCGGCAACACGCCGGTTTGGGCGAGGTCCGTTGGACGGGCGAGTCAAACGATGTCGCGCATCGAGCGACCTGATCAAGAACCTGCTGCGGTCGAGCCGCCTGTTGTGGAACTGTCTCCCTCGGACGCGGTCGTTCCGCCCGACGCTCCCAATTTGCCATCGCGCCCCGACGAACCTCCCGCTCCACCAACACAACAAGCCTCCGTCGAATCGATCGCACGCAGCAACGCGTCGCCCACAGTCGCCATCGAACCCCCCAAGGTCGAGTCGCGCTCCGAAGTAGGCTCATCCACGCTGGCCGCGCGGCAGGCGATTCGTCGTGAGAGTTCCTCTGCCGAGGCCGTTGCTGGGGCGCGAGCCGAACCGCAGCGCGGTGCATCCGAACGAACGGCCCCGTTCATGGAAGATGGCACGCTCCTTACTCTGCCCACCGATGTCGTTCCCGAAGCGGGACTTCCCAAACCCGTGGGGCTTCCCGCCAATGCAATCAAACGCCGGGGTGCGCCGAGTCCTTTCCCTGCGGATGTGTCTGAGACCGGAAGCAACCCTGCTTCAGCCACGACCTCCCAATCGGGTGTCGGTTCCAGCGGCCGGTTCACTCGCGTCGGCAATCGCCCCGCGAACGAACCTGATTTCGATCCGAATCCGCCCGGTGTCGCCCGCCCCACTCCGGCGAGGCCCCTTCCGACCGATGGTGGTTTGATCGCCTCACGCGGATCGCCCGGCAACGATCTGCCCGGTGATGCTCCGATGCAAGATTTCAAACGTCCGAACACGCCGTCCATCAGTGCGCGTGCGGCCACACGCGCACCCGAAACATATCGCGCCCGGCGCATCGAACAGCGCCGCTCCATCGCGTTGAAAAATGGCGGCTCCGATGCGTCCGAACGCGCGGTGGAAATGAGCCTGCGCTGGATGTCTGACATCCAAGAGTCCGATGGCCACTGGTCGTCGGCGCGCCACGGCGGCGGTCAGGCGAAGACAGATCCGCAGGGACAGAACCGACTCGATGGCGGCGTCTACGCCGACACCGGCGTCACCGGACTCGTCATCCTGTCGTTCCTTGGCGCGGGCTATACACACGAGGACGGCCAGTACTCCGACAACGTCAAACGGGCGATCGACTGGCTCATCCGTCAGCAGCAAAGCAACGGCTACCTCGGTGGCAAGGCGACGCGCTACGACATGATGTACTGCCACGCCATCGCGGCCTTCGCACTGGGCGAAGCGTACGGAATGCAGAGCGACCCGAACGCCTTCCCCGAACTGCGCGAGGCCGTGCGAGGCGGCGTCAAACTGATCGCCGCCATGCAGAATGATGACGGCGGCTGGCGCTACGGTCGCGGCGGTGAGTCCGACATGAGCATGTTCGGCTGGCAACTGATGGCTCTGAAGAGCGCCGTCAACTCAGGCGTCACTGTTCCCGAAGAGACTCGTCGCGGCATGACCAAGTTCCTGCAAGCCCGCGCTCTCGGCAGTCGCGGCGGTTTGGCAGGGTACAAGCTGAACGAAAAGGCCACGCCCGCCATGACGGCGGAAGCCCTCTTCTGTCGCCAGATGTTCAACGTCCGCCAGAGCGATGCCGCCTCGCAGGAGGCTGTCAGCTATCTCAGACTGAACCTGCCACGCCTCGCCGTGTACGACGAGTACTACTGGTACTACGGCACGCTGGCGATGTTCCAACACGACGGCGAACCGTGGGAAGAATGGAACTCATCCCTGCGCGACACGCTCGTCGGCCTTCAGCGGACAAGTGGCCCTCACGCGGGAAGCTGGGATCCCAAAGGCAAGTGGGCCGGCATCGGCGGTCGCCTTTACTCGACCGCCCTCAGCACGATGAGCCTCGAAGTCTATTACCGCTTCCTCCGCATCTATCAGACGGAAGAGTGACCACGCGCGTCACTCGTGCTTCGTCGATGCTCAAAATTGGCGCTGGGTGGCTAGGGCTGGACTGAGTCTTTGCGAAGGAAGCCCGGAGTTTCGCGAAGACTCTTCTTTCCTTCCCCCGACCGGCATTGCAGATGCCAGCCCGATGAGCGGGATGGGTCTCACGTTAGCACCCCTAATCCGTTCTTGTCCGCCGCTTTCGAAATGAGACGCTTTCCGTGAGATACGTCCTCGAACATCTGGCCGTTGTGTTTGGAGCGGCCACTGGTGCGCTGGCGGCTCGCGGCAAGGGCATCGATCTGTTTGGAGTGGTCGTGCTGGGGCTGGTCACTGCGGTGGGAGGCGGCACGCTGCGTGATGTCGTGCTCGACGTGCCCGTTTTCTGGGTGCAGGACTCCTCGTTCATTTTGTCTGGCGCGGTGGCGGCTGGAGCCGTGTTCTATCTCGCGCGGTTTGTCGATCCGTCATCGATGCCGTTGCTGATTGTCGATGCCTTCGGTCTCGCATTCGTTGCCACGTTGGGGACTCACAAAACGTTCAGCCTGCAACACGCGGGGACCGTCTGCGTGGTCTTCGGCGTGGTGACGGGAGTGGCGGGAGGCATGATCCGCGACGTGTTGCTGGGCGAAGTTCCGCTGGTTTTTCGGCCGAACATTTATTTGTATGCGACGGCCGCCTTGATCGGTGCGACGGCGTACCTCATCGCGGCGCACCTCTGGCCGAACAGCCCGTTCAATCTCGTGGTTTGCGCCACCGTGATCCTGCTGTTGCGGCTGGCGGCGATTCGTTGGCGCTGGCGGCTACCCGTGTTTCAGGCCGAGAACGATGGGGTCGCGTGAACTTCGCCCCAACGGCACAATGGACGAAGCATCGCCCCCAACAAAAGACTTCTCAATGAGAATGGCCGAGGACATGAACTCTCAACGGTCTGCTCGACTCGCGCGGCACATCTCGGTCGCGTTCGCTTTGCGGGTGATGTCGGGGTTCGCTCACGCCGACACCTTCACCGTGCGTGAAGACGATGGCAATTCCGCGACGATCGAAGCGCGGCTTGCTGGCGAGGGTCAGGGAGCGATCGCTCTCGAACGAACCGACGGGCGCATCGAGATCGTGCCGCAGGACCGGATCCTCAAACGCGAACCGGGACCGGACCCCGAGCCGCTGACCGGGGCCGCGATCTTGGAACGCCTCTCCGAGCGATTCGGCAAGGAGACGTTTCGTGGGCATGCCGACGCGCCGTATGCCATCGGCTTGATCCTAGCCCAGCCGCTGCCGAAGCAGTTTGAACCGAAAGCGGCGGTCTTCATGAAGAAGGCGGCCACGTTCATGAAGACCGTCGAGAAGGTCTTCATCAGCTTCATCGACGACATGAAGATCGACATCGTCAAGCCGCGCTATCCGCTCGTGTTACTCATCTTTGAGACCGACGAAGACTTCATGAAGTACACCGAGAAAGAGACCGGCGGACGCGGCCTGTCTGCCGGAAATATCCTCGGCTTTTACAGCGGCCTCTCGAACCATCTCGCTATCCGGATGAGCGAGTGCCACACGTTTGAGACTCCTCTGCACGAGGCCATTCACCAGCAAGTCCACAATCGCGGCGTGCTGCAACGACTGGCTCCTTCGCCCGCGTGGTTCAACGAGGGGATCGCAACGGGCTTCGAGGGGAACGGTGACAAGATCAACGGCGGCCCGCTCAAGGTGAGTGCCCGGTACTCGAAGGCGGCGTCGCGGGCGCGGAAGGTCGATTGGGATGACGTGGTGGCCGACGACAAAGCTTTCCGAGGCGATGTCCTCGCGGGTGAAGCCTATGCCCACGCGTGGAGCATTCACTGGTTCCTCGCCACCAAGTACCGCAAGCAATACGTCACCTATTTGCAGGTTCTCAGCCAGAAGCAGCCGCTCGCGAAGGACGATGCCGCCAGCCGACTCGCCGATTTTGAAACAGCCTTCGGCAAACCGGTCGGCAAGTTGCAGAGCGAGTTCCCGCAGTGGCTCGAGCTGGGCGCGAAGAAACAAAAGATCGCGCTCAATGACGCGAAGCCGCCCGGCTACATGGTGACGCTGTCGAACCTCGCCGAAGTCGAAATGAACGCCGTGGCGACAAACAACGGCCCGCTGGAAGTGGGAGGCCAGATGAGAAGCATCTCGCACATCCGCCCGATGTCGTTCCATGTGACTGTCGAGACCGACGCCGGAACGTATGCCGAATGGTTCCACCCCAACGTGGCACCGCTCAAGGTCGTGCCGCTCGCCAAACAGACGGCTCAGAAGCGGATGCAGAACGCGCCGGGCGGTCCGTCTTCCACGTTTCGCGTCAAAGTTCGAGCCGTCGTCCCCGACAGCGAAGACGCCCAGCAATGGCAACGCGGCCAACTCCCCGTGCCGGTGTTTGAACGCTAACGCGGCGTTCGGCTTAGGAGCGAACCACGACAATCTGGCGACAGTTGTTTCCGAACGGACGATCAGGGGTCAGGTGGTTCAAGGTTCATTTTTCGCCGCGAAAAATGAACTTTGAACCACCTGACCCCGGCTTCCACACATCACTAGCCCGACACGCAAGCGAGGGCTTCAATTTCGACTATGGTTTGCCCTCGCTTGCACGTCGGGCTAGTTGTTGAAGAACCCGGCAATTTCAAGTTGTCCGACCACTAGCCGCACCTTAGGAACGATCGCGACTGGTCTGTTTTCACGCCAGCCGCGTGGTGAGGATCGCGCGGCCCGCGTACCACAGTTTTTTCCACTTCGGCAACGAGACCCGTCGTGAGAACACGTCAAAGTCACGGCGTTCGATCTCTCGCAGCAGACCACCGTAAATGTCGAGCATGGCTCGCAGGATCGGTCGCCCTGGCGGTGCGAGATGATCGAGCAACTCTTCTCCCCGCGCGTAGTACCTCTTCGCGCGAGCCACTTCGAATTGCATGAGGTCTCGAAACGACAGGTGGATGACGCGGCGTTGCAGGTCGTCAGTAGAGTACCCGAACCGCGCGAGGTCTTCGCGCGGCAGATAGACGCGCCCGCGATCGGCATCTTCGGCGAGGTCTCTCAAAATGTTTGTCAGTTGCAGGGCGAGTCCGCAGTCGATGGCCAGTTGCCGGACCTTTGGCCCCTCGCGAAAGCCCCACACATGGATGCAGCACAGACCGACCGCCCCCGCGACCTGATAGCAGTACCGTTCGAGTTCCTCGAACGTGGCCACTTCCATCGGATGCAGGTCCGACTCCACACCGTCGATCACAGCGAAGAGGTATTCGTGCGGAATGCTGGCCCGCGCGAGCATGTCGCTGATCGCAGGCAGGTAGCGACGTTCCTCGTCGAGCAGACCGGCGGAATCAATGACATCGGTCGACGAGCCGCTCATCGCACCGCGCACCAACTCCCGCCACTGCGCCAATCGGAGGCGACGCTCCTCAATCGTCAGGCTCTCGTCGTCCCCCAGGTCATCGGTGATGCGGTTGAACGCATACAACGCATTCATCGCGCGACGTTGCTCGCGCGGCAGCGTCAGGAACGAGAACCGAAAGTTGTGCGCGGTCCGCTGCGTGAGAACTCGACAGTCTTCGTAAGACGCCGTGAGCGTCGAAGCGGTGTGAGACGGAGCGGCGATGATTCTCGTCCTGCATGCGGTCAATAGAAGCAGTCTCGTGATGGATGGAACCCGGTATATCGGTGCCGCCGAACGAGCGGAAGCGTGGTTGTCTCGTCCTTGCCGCCGAAGTGCGCAGGGCCATCGCCTTTTTGAATCTGGGCGAGTGGGTGCCACGGTCGCGGAGCTTCGAAGTGACGTGAGAATGAGAAACAGCCTTCACTTTCACACACGGCCACGTCGAAGCTCCGTGACCGTGGCACCCGAAATTGACAAAGGCGATGGCCCTGCGAAGCGCGTTGGCGGCATTTCTGACGTGCAGAGCAACTGTTACTCTGCGGCCCGGCACAACTCCGCCCGACCACTCCCTTCAGGACGCTTTGATGGCGAAGGCCCACTTGGACACCGCGAGCCGTGACGCGGACAAGCCTCGTTGGTTCGGGCCGGACGCGCGGTGGTTTTGGCCGAGCGTGGTCGCGTGTCTGGTCTTGCAGGCCGCGCTCGCAGTGGACTGTGCCCGTTCTTGGACGCCGACGCACGATGAGTTCTGGCATCTGCCGATCGGGCTGCGGATGTGGACTTCGGGAAAGTTCGACGACGATGTCATCAATCCCCCGCTCGTCCGAATGTGGGCGGCGATTCCGCTGGCTTTCGGTGGCGCTCTCCCCGGTGACGCGGGCGCGAAGCCCGACGTGGGCGACATCGGCGATGCCTTCTGGGCCGCGAACTCCGACGTGAGGTTCTGGTTTCTGTGTGGTCGCCTGATGATCATTCCGTTGGCGACACTGACCGGTTTGATCTTGGCTCTGTGGGGACGCGCGTGGTACGGCGAACGAGCGGCGTTCCTAAGCGTTCTCTTGTTCAGTTGCTGTCCCACGGTGATCGCGAACGCGGCCATCGTGACTCACGATCTGCCGCTCGCCGCCGCTTGGATCGCGACGCTGTTTGCTCTCGTCCGATTTGCAGAACGACCTTCAGGGCGTCAAGCATTGCTCTTCGGAGCGGTCTTAGGAGTCGCTCAATTGACGAAGTTGTCGGCACTCGTACTGGGACCGGTTTGTGTCGTGGTGTGGTTCGTACTGCGCTGGCGAATCGTTCGTGACGAGGCATCGACGGCAACCGTTCTCGCACGGCAGTGGCTTGCGGCGATGGCTGTTGCGCTGTTGGTCATCAACGCGAGCTATCTCTTCCGTGGAACGGGAACCGCGTTGAAAGACGTGCCGTTCGCGAGTGGCCGCATGGTGACAGTGCAACGCGCACTGACAGTCGTCGGTTGGTGTCCGGTCCCGCTCCCGCGCGACTACATCGCCGCGTTCGATCGGTTGGCCTTGGACCTCGAACGGAAGCATCCCGTCTATCTCGATGGTGAATGGCGAGACCGGCCGTTCGCGCGGTACTACGCGGCCGCACTCAGTTACAAGCTGCCGTTGTCCGCGCTGGTGCTGATTCTCGTCGCCACGGCGACGCTCGCGTGGCCTCGCCCTAACACACTCGATCGTCGTCGCGCGGTCTGCCTGCTGATCGCGGCGGCGATCCTCCCGGTGTTGGCCAGTGGCTCGGCGAACCAGATCGGGGTTCGATACGTCTTGCCGACGCTGCCGTTGCTGCACCTATTTGCGGGCCAAGCGGCACGCTGGCTGAGCGACTCGCGACGGCGTGTGGTCTGGCTCATTGTGTGGGCCGCGACGCTGACGGCTCCGCTCGCCTTGCGATTCCATCCGCATCACCTCGCCTACTTCAACGTCCTCGCGGGAGGCCCGGCACGCGGTGGCTGGCATCTCGTCGATTCCAACATTGACTGGGGCCAAGACCTGCACGCGCTGAAAGCCTTCATGGACGAACGGCAACTCCACGAGATCGGCCTCGCCTACTTCGGCACCGTCGTCCCGGCACGTATCGGAATCAACGCCACTCCGCTCCCCTCGCGATTCCCTCAACCCGGCTGGTACGCCGTGAGTGTCAACTTCGTCCACGGTCGCCCTCACGCGATCCGCGATCAAAACGGCGACCGCACCCAAGTCGGCATCGGTGAATTCGGCTACTTCCGCTTCTTCGAGCCAGTCGCCCGCATCGGTTACTCCATCGACGTGTACCACCTGACCGACCGCGATATCGCCCGCTACTCGCATGCCCTCAGGCAACTCAACCAGCCGACCACGCCACGGTAAAATCGATCCCGCTTGAACAGTCCACTCCAGACGCTGCCAGAATAAAAGGATCGAGATGAAATGCTCTAAGGCTGCAGTAATGCTGCTCTTCGTGGTCGCAGTCGGCGAGTTCACCTTTGCAGGCAACCCGCCAGGACCAAATCCACCTGTCCAAAAAGACTCAGTACTGCCTCTCATGCAGAACAACGGCGACAATCCGCCGCTGTCGGGAGCGTCGGCGGACAAGCCGCGGGTGGTCTCGCCAGAAGGCATCGCATTGCTGCAAAGGTTGAGCAAGAACACGCCCTTCGGCACAACAGACTTCGATCTCAAGGGGTTGCGGGCGGGCATGGGCGCACGCCAAGAGCCCGCCAACAAAGACATCAAACTTATTCACGTGAAGATCGGCGAGATTCCGTGTGAATGGGTTCTCGCACCCGACGCGGACCCCGCTGTGCGGCTCTTGTATCTGCACGGCGGCGGCTGGGTCTCTGGATCGGGAGGAAACTATCTTCCGCTCGCGGCCGACATCTCGGTGGCGGCCAAGTGTGCCGTGCTCCTGCCCGACTACCGGCTGGCACCGGAACAACCTTTCCCCGCCGGGCTTGAGGATTGTATTGCCGCTCACGACTGGCTGATCGCGAACGGGCCGTCTGGGCCCGGCCCTGCCAAGACGACATTTATCGCCGGGGATTCGGCGGGGGGCAACCTGACTCTGGCAACGCTGCTGGCGCTGCGAGACCGCCAGCGGCCACTCCCGGCGGGAGGAATCGCCCTTTCGGCGGCCACGGATTTCACGCTGGCCAGCGAGTCCCTGAAGACAGTCCATGACCCCATCATCAGTGCGCGAACCATGCCCGAGTTTCGGGATCGCTATCTGGGGAAAACGGATCCCAGCAACCCGCTCGCTTCACCCGTCTTCGGCGACTACCGCGGCATTCCACCGCTGCTGATTCAGGTCGGCGAGCACGAAATGCTCCGCGACGACAGCGTCCGAGTGGCGAAGAAGGCTCTTGCGGACGGGATCCCCGTGAAGTTCGAAGTCTGGCCGGGCATGGTCCACGTGTTCCAGATCAGGGGGCTTCCAGAATCCCGGCAGGCCATCGAGCAGATCGCCGATTTCATGCGCTCGAAACTCCCCAAACCATAACCCGCGCTGCATCGGCGAAGGGCCGAGTTCGGGAGTCTCATTACACGACCGTTCTCTCGGTGCGAGCGGCCGATGTTCATTCCCGCACCGACGCGCGTCGGTGTGTCGAACCGGAGCTTCGAATCTCAGGAGCGAAGACGGCGGGATGGGGGCGGTAGATCCTGGCGGACTGGTGGCACTGTCGATGGTACGTACGATCGACAGCAACGTTTCAACGTCAAAAGGCCGAATTGTACGCTCTTGAAAAAGTGAGATTGTCAGATAAACTGACCATCAGTTTGTGCTTGTCAATCGCCTGCCATCAACTTCTCGCCTGCCATCAACTTCAGTGAGAAAAACTCATGGCCGAAACGATCGAACGATCCAAGCTTCGCGACGTCGTTGCCGATCGCCTGAAGACATTCATTCTGGAAGGCAATCTCAAATCCGGAGACCGGTTGCCGACGGAGGCTGAACTGGCAACGAGATTCGGTGTCAGCCGACCCAGTCTGCGCGAGGCAACCAAGTCGCTGGAGTTCCTTGGCATCGTCGAGGCGAGGCCGGGGCGCGGAATGACCGTCGGCAGTGTGAACATGGACCGGGTTACGGAATACCTCGGCTTCCACCCGGAGATGCACGACGTTTCTGCGGAAGAGCTGATTGACACGCGAGTGCTCATCGAGGCGGGCGTCCTGCCGCATGTCGCCAGACGCATGAAGCAGGATGAGTCGCTGTACAACAATCTGAACGCGATCAATACCGAACTGCGGCAGGCTGGCAGCCTGTCTCGCTGGGTAAAATTGGATATTGCGTTTCATCGCGAGCTGATCAGCGCCAGCGGCCTTTCGCCGCTGATGGCGTTCACCGACGTACTGGCCGTCTTCTTTCGTCGCTTCCGAGAAAGTGTGAGGAAGGCCGAATGGTCTACCGGCATCGAGAGTCATCAAAGGGTCATTGACGCACTTAAGGCCGGTCGTGTTCAGGAAGCCGATCGGGAGTTGCGAACGCACATCGAGAGCCATAGGGAGCGAATCTGATGCGATGCATAGAAGTAGCGGTGCGGCGCCAGCCGCCCGGTGCGGCACGGCGGAACCGGACGGCTTGCACCGTGCTGCTAATTGCCTGTCTCACACTCGCGGCCGCGTCTGCTGATGGTGCAGACGACCTCGCACAATCGTATGGCACACAGATCCAGCCACTGCTCGTCCGGTCCTGCGGGAAGTGCCATGGGAAGATGCCCACGGACAACGATCTCGATCTCACGAGCTTTGGCTCTGCTCAGGCGATCATCGCCAAGCCCAAGGTGCTGGTCGATGTCGCCGAGCGGTTGCGTTTGGGCGATATGCCGCCGAAAGACGCGCCGCAACCGACGCAGGCTGAACGAGAGCAACTGCTGGGTTGGATCTCGACGGCGCTCGATGCGGAAGCGGCCGCGCGAGCCGGTGATCCTGGACCGGTGACGCTGCGTCGGCTGAGCAACACGGAGTACGACAACGCGGTCCGTGATCTCACCAGCGTGGACATGCGGCCAACACAGGCCCGCGAGTTTCCCGTCGACAGCGTCGGCGGCGAGGGCTTTGCCAACGTCGGGGACGCGATGCCGGTCACTCCCGAGCTGGTCGAACGCTATCACCAGACCGCTCGTGACGTTGCCGCGCGGGTAGTGCTCGTGCCCGGCGGTTTCCGCTTTTCCCCTTCCACCGAACGCCCGGATTGGACTGAGGAGGCTCTCAAGCCGCTCCGCAGTTTCCACGCTCGCTATGCCGGACCCAATGGAGAGCCGCCGCTAGCAGCGCATCTCGCGGCGACCTTGAAGCACCGCGACAGACTCACCCGTGGCGGGGCCGCCGACATCGCTGGGGTGGCCGCCGAGGAAAAGCTCGACGCCACTTATCTGGCGGCACTTTGGACGGGGCTCAACGGCAAGTCGGCCTCGCCTGCGGAAGTCATTGCCCAGACGAAACAGTGGTCCGAGAAAGCGGCTCTGGCGGAAGCCGAGAAGCAATGGCGGCAGACGGCTCTCCAATCGGCCAAGAAGGCCATCGAGTCCCAGTGGGCTTCGTCGAAACGTGTCCTTGCGGAGTCCGAAGTTGCGGAAGGGGGCTCAGTTCCCTTCGAGCACAAGGTCTCGGTTCAACGCGGCGAACTGCTCCTCTTGACCGTGCTTCCGAACGAAAATCACGGGGCCGACAGCACGCTCGTCGAATGGACGATCCACGAAACAGCCGGCGATCAGCGAACCTGGAGCGTCGCCGATCTGGTACCCAATCTGCTGAAGGCGAACCCGTGGTCGGACAAGCATGAGGCCCGTTGGAGCTTTCTGGAAACGACCTCTACTCCGATGTTCCTCACCGAACGGCACGACAGCAGCGCGGGACGGCCCGAACTGAAATCGTGGAGCATCGGTTCCGAACCGTCGGTCTTCGTGAACTCGGCTGCGGAACCAATTAAAGTCTGGACGACATTGCCCGCACGATCGGTCTTCGTACATCCCGGACAGAAACGACCTGTGGCGATCGCCTGGACGAGTCCGATTGCTGGCGAGTTGTCGGTCGCGGGCCGCGTCGCCGATGCTCACCCGAGCGGTGGTGATGGGGTCTCGTTCGAGCTGTCGCATGTCGCGGCTCCAGACTTGGGGCAGGCACTGGCTGATCTGGGCAGCGCGTCCACGATTCTGCCGGAAGCCGGGCTGCCTCCCGACATGCTTGCCCTTGTCCGGGAGAAGTGGCACGAGGCCACCACCGATCCGGCACCAGTCTTGGCGGCGATCAAAGCCATGCAGGACCAGTTGTTTCAAGGCAACTACGGGAAGAATGCGGCCATGGCGGTCGGAAACGGCTTTCCCGCCTGGGAGGATCTGCGTCGCGTGGTCGCTCGCGAGCGGGTCCAGGGTGCCGCCCGTGAGCCGCTCTTCCGCATGGTCGCGTTGCCCGCTCAGCCCGACACCTTCGTAGTCTGGGACCGGCTGCGACTGGAGGGTGGTGACGGTCCGCCGCTGGTGTTTGCGGAGCATCCAGAACTGGGCGCGGCCGTCGAGCAAGCGTCCGGACTCAAATTCGGACAGCACCCGCAGGGTCGACCGGTGCCAAAGTCTGCGTTGGTCACGGCTGCCGGTACCGAAATCGTCATCGATCTCAGGAAACTGTCGGCAGAATTGCAGAAGGCGCTCACGCTGCCTCGGTTCCTCTGCGCCGACGTGAGCCTCGACGAAGCGAGTCCGGAAACCGGCTCGGTTCAGGCATTCCTCATCGCTGCGACAGGCGGTGGCGGGGGATTGGCTGAGCCGGTCGCCAAAGCTGAAGTGGGCGACCCGCATGCCGCGCAGATCGTGCATCCGCGCGTCGCCGCCGAACGGGCGCGGCCGGCGGCGGAGTTTCGTGCTCTCTTCCCGCCAGCGGTCCTCTTTCAACCGATCATCCCGCGAGACGCTCAAGGCAGCGTCTTCTTGTACCGCCGCGAGGACGAGCCGTTGCGTCGGCTCCTGCTCGACGAGGCGGGCCGGGCTGAGCTCGACCGGCTGTGGAGCGAACTGGAGTTTGTGAGCGAGCAAGCGTTCGCCACCCCGATCGCGTATGAGGGACTCGTGCAGTACTACCGCAAGCCGAACGACGGCGCGCGGATCATGTTCTTCTACATCCAACTGTTCGAGGAACAGATCAGACGGGAGGAGAAAGCCTTTCTCGCGGCTCAAGTCGCCGCGGAACCGAGGCACCTGGAGGCGCTGCTTGCCTTCGCCACCCGCGCCTGGCGACGGCCGCTCGCCGCCGACGAACGCGCGGCGATCCTCGCGTCCTACCGCGTCGACCGTGCCGAAGGTGCCAAACATGATTCAGCGTTCCGTGCCGCTCTGGCCCGCGTCCTCTCGTCGCCGTGGTTCCTGTATCGGGTTGAACAACCAGCAAGCGGGTCGCACTGGCAGCCAGTCTCGGGCGACGAATTGGCAACCCGGCTAAGTTTCCTGCTTTGGGATTCGATTCCCGACGACGAGTTGCGGGCGCAGGCCGTGAAACTCCACGAGCCTGCGGTCATGGAGGAGCAACTCCGCCGCATGCTGAAGGACGTTCGCGTGCGCGGCATGGCCGAAGAGTTCGGCGCCCGCTGGCTCGGAGTGCGGGACTTTGTCGCCAATCACGGCCGCAGCCTGAAGCATTTTCCTGAGTTCACGCCGGTCTTGCGCGACGCGTTGGCCGAAGAGCCGGTGCGGTTCTTCGAAGACTTGCTGGTCAATGACCGCCCGGTTGCCGATGTGATCGCCGCCGACGCCGTGGTCATCAACGAGGTCCTCGCCAAGCACTATGGCATCCCCGGCGTGACTGGTCCGCAGTGGCGACGAGTCGAGAACGTTTCTGCCTACGGTCGCGGCGGGTTTCTCGGTTTCGGCGCGGTGATCGCCAAGCAATCGGCCGCCGCGCGGACAAGCCCGATCAAGCGCGGGGCGTGGCTGGTGCAGGTGCTCGGCGAGCGGCTGCCCAAAGTTCCGCCCGACGTTCCGCCACTGCCCGAGACTCCCCCCGCTGGCCTCAGCGTGCGCGAGATCACCGAGCGTCATCGTGCGGACCCGAAATGTGCCGGTTGCCACGTCCGCATCGATCCGTACGGCATGACGCTCGAGCGTTTCGACGCCATCGGTCGCCTGCGGCCTGCCAGCGAGCTGAAGCCGGGCGACACCAAAGGAACACTCCGCGACGGCACCGAGATCGAGGACATCGCCGGTCTGCGGAACTACTTCGCCGGACCGCGCCGCGAGGACCTGTTGCGGACACTCGCCCGCAAGCTGACAGGCTACGCACTGGGTCGCGCCGTGTTAACGTCGGATCGCAACTTGGTCGACGAGGTAACCAAGACGATGGCCAACGGTGGTCGCTGGTCGGACGCCCTGCTCGTCATCGTCCGCAGCGAGCAGTTTCGCTGCATTCGATCGACAAGTGCCGTTGCCGCCACGCCACCCTAAAGCGCCAGCAGGTACGACGGACTTCCCGTCCGTCGCGCCGATCGACGGACGGGAAGTCCGTCGTACAAAGATCTGCCCATCGTTCAACAGACACCCCTTGGCTCCGACTGAAACAACACGCTCCCCAAAGGATACCTCCCATGTCCAACACATCCGCTTCGACCATCTCGCGACGCACGCTGCTACGCGGGATCGGTGTCTCTATGGGTCTGCCGTGGCTCGAATCACTCTCGTTCGCAGCGGGCGAAAAAACCAACGCCGCCACTCAGCCGCCCATTCGCACGCTGGTCACATTCACGGGCATGGGCTTTCACTCGCAGCACTGGTGGGCCAAGGGCGAGGGAACAGGCATGGAACTCGGGCCGTGCCTGAAACCGCTCGAGCCGTGGAAGGAGCGGCTGGTTTTCCTTCGCGGCCTGTGGAATGAGCAGGCCAACAAGGGCGCCATCCACTGTATGCAGACAGGGAACATGCTCAGCGGCGCGCCGTTGTCGGGGGCCGAAGTCCGCACGGGCGTCAGTTTTGATCAAGTGATGGCTCAGCGGATTGGCGACCGCACGCGAATCCCTTCGCTGGTGCTAGGCTGTGAAGGACCGATCCCTGGACTCCAGGACGGGCTTCCCTTGCTCTACAGCTCGCACATTTCCTGGAGCACGGCGGTGTCGCCGACCTGGACCGAGACGCGTCCGGCGCTCGCCTTCGACCAACTCTTCCGCACCGACCGCAATCGTGGCGACCGCCGCGTCGTCGATGCCGTGCTCGAAGACGCGAAGTCGCTGCGTCTGCGGCTCTCCCTCTCGGACCGTCAGCGGTTTGAGGAGTACCTAGGCAGCGTTCACGAGATCGAAGGTCGCATCAAACGAGCCGACAAGCAGCGCGACGCCAACGGCTGGAAGCCAACCTTGGCCGCCCCCGATCGCCCGCGACCAGCCGACGGGATTCCCGCCGACATTCCGGAGTATTGGAAGCTGATGAACGACATCGTGCTGCTGGCCTTCCGCACCGACACTACCCGGATCGCAACCCTCAAGTATTGCAACGACGGCTCCGCCGAAACCCACACTCACTGCGGCGCTAAAGATCAGCATCACCAGATGGCCCACACCCAGCCGCCGGAACTTATCCCACTCAACCAGTTCTTCATGGCCCAGCTCGCTTACCTCTGCGAGCGAATGTCAGAGGTCAAGGAAGGGGATCGCTCGTTGCTCGACAACACCTCGATCATGCACTGTTCGAGCATGTTGCACGGCAGTCACGACGCGAAGCAGTTGCCAATCATCCTGCTCGGAGGCCCAGGGGGCAAACTCCGAGGCGGCCGCGTGCTCGATTACCTGAATTCGCCGAACCGCCGCATGTGCAGCCTGTTCCTCAGCCTGATGGACTGGGGCGGCCTAGAACTCGACCACTTCGGCGATTCGACAGAGCGGTTGACGGGCATTTGATCGGGCGGGGAGAACCTATGAAGAACGGAGGTCGGGGCGATTGGTCGTGACTTCGGTTTGGTGGTCAAGTCATGCTGGATGCTGTTAGTCATGCGTTCCGTTACGGACTTGCCACAGAAGGAGCACTCCCCTGAGATTTGTCGGCGTCGACCTCCACAAGCAAACGGTCACACTCGTTGTGGTGGATGCAGCGCGAAAGTTATTGTTTCGGAAACGATTTTCGAACCTGATGTCAGAGCAGATCGTCATTTTTTTTGAAGACTCTCGGCTCACCGTCGAAGCGACGGCCAGTTACGAGTGGTTTGTGCAGTGGGTCGAGCCCTTGGCGATGCGGATCGTGCTGTCTCCGAACCAGCACCGTCGCTGCTCCGGTTTGATCGACCGACGCGTGTTCCAGACAGGAATGGTCACGCGACGCGGTTATGCGACATCTGGCTTTTAGGGTGTCTCATTCGCCGGGTGTAATTCTCTCAGGGAACCCAGTGGCCGAATCTGCGGCCATTTTCCGGCGAGACTTGCGACAACCAGCAGGGTGCCCAAGCCACCCGCGACGACCGACAGCGCCGGCCCAAACAGTTTCGCCGTGACGCCCGATTCCATGTCGCCCAATTCGTTACTGGCGCCGATGAAGACCTGATTGACTGCGGAGACGCGACCTCGCATCGCGTCTGGCGTCAGCGATTGGACCAACGCCTGGCGAATGATCACGCTGATGTTATGGCTGGCCCCGATCAGCACCAGCATCGCCAGGCTCAACCAGAAGTTCTGAGACAAACCGAACACGACCGTCGCCACACCGACCGTCGCGACGGACAACAGCAGCGTGCGGCCGGCGCGAGTCATAGGCGACCGAGGGGCCTGAAAGACCGCCATCGCAAAGGCTCCCAACGCGGGTGCGGCCCGCATCCCCCCGTAGCCGATCGAACCGACACCCAGCCGTTCGGCGAAAACGGGCTGAGTGGCTGGGATTTCGCGAAACGCTCCAACCCCGGCCAACCCGACCGCAGGTCATCAATCGCGAAGCGATGCCAGCAAATAGCTGCGGGTGTCAACCCGAAGTGACAACCTCCCCCGACGACGAGCCGCGCAGCAGCGGCAGAGAATCTCGAACGGGGACGCGACCGCATTTGCCGTCGCTGCGCGACTCGGGATAGTTCTTGCCAACGCCGGACAACCATTTCCCATCCTGCCTCAGTTCGTCTGTCGTCGAGCGATCAGGGGGCAGGCACCGCAGCCGGGGTAATTGGCGGGAAACACCATGTCAGGTGAAAGACGATTGGACGGCGGGCGATCTTCGACCTAGGTTCTCTTGTGAGTGACGCTGGCGTGTGTCGTCGGTTTTCCGCGCGGTGACTTCCGATCCGGGACCTCGCGCCGCCCTGAGGACGGCGCTCCATCACCTTCAGGATGAGCTTCGATGCCAGAACGTCGCCAACCCGCCAATCGCCGCCGCTCGGATCGCCGACAGTCCACACGCGAGACACTATTTCGTGAGGTCCGGTTTCTGAGCGCCGCATCGCCGACAACCGTCTGGACCGGTCGTTTAGAAGATGTCTCAACAGCCGGCATGAAACTGATGTTGGAACAGCCCGTGTCGACCGGTGAAAAGCTGCTGATCGAAGTTCGCAACGCCGCCCGCACCGTGTGCAACGTGACTGTTCAAGTTGTCTGGACCGAAACCGATGTCTCAGGCCAGCACAACATCGGCTGCGAATCGCTGACTGAGTTGTCATCCCGCCAGATGTTACAGCTCAAGGCGGCAGCAGGAATGTGATCGCCGGTTGTGATCTTGAACGAGATCAAGTCTGATGACGCGGTCGTTCAAATCACGGCGCTTCGGACTGGCGAATCGATTATTGTCGAAAGCCGTGGCAAGCCGGGTGCCGTAAGGCCCCGGACTTTTCGTCCAGGAATCCAGGGCCTTACGGCACCTGGCTCACCAAATCCAAACCGAACATTCACGACAGTGATTGATGCACCGAGCCTTCGTGTGCGAGTCGCACTTCGCGATCTCATCTGTCAATGGGTCACATGCGCGTCTTCGTTTCCGAATTCATTTGTGGCGGTGGTCTTTCCGGCGAACCGTTGCCCGATTCACTTCAGCGCGAGGGCCGCGCGATGTTGTGGGCCGTCGTGGACGACTTGCTTCAAATCCCAGGCTGCCACGTCTCGACGACACTCGACGCGAGGCTCGCTCATGATGTTCGATTGACCGAGTCGTCGCGCTGCCGGATCGAGATTGTCTCGAACGCTACGGCGGAACAGCGCCTGTTCCACGAGTTGGTTGCGGACAGCGACGCGGTTCTAGTGATCGCTCCGGAGACGGACGGCCAGCTCGCGGAGCGCGTTCGGCGCGTGCTGTCATCCGGCGCGAAGTCTTTGAACTGTTCGCCGGAAGCGATCGAATTGTGCGGCGACAAGCTGCGACTCGCTCGGCACTTTGAAGCTCACTCGCTGGCAACGCTATCGACGCGGGTCGTCGATTGGAGTCTCTCGCGTCCTGTGGCTGAGGTCGGCGCATCGCCGCCCCCGGAGGGGAACGTCTTCCAGTTTTCTGGGGGCGGCGATGCGCCGACCCCAGCCACACATTTTGAGGTTCGGGAAGGTGGATTCAATCCGAGTCCTGCGTGGGTCATCAAGCCGCGTGACGGAGCCGGTTCGTGGCTGACGCTTCGTGTGCGAACCGATTCGCCGGAAGAGTGGCAACGCGCGGCAGCGGCCTATGCCGCAGCGGGCGTGGCCCACAAGGCCCTCATTCAGCCGTTCGTGGCGGGACGGCCGTTGTCGGTCGGATGTCACTGCCCAACGAATGGCGAGATCGAGATTTTCCCTATTGGCCAACAGCGACTCTCGCGCGACTTCCAGTACTTGGGCGGATCGATCCCCGCCTCACTCCCTACTAGGACCGAAGTCGCCGTTCACGATTTGGTCCGACGCGCGTGCGCGACGATTCCCGGACTGAAGGGCCACCTCGGCTTCGACCTGTTGCTCCCCGATGCCGATCCCACGCGACCACTCATCGTCGAGATCAACCCGCGCCTGACAACCTCCTACGTCGGCTATCGAAGGCTCAGCGCGAGTAATCTCGCCGCACGCTGGATTCACAACGCGAACCCGTTGAATGACGCGAACATCTCGCCACGAAGTCTCACGCCGCTGGAGTGGTCGCCGCGCCGCATCGAGTTCGACGCCAGCGGCAACACGCGGTTCGACGATGCCCCGTAGGATGGGCACTCCTGCCCGTCCTCTCTTCCATCACAAAGCCGGACGGGCAAGCGTGCCCTTCCTACAAGTTCGTCACGGCGAAACTTTCACGGCATCCGGCTTGCGCGGTGCGACGAGGAGCTCAAACGTCCGGCCCCGATTCACAATGACTTCCAGTTGGACTTCGGTTGTCTCGGGCGTCGGCTGAAATTGGATGCGACGTGACGAGATGCCGCCCGTGTGGTGGGTCGTGCTGCCGCTTCTGTCATTTGTCAGTTTCCTGCCGTCTTGATCTTTGACGACGATGATCAACTCGGTCTCCTCATCGAGCGTCGAGTGACTAAGTTGGAAGAACGGCAACAGTGAATCCACGGTCGTGTACGGCTTTCCGTTTCTGGTCTCGTTACTGCTGCTGTTTCCTCCGGACCCCGGCGTGACGGTCAAATCCGTTCCGTCATCGTGAACCTCACCGGCGGATGTCACATAGTTAGTCGAGAGCTCCACGCCCCCCGCCACTCCACCCAACTTCAGTCGCTCGGCGGTCAAAGCGGCGGGCAGTTTGATCAGTTTCGTTCGCCAGACTTCGTCCGGACTGAACTCGGCCGATTCGTTGCGCCAGAAGCGAAGGTGGAGTTTCCAAGCCGGTTCAAACGGCGACAGTCCCGAGAGCCTGTACGCCTTCCCTCCGGTCGCATCTGTGACCCAGAAATTCCGCTTGGGCGGAGTGTTCGTCCAGCGCGGATCGGTCGAGGTGATCTCAACGTCCTCATCGCGCACGTATTCCAGCGGGATGTTTGCCGGTCCGTTCTTCAGCGTGACCGTGAGCGGTTCCACAGTCTGCGTGGCCGGAACGGGTTCCGGCGCCCATTCGTCAAACTTCGGCTTGTAACCGGGATTCGGCACGTGGAGATCGAACAGCAGGCGATCGGTCTCCTTCTCATAGAGTCGCATGTGCAACATCGGATCGCGCCGCGGGAACGGCCCCTCGTTGATGAGCATGACGCTGCCGGATGAGCTGGAACCAGAAACCCCGACCTTGAATACGAAGCCTGTCGATTCGACGAACTCGATGCGCGAGAGGAATTGCGTGACATCGCGCTTCGGCTGGTCTGCTGGTGTTCTGAACAAGAACAACAGGCCAAGCTCGTCAGACAGGGTGTTGAATGTGAACCTGGTTCGCTCACCCAACCGGGACTGAAACCGATTCGGCACATAACCCGCCAATGCCGCCTTCAGCGGTGGGTACGAGTCATACGACATCGCACCCACTCCCACCTTTGCCAGCCGAACGATGGTGCCGTCGCTCAGAGTGGCCGCATAAGACGGCGGCTCTTTCAACTGTGACAGGACCGCGAAGATCAAGCCGACCATCACCATCACCGCCACCACCAGCCAACGCTTCTTCATCGTTGAGTTTTCTCTCGCGTCAGAGCCCGACCGAACGGAATCGCAGGCGTCGCGGAACGATTGACTGAGTCAAAAGATCAAAAGGACCTCGCCCGCCCCCCTCTGTACGATGCCTGCTCCCATCCCAATTGGCTATCGATGTCGCGCATTGCCCACTCTACGTCTGATTAACGCCGTCGGAAAGTTTTTGGAGCGGGTCTGACTTTGGCCAGACGGTGTGAATGAGTTTCATGACCGCGTCGTCCTCGCGCAGGATTTCCGTCGCCAGTTTTTTGAGAGCCTTCTCAGCGTCCGATCCTTCGACGTAATCGCGGCCCCATAGATTCTGAAGCTGCTGGATGTGGATTTCGCGGCGGGAGACCAAGTCGCGGACCAGTGCCGCTTCCTTGCGAGCTTTCACTTCAGCGGCTTGAAGAACTTCAAAGACGATCTGGTTGTCCTCGTTCGGACCTTCAGCCTCGCCCGTCACCAGCCCCCGGAACTTGCCGACCGTCGGAAGTTCGGGAGCTTTCTGTGGCAGCTTGAACGCCAGCAATTCAAATTACCCCCTTCAAATACCAACGAGTCGCCTCGTCCTTGCTCTTCCAATCCAAACCCGCGGCATCACCGAGGTACATGTAGAGCCAGCCCCGCTGCACCGGATCGCGTTCGTACTTGAGAGCCTCCTTCGCATGTCGAATCACGTCCGCCCCGTGCCCGCGAATGTCACTCTGCCCGTAGACATGGGCCGCCTGCCAATGAATACGGCCTTTGTCAGCGGGAGCTGTGAATTTCGCCAACAACTCGTTCGCCCGCTTCTCGACCTCATCCCACGGCGTCATATCGGCGGCTCGCAGCTTGTCGAGAGCGAAAGTGGTTCCTGTGAAAATATTTGGTGATCCCTCGATGGGAAACAAGTCTGACTCACGGCCCGGTTTTCCCTCACGCCAGGCCGGTATTGGCTCACGCCAGAATCGCTTCAGGCCTGACGGCAGTTCGGGGGCTTCGCCGTGATCGAGCGTCACCCAGTGCATGATTTGTGGCCCCGGAATGGCTGCTGGATGCGCTGCCGTTTCGTTCTTGAGCGTTCACGTCAACCACTTGCCTCGTCGGCCGATAGAAATTTGAAGCGGGAGTTTTGAGCGGCTCCAGCCGAGAAGCTGTTGGTAGCGCAGGTTGCTGGTGGCGATGGAGCCTCCCATTCCTGCGGGCATTCCCGACATTGAGCTGCCGCCGCCCGTGCTACGGACAAGAGAAGTTTCTTCCCGAGAACGTTACGCGAAAAACTGGAGCGGCGGCTAAGATTGCCGCCGCGACTGAAAGCGAACCAAAGACTTCCTGCCCCGCCCGTCCGCCACTGTCCCGCGAGACTGCATCATGCCATCGCCCTTTCCCGGAATGGACCCGTACCTAGAAACTTCCGAACACTGGATGAACGTTCATTCCAGCTTGATCGGGGAGATTCGCGGAATGCTCGGCGAACAGCTTCGCCCCCGCTACTTCGTGGGAATGGAAGAACGCGCCTACATCACCAATCACGCCGACCCTGCGTGGAGTACGATCATTCCCGATAGCCATGTCGTCATGACACGGTTTTCCGAAGAGGGCGCTGGGCATCCTTCGTCCATCCCTGCATCATTCGGACTCGGTGAGACCGAGTTGGAAGTGGCCGAGGGGGACGTGGCCGAGGGGGACGTGGCGGTCGCCGTGAAACCGACGCGACTCCGGTTCACCACGCTGCGGATGCGTGAGCCGTATCTCGAAGTCATCGACACGAGTAATCGCAAGATCGTCACCATCATTGAAGTACTCAGCCCCACGAACAAAGTCGCGGGTTCGCGCGGAAGGCAGAAGTACAAATGGAAGCGTGAGCGGGTGATGCGGTCGATGACGAGTCTCGTCGAGATCGATCTGCTGCGCGGTGGCCGATCCTTTTTCAGAGACGACATGCGCGACGGCTGCGACTACACGGTCCACGTGTCGCGTGCCGAGGAATGCCATGAAGGAAGCGATCTGTGGCGCATCAAGCTGCCACAACTTCTGCCCTCGATTCCGATTCCACTGTCCGAGGGAGACGCCGACGCCACGCTCGATCTCAACGCGGCATGGCACGCGATCTACGACAAGGCGGCGTTCGATCTGGTCCTCAACTACAAAGCCGATCCTTCGACGCCGTTCACCGCCGCTCAAGCCACATGGGCCGATCGGCTGCTCAAGGCGAAAGGCTTGAGATAGCCAAGCACCTCGTCCTTCACGGTCTGTACCGCTTCATTGTTTTGCCTGCACATCATTCTGTGATCGGAACGACGGAATGACGTGCAGGCAAAATGATCAGAGGCAGGCACAAAAAAGTTTGAACCGGCGTGTACGATCCTTGGCCTCACCGAGTCTGCTGCTCGTTTGTCTGCTGCACAGTTGCCGGGAACCCAGATGACACCACTCCCTTCCGCGCCGTGCGGTCCCTCGCCTCGATTCGCGACGACGCGGTGGAGTCTCGTCCTGCAAGCCAAGGACAA
>CAMAYU010000048.1 GCA_945862235.1 Schlesneria paludicola DSM 18645
GCCGCACGACGACACAGATCCGTTCGCGAGTGATCGATCACAATGATCGAGTTTGCGGAGCCGTACCGCAGTGAGGCGAGCGGCCAGAGCTGAGTCGTTTAGCCGCGTGGTTCAGGATGAGACTCTGAGTGGCTATCCGATAAGTCGTATCGCCGTTAGCAACGAGCGGGCCCTGAGTTGGATGCCACGATCACGGCTTTGCGTGGCCTGCTTTCGCTACGATCAAAGCACGGCCACGCAAAGCCGTGACCGTGGCACCCTGAAAACAGGTTCATCGGGGAAATGCTTCATCGCCCCCAGTGCGATCAACATTGGTCGCGCAGACTAGCGGAGAGCAAGGGAACACGCTCTCTCTTCCGCCGGATGCCACTGGCGAGGGGCTTCGCTCGCCAGTGTTCTTTGAATTCACTGGCGGCTCAAAGTGACGTAGGGTGCGTGGAGTCTTCGGAACGCACCACACACTAGTCATCGAAAGAAGGGTGGCCGATCGGCATGCAACGACGCACATTTCTTCAGGCGGGAGTGGTGGCGACATTCGGGACCCAGTTACTCGCCGCTCTCCGGCAGGAGCGTCTCGATGAGGCGGGAGAGGTGTTGGCGAAGGCGACCGGCAGCGGGCAGGTCGAGTCGGCTGTGATGCACGTGACGCAGCGTGAGGCCACATTCACGCGGCACTTTGGCAAGGCCAAGTCCGACGACGCGATGTTTCTGTTGGGGTCGATCTCGAAGCCGATCTGTATCACGGCGCTGATGACGCTGTTCGATCAGCGGAAGTTTGGGCTCGACGATCCCGTCAAGAAGTTCATTCCGAAGTTCACGGGCGATGGGCGAGACCAGGTGACGATGAAGCATCTGCTGACTCACGTTTCCGGATTGCCCGATCAGTTGGCGGACAACAACGCGCTGCGGAAGGCTCATGCCGGGTTGAGTGAGTTCGTCGCGGGAGCGATTCGGACTCCGCTTCAGTTTGCCGCCGGGTCAAAGTACCAGTACTCAAGCATGGCGATTTTGCTGGCGACTCACGTGGCCGAACTGATCAGCGGAGCAAGCATTCTCGAACAGGTTGATCGCACTGTCTTCCAACCGCTCGGGATGAAGCACTCCGCACAGGGGTTGGGACGATTCGTGATCGGCGACATGGTCAATTGTCAGACCGAGTTCGGTGCTCCTGAAGCGGGCGCGGGCGATCCGTCGGCAAAAGACTGGGATTGGAACAGTGCGTACTGGAGAAAGCTCGGCGCACCGTGGGGCGGGACCCATGCGTCGGCCCCGGATGTGGGGCGCTTTCTGGCGGAGTTCCTGTTGGAGCAGGGGAAGATCGTCAAACCCGAGACCGCCCGGCTGATGACCAGCAACCACAACGGAGCCGGGCTGACTCCGCGCGGACTTGGGCTGAGCGTCGGCGCGACGGCGGGGAGTCCGGGCTGCTCGGAGAAGTCGTTCGGTCACACGGGATCGACGGGCACCATTGCCTGGGCCGATCGCGCCACCGAAACCATCTGTGTCGTGCTGACCTCGCTTCCCGCGCGAGCCGTTCAGCCTCATCCTCGTGACGTGGCCGCCCAGCGCGTCGCCAACGCCGCGAAGTGAAATGTCCCTCACGCGGCCAAGACGAGAGATTGGTGAGCCGCATGTCGGGAGGCTGCGAGTTCTTGCTCGTCGTAGGAAACCCGTGGCCTTACGGCACACGGCTCGCCTCGAACATCTCATTCGTGGCCGTGTGAGGAGTCTTCGGAACGCACCGGAACGAGAGCACAGTCTCTCACACGGCTGTGCGACGAAGCGGTGCTAGGCGCCGAAGCGGGGTCATTGAGCCGCCTTCTTGTTCTTCTTGTTTGTGTTCGCCTTCTTCGCGCCGGCGCGCTGTGCGCCCCACGTCGGTTCGACCAATTCTCCGTTCCACTTCTTCCAAGCCGATTCGAGTTCCGCGAACTTGTCGGGATGCTGCTTGGCGAGGTCGGTTGTCTCGCCGATGTCCTTGGACAGGTCGTAGAGTTCGGGGGACTGGGACTGCGCGTGTTTGACGAGCTTCCAGTCCCCCATGCGGATCGCCGTCTGGGGGCCGAAGCGCCAGTAGAGGGCCTCGTGCGGCGCGGCCTGGTTGTCGCCGGTCAGGTACGGCAGCAGGTTGACTCCGTCGAGCTTCGTGTCGGTCACGGCTGGGGCACCTGCGGCGGCGAGGGCGGTCGGGACGAAGTCGAGCTGGATGACCGGCTGTTCGTACAGGACGCCAGCGGGAAGCTTCGCCTTCCACTGCACGAAGAAGGGCACGCGGATGCCCCCTTCCAGCGTCTGGGCCTTGTTGCCGCGCAGCACCCCGTTGTCCGAGCCGTTGACCGGAGGACCGCCGTTGTCCGAGATGTAGAAGATCAGCGTGTTGGCATCGATCTTGGCGTCCTTGAGCTTGGCCAGCACCGCTCCAATGGCGTCGTCCTTGGCGGAGGTCATCGCGGCATAGGTTCGCCGTCTCTCATTGGCGATGGAGGCAAATCGGTCCAGGTACTTGGCGGGAGCGTGCATCGGATTGTGGACGGCGTTGAACGGCAGGTAGAGAAAGAACGGACGCTGGTGATGCCGGTCGATGAACGCGACCGCCTCCCGCGCGAAGTCGTCGGTCAGATACGTGACCTGATCGACCGGTTCGGTCCCGCGCAGCACTGCGTCACGCCCGCTCCCCACCTCGAAGTACGAGTGTGCTCCGCCCAGGAACCCGAAGTATTCGTCGAAGCCCCGCTGCATCGGATGGAACTTCGGAGCCGAACCGAGATGCCACTTGCCGACCATCCCGGTGGCGTATCCCGCCCCCTTGAGCCGGTCGGCGAGAGTTTTTTCGTTAAGCGTCAGACCGAGGTCGCCCGACGCACTGGCTCCACCCGGATTGAACTCGTGACCGAACCGCTGCTGATAACGCCCGGTCAACAGGCCCGCCCGCGTCGGACTGCAATACGGTCCCGAGACGTACCCGTTGGTACACCTCACGCCGTTCTTCGCGATCGAGTCGATGTTTGGCGTGGGAATGTCCTTCCCGCCCTGAATGCCGAGATCGGCGTAGCCCTGATCGTCGGCCACGATCACCACAATGTTCGGCTTCGAGGACTCCGCCGCGTGTGCGAGTGAAGCGACACAGAACAACATCAGACAACTGATGCGAAGCATGGGCATTGGAATGACTCCAGAAAAAGGACGTGACGACCGGTGATCCGGGGGGACAATGCGGGGCGGTGATACCTCGCGCGGTCGGAACGGACTCGATTCACCGCGTGAGATTTCAACGGCTCAGTTGGGCAACTTCGGAGAGGACGCCACCAACAGGAAAGTGGCCAAGGGGCCGAACAACAACGACAAAAAAAACCAGATGAATCCACTGCGGTTCTTGCCTTGAGCCAGTCCCGCGTTCACCAAGGCCAACGTCCCCCAGCCGACAGCGAATGCTTTACGCTCTTCATCTCCCATGTTGTCCCTTTTCGTTTGATTGGCTTGAGTGCGTCGTTACCCAACCGAGTACATCGGAACCCGATTTCGTTTTCAAGCCAGGGCCTGCGGGGGCCAGTGCCATCGCTTTGTTCCCGTAGGGTGTGTGGAGTCTTCGGAACACACCGGCATTTCACAGGAATCTGGTGCGTTCCGAAGACTCCATGCACCCTACTGGTTTCGCAGACTCAATCAGGCGATGGCCCTGTGCAGGGGCGATTCGACCGGCCTTCCCTTCGTCGCCTCACACAATTCCACCGATGAGGCCGGGCCGATGAGGCTACGCAATGGATGTTCCTTCGCTCACTTCGCGCCCGTTGGTCAAAGTCGCGATACTCGGTTTGTGTGATAATTGGGAGATAGGCGTCTCGACGATGGGCGGACTCGATGTCTGGAATTCTTGGCTGGATCGGTGACGAGTTGCGTGAGTGGGCAGCGGAGGGACTCCTTCGTCGCCGCCGCTGCGTTCAACCGCGCGGTGACGGTTGGTGTGAGATCGACGGTCGCCGCGTTCTCAACTTTGCCTCGAATGATTACCTCAACTTGGCGAGCGATCCGCGCGTGATCGCGGCGGCGGCGGCGGTGCTGTCCGAATGCGGTGTCGGTTCGCGGGCGAGCGCCCTGGTCTGCGGTCGCAGCCAGTGGCACGAGTTGTTGGAGCAACGTCTGGCAGAATTTGAAGGCCAGCCTGCGGCAATTCTCTTTCCGACGGGAATGGCGGCCAACATGGGGACCGTGGCCGCATTGGCGGGTCCTGGCGATGTCGTGTTATGCGATCGACTGAACCACGCGAGTCTCGTGGATGGCTGTCGATTGTCCCGCGCGACGTTGCGCGTCTACCGACACGACGACTTGTCGGTTGTCGCGCGCGAACTTCGTCAGGCCAGTGCCGCCAGACGCCGCTGGATCGTGACCGACTCGGTATTCAGTATGGACGGCGACTTCGCCCCGCTCCGCGAACTGTGTGACTTGGCTCAACAGTTCGATGCCGCCTTGATTGTGGATGAAGCCCACGGCACCGGAGTCTTCGGGGCGCGAGGCAGCGGGGCAGCGGAACAGCTTGGTGTTGAGGATCGCATCGCCGTGCGCATCGGCACGCTAAGTAAGGCAGTCGGTGTGCTGGGGGGCTTCGTCGCCGGATCGCAGGAGTTGATCGATTTTCTGTGGAACCGCGCCCGCCCGCAGGTCTACTCCACCGCATTGCCCCCGGCTCTGTGCGCGGCTTCGCTCGCCGCGCTCGACATCATTTCCGCAGAGCCGCAACGTCGCGCACGACTTGCCGCCGCCGCATCCACGTTCCGCCAGATGTTGTTCGCTGCGGGGATTGAACCGTCACCGAACTCCGTCGGGCCAATCGTGCCCATCCCGTTGAAAGACCCGCAGGCGGCCGTTCGCGTGGCAAACCGATTGGAAGAGCAGGGCTTTCTCGTCGGAGCCATTCGCCCGCCGACAGTACCGCGTGGAACATCACGGCTGCGCATCGTCGTGACGACCGCTCACAGCGACGAGGATTTGCAGCGATTGGCCACCGCAGTATCTGACTCGATATCGCCTGATGCGGTAGCGACGACGACGTCGCACTGACCGGCTACTGTGGGTTCTCGTTCTAATATTCTCGCAGCAGAGAATGGCACCAACCCGAAGCGTGAGCGGTAGGTATGAATTGGTTTCGTCAACACGCCTCGCGTTGAGACTGAGTTATGGCTGAGGAGTACCATTGATCAAAGTCGTGCCAAGGATCGTGTTCGGAGCCTCGAAATACGGAATGCCCGTTCCCGTGAAGCCGTAAATGTCGATGATATTGTCTACATTTCCGAACAGCGTGACAGCCCCCGTTATCGCTTGAATATGGATGCCGCGCTCATCACTCACCAAGTCGGCCCCATCGTCCATCGTGATGGTGTTGCCTTCAATTGTCAGTGCCGAAATCCCTTGGACCAACGGGAACAGAATGGCCTCAGACAAGTCGCCATTCATCGTGATTTCGTTGTTGGAAACGGATACTACTGAATTGGCGCCGAGAGTCATCCGGACGCCACGGGCCCCGGCTCCTGCAAAATTCATGACGTTGTTAGTAACGTCGATGTTTGAAACGCCCGCGCCCTTTGTCACGCCAACTCCAATGCCCGCAGCACCAGAAACGTTAAACGCGTTGCCTGAGACTCCTACACTCGAAATCGCAGTCGCGGATGGCAGGTTGAACTGAACGCCCGTCGCTGCGCCTCCAATGCTGTTAAAGATGTTAGATCTGACTTCGGCACCATGCCTGAACGGTGTGGCTAATATGGATCCGTTCCAGTTCACTAGCAGTCCCGTGTCAGCCGCTCCTGTCGTCGTGATCGTGTTGTTTACGACCGTGAGGAAGAGATTCCTGCCGATGGCCGGACCCTGATTACTAACTACCACTGCATCGCCTCCGACTTCGGTGATCGTCTGTTGATTCGCCGAGAACGGGTCGCCAATAGTAAATGTATAATTTTCAGCTGTAGCGGCAACGAGTTGCACCTCACTCAGGAGATTGGTCTCTATCGTATTGCCTAATATCGAGACGAGAGGTGTACTCAATGTCAGTATGCCAAACCCAGCATTCCCAGTGATGGCAGAGTTGACGACAGCCAATGAGGACGTGGTTGCTTGGATACCGTTGCCCAGATTCCCGTTGATATCGATTCCTGATAGCGAGACTCCGCCGGTATTGGTGAACTGCGCACCGTCGCCGATTGCGCCGGTGATGATCCCGCCGGTGCCGCTCGCGCCGTTGACTCCAGTGACGGTAAACAAGTCTCCCCCGGCGGGACCAACATTGTTCGCCAGCAGAATTCCCTGCGTTAGAGAGTCGGCACTGCTGACTGATGTGAACGTGAGATTGATCACCGAATTGCTGACATCGACTGCCGGACTGTCACCCGTCGTTTCAATCGTTCCTCCGTTGATGAATACGCCGCCAGTGGCGGGTGCCGCGGCAATGGCCCCGGCATTACTGATGAATACTCCGGTTCCCTGATCTGAGAGTACGTTCAATGTCGCCACGGAAACCGTCGCTGGGTTGTTGACAACGTTCAGGCCCGCTCCATCGATAAACAGCGGTAGTGGACGTGTCGCGCCGAGGATTGTCAGCGTTTCAAACGATGTGCTGCCGTCAGGATTGTTTTGGATATCAACTGCTGGCGCAACGGCGAATTGTTCGTTGTTAATCGTAGTCGTTCTTTGGAACGAGTAGGTTCCGTTACTGTTATTGACGTTCACGCCGCGTCCGAAACCGAGTAGCGAACGACTTGAGACCGTCAAGCCATTGAACAACACATTGGAGTCATCGTTGATGATCCGCACGCCATCGTTAAAAAAGTTTTCGATGGTTGTGTTACCCGTGACAAATAACTCGCCCGTGTTGTTTGAAATCAAGATGCCGTCACCGTTGCCTCCATTCAGCGCGAGCGTCTGAAACAGGGCATTGCCGCTGTTGGCCTGAAATTCGACTGCAGGAGATAAACTCGCCCCTCCGCCCGCGATGGACACGTCCCCGAAGAAGGACACCTGCCCCGCGTTGCTCGTCAGATTGATTCCGCGGGCGCCACGGTTGGTGATGGTCACGTCGTTGGTCACGGCCACTCCCGCAACGGGTGCCGTTCCGAACGAGATCACGCTGCCCGCCAAAGTGTTGTGGATGTCGATAGCGTCGTCTGCCGGTTGAGCAATGTTGAGTGCACCGCGGAAGTTGATGATGCCGGATCCGCCGATGATCTCGACGCCGTTCGTGGAGGAATTGCTGATCGTGGCCGTATCGACCGTAACGATGCCGCCCTGCAAAGACACGCTGTTGTCAATCAGAATACCTTGGCCACCGATATCGGTGATCTCGGCCCCCGTCAGATTGACGAAACTTCCCAAGTTCGTGTTCTCAATCCATAGTGCGCGTCCGCCCGTATTGTCGATCAGCCCCTGCGCTAAGGAAATCGGGTCGTCTCCGAATGTGATACCGCCGACATTGCCCCTCACACGCAGTGCCGTGGCGTCTGCGACGGGTTCGTTGATTCGAACTCCCAAAAACCGGACTGGACCAGGGTTTTCGACATTCAGCAGATTCTCCAGACGTATTCCGTCGCCATTTGAAAAATTGATGTCGGTCTGAGTGATCAGAAAGTTCTTCGCGCCATTGCCGTAAATCCCATGCCCCGTCGAGCCGCTAGTGAGAACGGCCTCGTCGCCGATACGGAAGCCGCTGAATTCGGTGGGCTGGGTTGTTGTGATCGCGGGGAACGATGTCAAAGTCACCCCGTCACCAGGGGAGTTCGCAAAGAGGGGCCGCTCCACACCTGTGGTCGCACGGGGAACTGGGATCGAACCCAAGGTCGCCACATTGATGCGATGTTGAACGCCATCACCTTCACCTAGCATACGAACGCCCTGCTCCAGGAGTTCCACGCCAGTGTTGTTAAAGACGCTGTCGGCATGGACGAAGATAATGTCCTGAATGGCCAAGTCTGTTTGGGCATCAGCCACGGTCTGGAACGGATCAGTGACCGTGCCGGTGAACGCGGGGCCGGTGGCGTAGCTGGCGACGTGTTCGACGAAGTACGGCAGCGCCGTGTTCGGATTGACCGCCACAATTCCGGTGTCTCTCACGGTGGTTAGTCCGACAGCGACGTTGTAGTTGCGGCGGACCTGTTCGGTCATGCGGTTGAACTGCGTCCGTGCTTCGCCATCGGGTTGACGGAACCCACCGTAGGTCCACGTTGCTCCGAAAATGACGTTGGTGTCGAAGAGCGAGTCGCTGGTGATTTCCATCTGCGCCTGAAGATTTGCGATCAGGTTGCCCTGCACGCGAGTCTTCCAGCCCGTAAACCCAGGAATCTCTTCACCTTTGTAGTGGTACCAGCCGCCCGCCACGCGGACATCGTGCCGTTGCATGACACGCCCAGGGAGCGGAACGGCAACTTCCATATCGACGCCGGTCAGAGCGTTGGCAACGAGTCGGTCTTGGCTGTAGGTGATCCGGTTGTCTACGAACGCCTGACTGCCATCGACGAACGTCGTCGAGAGCAACTTCTGAGTGGTACTGTTTGGGAAGTACGCGTTGGCTCGCAGGTCCCACAATTTTCCAAGCGTTTCCAAGCCGAAGCCGACATCGCGAAAGAGCGCGCCGCTGGAGTTGTCGTAGTCGTAGTAAACGTTCGCACCGAAGACGCGATCCAGTCGTTCCGAGTGGTATCGAATCCCTGTTCCCAGACTTCCGCCCCAGTCGTCCGAGGTCGCACGGAAGCCACGGAAGTCGCTGAAGAACATCCATTTGTCGGCGAAGGCATAAGGCATGAGTTCGACCGGGAAGATCGACGTTTCGCGTCCGACGGCTGGGCCTGACGAGACCCCCGCGCGAATGAGTGCTCCGAACGCTTCGCCGGATCGCCCGGTATAGCGATCACCGAACAACGCTCCGTCTTCGACGGCATCGCCAATGTCAGATCGGGCACCTCCGCCCAGCGGTGCATCCTGCCCGACTGCCAGTCGTGAGGAGAGCGCCAGCCCCACACCTAGGCAGAGCCACAGCAAGCCGCGCATGCTCTTTGAGACGCGAAGCCAAAACGGGTTGGTCGATAAGTACATCGAGTCACCTTTGCGGTTGCGGAAGTACGTGGTCTGACCACGCCAGAGAACCGGAGGAGGGCGAGACAGGCTTGCAAAATCAGGTCGTGAAAACGGCGACACGGACTAACGTCGCGGCGCAGTTTCTCCGCCCAATGAAGCAAGGATCAAAGACAGATGGGATTCGAGAGAAGGGACGGCGGTTTGTAGCGGTGCCTCAAAACGGGATCAATCCGAATCAAGGGCGGCTCATCGACAAACGCCTCGTTTCGGCCCGTTTTCCCCGAGAAAAATGCCCGGCGCTGCATCACGGCTCCACACTCCGGCACCAACTGCCGCCGAAGTTCATTTGGCGTGGCGTGTGAACAGAGTTCCGTGACCAAAACAGACCTGTCGAGGGTTCGCTACCGCTTTATCCGACCAGAGGTATCATGGCCGACTCGCATTCGATTCGCTGACGTTTCCCGGCTCTCCACCATTTGCGTTGGATGTCCGACTGAGCGGCACGGCGCTAGACGCCGGTGCCGGCGAAAAAAGACCGGCGGCTAGTGCCATGCCGCTCACGGGACGCCATTTTCAACAGGAATGCGAAGAGACGTTTTTCCACCCGCAATTGAGTCGTACGGACATCACCAAAGCTGTCCGCACAAGGAGCATCCGACATGGCCGAGCAAGTTTACCTAGCGATTGATTTGGGCGCTGAGAGTGGCCGCGTCATGGCGGGTCTGTTCGATGGACAGCAGGTTCGCCTCGAAGAGTTGCATCGGTTTCCCAACGGCCCCGTCCATGTGGCCGACACGATGCGTTGGGACTTGCTGCGGCTGTGGTCCGAAATTCAGACGGGTCTCGCCAAGGCGGCCACTCGCTTCGGACAGAGTATCGTGTCCGTCGGTGTCGATACGTGGGGCGTCGATTTCGTCCTGCTGTCGAAAACGGGCGAGATGCTCGGGCAGGCTTACAACTACCGCGATCCAAGGACGCGCGGCGTGATGGAGCAGACGTTTCAGCGAGTTCCCCGCGCCGAAGTCTTCGCGGAGACGGGCCTCCAGTTCATGGAGATCAATTCGCTGTACCAGTTCATCGCGATGAACCAAGCCAATCAGGCGCTGGTCGCTCAGGCCGATCGGTTTCTCATGATCCCCGACTTCTTTCACTGGCTGTTGTCCGGCAGTCGCGTAGTTGAGTTCACAAACGCCACCACGTCGCAGATGTTTCATCCGACGGACCGTACGTGGGCGTTCGATCTGCTGCGGAAGCTCGATCTCCCCACGCAAATGTTCGGCGACGTTGTTGGCCCCGGAACGAAGCTCGGCCGACTGCGCGAGGATGTCGCGCGGCGAGCTGGCCTGCCACGGCTGGATGTGGTGACGCCACCGACGCACGACACGGCGGCCGCCGTTGTTGCGGTGCCGACGGAGCGAACCGGTTCCGCGAGTTGGGCCTACATCAGCTCGGGCACTTGGTCACTGATGGGCCTCGAACTGCCGCACGCCGTCCTGACGCAGCGTGCTCTCGAACTGAACGTCACGAACGAAGGTGGCATCGACGGCACGTATCGGCTCCTCAAGAACATCATGGGGCTGTGGCTAGTGCAGGAGTGCCGGAAGTCGTTCGAGCGTGACGGCATGGCCTACGATTACGGCTTGTTGGCGCAGGCGGCTCGTGACGCCAAGCCGTTCCGGGCGTTTGTCGATCCCGACGATCAGGCGTTTCTCGCGCCACCCGACATGCCCGAAGCGATTCGCAGTTGGTGCCGTCAGACCAATCAAGAGATCCCCGACAGCGAGGGCGGTCTCGTTCGCTGTGCTCTCGAAAGCCTCGCTCTCAAGTACCGCATGGTCCTCGGTTGGTTGGAAGAGTTGTCCGGCGAACGAACCGAAGTCATTCACATCGTCGGCGGTGGGACTCAGAACGAGTTGTTGAACCAGTTCACGGCCAACGCGACCGGCCGTCCCGTGGTGACGGGACCGATCGAAGCGACCGCCCTCGGCAACATCCTCGTCCAAGCGCGAACCGCCGGAGCCATCGGTTCGCTCGCCCAGATTCGCGAGGTCGTGCGAGCCTCGTCCACGCTGAAACGCTATGAGCCTCAGAACACACTCGCGTGGGACGAAGCCTACGGCCGCTTCCTCGAACTAGTGGGCCGGACCAAGAAGTAGATGGAGTCGTGGTGGGCAGGGAGTGTTTTTCTCGCCTCTTGATCCCGTCTCCCAAAGAACGCCCACACCGCAAGTCTCGGGTGGTGCGAGAGACCGGCGGTGCGATGTGGCGTGGTGCTGAGAGAGGGTGAACGGTGAAGAGTGAAGAGTGTTTTTCTCACCACTCGCCACTTCTTCATCAGAACTCGCTGCTTGGGGCGAGGGGTTGAATGTCGCAGGTGTTGTCGCAGTGGTCGGCGTTGTCCTTGAACTCGGTGCCAGCCGAGTAGCCCTGATGTCCGAGGACACCCTTCTGGACGAACGTCTGGTTTATCGAGCCGAAGGCGGAGCCGATGTCTTCGAGTTCGTTGTTCACGTTGAGAGCGACTTCCGACAGTCCGACGACCATCGCCAGGACTCCGACGGTCGCCACGAGGACGAGTTCGGCTGAGACAATGAAACCAGCTTCGTCGTGGATGAGGGTGGTGATGAGCTTGCTGTGGATGAATTTCGTCATGGCGGGTGTTCTTTCTGAGCAGCGGGTGTGAGCGATTCAAGCTGGCGAGCGACTGCGATCTGCGACCGTCTCGTGGAGTTGTCTTGTCTGCTGCGAGTGACCCACTCGCGTCAGTGTTCGTGAACAAGATGTAAAGCAGCTTGAATGCCGTTCGCGCCGTCATTATTGAAAAGTTGACACTCCTCGCGCCACGAGGGCCAAATAAGATCAGTCATCCCAACGAGTTAAGCCTGTTTAGAAATCATTGCGCCCGCAACAACATCACGCCCCTCCCGCACCGTCGCACGTTGCCGAAACGCCTCACGCCAAGGTCCGCCGTTCGCGGCCCCAATGCGTAACCTCAAGCTAAGAAAGACGCTTCGGAGCGCACCCGCCACCACGTTGCCGTCGTGGATGAAACGCCACGCTCACGAGGGAGTCACCGGACGCCAGAGAACTGCCACACTCTCCCCGTAAACGGCCAGCCGGACCAGACGGGTACTCGCCCCGCCCGCCGGAGTGACCATCCGGAGCGTCTGGAAGACCATCCCGGACATCTGGGGGAGCATCCCGAGCGTCTGAGGGAACATCCCGGTCGTCTGAGGGAACATCCCGGTCGTCTGAGGGAGCATCCCGGACATCTGAGGGACCATCCCGGTCGTCTAAGGGAGCATCCCGGTCGTCTGAGGGACCATCCCGGTCGTCTGAGGGACCATCCCGGACATCTGAGGGAGCATCCCAGTCGTCTAAGGGAGCATCCCGGAGGTCTGAGTGAGCATCCGGCGTGTCCGGCCGGGTGCCTGCCACCAATCGGGGACACAAACTGTTGCCGCAGGCCAAAGAAGCAAACAAGCCGCCCGGACTTGTTGTCGTTCGGGCGGCTTGTGCAAGGATCGACGATTTCGCGAGGCAGAGCAGGCTCGAGCTACTCGACGGTCACGCTTTTGGCGAGGTTGCGTGGGCGGTCCACGTTGCAGCCGCGCAGGATTGCGATCTCGTAGGAGAGCAGTTGCAGCGGGATCGAGGTCACCAGCGGTTGCAGGTATTCATCGACATCGGGGACATAGATCACATCGTCGGCGAGGTCCGCGATTTTGTCGTCCCCTTCACACGCGATGGCGATCACGGGACCGCGTCGAGCCTTCACCTCTTGCAGGTTGCTCATCACCTTTGGGTAGATGCCGCAACGCGGAGCGATGAAGACGCTGGGAGTATCTTCGTCGATCAGCGCGATCGGACCGTGCTTCATCTCGGCGGCGGGATACCCTTCCGCGTGGATGTAGCTGATTTCCTTGAGTTTCAACGCTCCTTCGAGCGCGACCGGGAAGTTATAGAGCCGCCCCATGTAGAGGAAGTTCTCGGCGGTGTAGTACTTGCGAGCCACTTCTTTGACGGCGTCGTAGCACTTCAGCGTCTGGCGAATCTTGTCGGGCATCTCCCGCAGATGGCTGATGATTCGCTTGCCTGCCGGATACGACAGGTTTCGCATCCGCCCCATGAATAGTGCCAGCAGCGTGAGTACGGTCACTTGAGAAGTGAAGGCTTTCGTGGACGCGACACCAATTTCGGGACCGGCGTGCAGGTAGATGCCGCCGTCTGCCTCGCGGGCGATTGTCGAGCCGACCGTGTTGCAGATGGCCAGCGTGGGATGGCCCTTCCGTTTGCATTCACGCATGGCGGCGAGCGTGTCGGCCGTTTCACCGCTTTGCGTGATCGCGAAGACCATCGTGCGGTCTGTCATGGGCGGATTGCGGTAACGCAATTCACTGGCGTACTCGACCTCAACCGGAATGCGGGCGAACTCTTCGATGAGGTACTCGCCCACCAGGGCGGAGTGCCAACTGGTTCCGCAGGCGGTCAAGACAATGCGGTCGATGCACCGTAGTTTCTGCGGATCCATGTTTAAGCCACCGAAGACGGCCGTCGCTTCGTCGTCGTCGAGCCGTCCGCGCAGGGCATTTTCGATTGAGGTGGGCTGCTCGAAGATTTCCTTGAGCATGTAGTGTTCGAATTCACCGAGATCGGTATCAACAGCAGCTTGTTCGAGAACCTTGATGTGCTTGGCGTTCGAGCCGCCGTTCTGATGCCGCAGTTGGAACTGATCGGCGGTGATGACCGCGATCTCATGGTCGTTGAGATAGACCACTTCCTCGGTGTGACCAACGAGCGGACTGGCATCGCTAGCGAGGTAGTACTCACCCTTGCCGATGCCGACGACAAGCGGACTTCCCAAACGAGCGGCCACCAACAGGCCGGGTACGTCACGGAAGAGGATCGCCAGGCCGTAGGTCCCTTTGATCTTCTTGATCGCTTTTTCGACCGCTTGAATGCAGGTCTCGGCGAGTGTCGGGTCGGACCCGAGTTTCGTTTCTTCTTCGAGCTGATGGGCGATCAAATGGGCCGCGACTTCGGTGTCGGTGGCCGATCGAAACACGTAGCCGAGCTCGGTCAGTTTGTCTCGCAGTAAGGCATAGTTTTCGATGACCCCGTTGTGGACCAGAACAACTTCACCGTTGCCGCCAACGTGCGGATGCGAGTTCGCATCGCTCGGTTCACCGTGAGTCGCCCAGCGCGTGTGGCCGATCCCCGCGTTGCCGGTGACGGGCTGAACCTTCACCAACTCGGCAAGTTGCGAGACGCGCCCGGTCTTCTTACGAACGTCAATCTGACCGGCCTGCTGCAAGGCGACGCCCGCGCTGTCGTAGCCGCGATACTCGAGCCGAAACAGCCCTTCGATCAAATAGTCGTAAGCCTGCTTTGGACCGACGTAGCCCACGATTCCACACATCGTTTCGGACTCCTGCTGAGGAACGGAATTGAACGGCCTGCATGAATGTGCGAATGAAATGTTGAGGTGAAAATCAACGTCGCACCCTTCGAGCGAGTGTTCACACAGAATGGAGAACGAACTCGTCGATCAAGAGCGTGAGGGTGATTTGCGCGGCGGGCTATATCAGAGACACGTCAATTCCGTCAACGCGAAGTTGTCGTGATGCGATCCCACGACATCGGGCAGAATCAAATCGGTCGTTCCGGGACAGACCCAGCGTGGCGATTCACGCGAGATGTCGATGCAGCCCCCGTCCGCGTAGACACCGGCCGGATCGTAAAGCCGCTCCATCTGTCCGAGGATCAACGTGACTTCCGATGGGTTTTGCAGCGAGGCATTCACTCGTTCCTCGACGATCGTTTCGTTGATGCGCAGATCGCCCTCTGCGTCCCGGAACGTGGCATGTCTCCAGTGAAACATTTCGAGGCACTTGGTGGTGAGCGTGAACTCCCGACCGCGTTTCCAGAAGTTGGAGAACCGACAGTTCCCCAGATAGAACACCCACGAGCCTTCATACCCCGACGCATCGGAAGAATGGCAATCCGGGTTGCGGAACCAAGTGCGGTCCCCGGGAACGAAGTAGCGGAGCGGCAGTGGCTCCGTTCTTGAACCGTGTTCGCGACAGAAGACGCGATGGAACTCACCCGATCGAACTGCTCGGTGTTCCGCTTGGCGTTGAAGCTGGGCGAGCAACTCCGGGTTGCCTGCTTCTGCTTCTTCAGCGATCGCCAACGCGATGACGTACTCTGTCGCGCGGTAACACGAAAACGAATACAACGTGCCGCTGCTGTCGGGTTGAGTCGCCTTTCGAAGCGCATCGATCAGTAGTCTGTCGGGACGAATGAGGAACCCACCGCGGTCTTCGTCGTAGTCCCAGTCCTCGACTGGCCGCTCCGCAGAACTCGTCGCAAACGACAATGCCGTTTTGCGAGCCGCTGCGACGATCCGCTGCCGCATTCGCACTGCGGCCATCAGCTCCGCGTCGCTTGGAAACTCGAACGGGATCGGACTGACAAGCATCGCCAGCAGAATTTCTCGCTCCAAGTCTGCCGAGTTGTTCACCGTGTCGAGCTGCAACCGCTCACAGAGCTGAGTCGTGTCGCCGCCGGGTGCCCATTCATGGGCGAACTCTTCCCGCAATCGGAACTCGACGCATGGCTGCGAGCCTGTTGATCGAATCGAAGTCTCGACGCAGCCATCCAGTTTCAGTTTCCCCAGTCGATTCAAGAAACTCCGTTGCGATGCCTCACACTCCTCGACTGTTCTTCCATAAACGCAAATCCCTTCGATGCAAACCACATTGACACAAAGACATGAGCCGTTTGCGGCATGATTCATCAGGTTGATTCCTCTTCTGTCGTCACTCATGCAAGAAGCCGTCTCGGCCCAACACAACAACCAGAGCTTATGCCGGGAGGCGGGGATTTCCAACACAAGTTTCGACGAATGCGAGGTATGTTCGCGCGGCCGCTCGCGACGACACCTGTCGCACCGGCTGGCTTCATTCAGTTTGAAGGACGCCGCTTCATTCGCGCCGCCCACGTCATGCTGGGGGCTTCAACCCACACGTAGAGCACGTGTGCAGCGAGCAGGCTCGCTGCACACGATGCTCCGAACAGCGCGACCGCTTGCACCGGTGTTGGTCCGCCGTGGCACGCGCGCCAACCGGCCGTCGTCAGTAGATGACAGACGGGGAAATGAATCAGGTACAGGCTGTACGAGATTCGGCTGAGATGCTGCAACCATGGCCAATTCAACCAGACGTGCAGTCGTTCTCGGCGCCCCGCGATGAAAATCGCGATGGCCGTTGTGATGGCAATCGCATTCGCGGACGGGATTTCAAACTCCCATTCAAACAGTGTGTCCAACGTGAGCTCAAAGACCAGATGCCCCACCGCGATGGTCACGACGGAGACAAAGACCCACAGCGGAACTTTTCGATCGAGCGTCCACCAAGTGACCATGCCGAGAAAGAACTTCCACAGATAGTGCGTGACCCACGGCTCGGTACTTTCCAGCCGCTGCCAATAACACAGCGAGACCAACGCCGGGGTTGCGAACACCGCGAGTAACGCGGCTACCCTTGGCTGAGGATGACCAATATCGGAGCGAGTTGTCAGCCGCTGACTGAGTCCCCATCCGAGAATCGCCACGACGTAAAACTGCATCTCAATGCAGACGGTCCACAATCCCGCGCTGAGCGAACTGAACCCTAGCACATCCTGCAGGAACACCAAATGAGCCGCCACGCGCGGCAGCGAGGGGGGGGCGTCGCATGGAGACGGCAGTTTGAACACCGTCCTGCACAGCAGATCCACGAGCAGCGCGAACCCGATCGCCACCCAATACGCGGGGACCAGTCGCACGACGCGGCGGGCCAGAAACGAAAGTACTTCGCGCGGCGTCACCCATGTTTTGCGGAGCGTGTACGCGATCACGAAGCCGCTGATGACGAGCAGCACTTGAACGCCACCGCGCGTCCGCAGCAACGCCGTCTGTGTCAGCCAATTCACGGATTCCCCGAGAGGAAACGGCGCGGGTTCGTACCACCACAGATGAAAGACGACGATCGCCAGTGCGGACAATCCGCGCAGACCGTCCACGAACGCGAACCGCACTGCCGGAACATCCGTATCAACGCTTAGGACCGGGGCCGCAATCACTTTTCGTTCCAGTTCTGTTTCCCTCCCCTCGGCGACGAGGGTTAGGGAGGTGGGGCGAGTGGCAAATCGACTTGACCATCCTCCCCGCTCCCCGCCGAGGGGAGGGAGGAAAGGCTCGGAAACCGAGAAGTTATTTTGAGCCAGTTCCTTAGCGTCTGCTCAGTTCGCTCAAACGAACCTTCTGCGATTCGAGCGTCTTCCCTTGGACATCGCGCAGCTCCAGCGCGAGGACAGGATCGGGGAGCGACCAGTCGATGGAGACGACTCCAAAATTGACCTCGCCATGGAGGCCACCGACACGATCGCGGTTCGGCTCTTCTTTGGGTTGGGCGGGCGCGTTGAGGCTGCTCGATGTGATTTCAAACAGTGGATAGCCGACCAATCGCTCGTTGCGGCTGATCTCGGCCGAGTGCCGATCACCGCTGAGCAGGATCACGCCGTTGGCTTTGGTATCGCGGATGGCCTGCATGAAGCGAACTCGATCCGCTGGGAAAAGACCCCACTTTTCCCAGTAGTGCTGGTTCGGCAGGACTTGGATGCTGGAGGCGACGATCCGCACTTGAGCCGGCCTGCGCAGTTGCTCTTCAAACCACGTCCACTGATCTTCACCAAGGACCGTTGCACCGGGATCGCCATTCTTGGTGTAGGGACCGAGGAATCCGGGATCGCCCTTCTTGCGACCGCTCTTCTTGAGCGGACTGCGGTGAAACCGTGTGTCGAGCAGGATGACTTGCACGCGGCGTTCCACCGGCCCGTATTCGTAACTCGCGTGAATCCCTTCTTGTTTGCGACGGGGCGAATCGGCCGGCTCATCGAAGAAGTCGAGGAACAGTTGCTGAGACTCGCGCTTCATCGGGAAGTCGGCTCCGGCGTCGTCGGCTCCGTAATCGTGATCGTCCCAGGTGGCCAACACGCGGCAGGTCTGCTTCAACTTTTGATAGCCCGGCTGTGCGCCGAGCAAATCCCACTTGGCCTTCAACAACGCCATGTCCTGCGTATCACCGTAGATGTTGTCGCCGATCATGAGGAACAACTCGGGCCGCTCGGCAACGATGGCCTCCCAGATCGGAGCGGGCTTGTCCTGCTTGCAGCACGAACCGAAGACAATCCGCGATGGAGCGACATGCGGTTCCTCGGCACCAAACAGCGTGAACGGGCAAGCGAGCAGAGCCAGCAGGGAGATGAGTCGTGTCATGAGGCGAGTCCCGTGGAAGAAGAGTATGAGCGGTGATCTCAGTGTTGCGTTGCTTATACCTCACGCGGTCTTGAACGAGACGTTTCTGAGATTGGAGTCATGGTGAGCCGGGCGGCGTCAGCCCCCGGACTCCTGTCGTGAAAAGCCCGGGGGCTGACGCCCAATGGACTCACTTTGAGCGGCACGGCGCTAGCCGCCGGTGGATCGAGTTGTGTTTCCAAGCAAAGAACCGGCGGCTAGCGCCGTGCCGCTCACGGAGTGAATGACAAAATAAGTGCCATTGGGCTGACGCCGCCCGGCTCACCAGGAATGTCTCATCGAAGACCGCGTGAGGTATTAACGAGTCGTCAAGGCGTTGCGCTCGTCGATTTCGGCTCGGCACTTCGCAGCCAGCCTTTGCGCCAGAAGAAGTAGCCGAAGCCGATGCCGATGACGGTCATCAACCCCAGCGTCATGAAGTAGCCGTAAGCCCACTTGGTTTCGGGCATGTGTTCAAAATTCATTCCGTAAACCCCGGCGATGAAACTGAGTAGCATGAACGGAGTGGTGATGACCGTGAGCGTGCGCATGATCTCGTTCGTGCGGTTGCTCAGTTTGGAATAGTGGAAGTCGCGCAGGTCCGCGCAGGTCTCGCGGTAGATTTCGAGGATGTCGATCAGGTGCGCGGCATGGTCGTAGGTGTCGCGGAGGTAGACCTGCGTATCGTGCGAGATGGAAGAGTGTCCGCCGCGCAGCAGGCTCAGCGCCGCATCCCGCAGCGGCCAAATGATGCGCCGCAGGAAAAGCAGATCACGACGGAGTGCATGCAGGTCGGCGAGCGTTTGCCCGATGTTCACAGTCTCCGCCGCTTCATCCAGCTCGTCGAGTCGTTCGCCGTAGCGTTCGAGAACCGGGAAATAGCCATCGATCACGGCATCGAGCAATTCGTACAGCAGGTAGTCCGGCCCCGCATTTCGCACTCGCCCGCGCTTCTGGCGGATGCGGTCGCGGACGGAGTTCAGCGAGTCCCCCTCTAGATCCTCTTGAAACGTCAGCAGGAAATTGCGACCGACGAAGAAACTGATTTGTTCGGTGACGAGCGGCGGTCCCTGCACCATGCGCAGAGCGACGTAGAGCGTGTCGCCGTAGTCATCGACTTTGGCGCGTTGGTGCGTGTTGACGGTGTCTTCCAGCGCGAGCGGATGCAGATCGAACTGCTTGCCAAGTTGATGCACCACGTCGGCGTTGCCGAGTCCGTCCACGTTGACCCACGTCACGGGAAATGTGCCGAGGAGCGCAGGCAACTCACGAACGTCACTCAACCGTTGCTCGTGCATGGCGTCGGGACCAAACGCGATGACCGTCATCACCGAAGAGGGGGACTGCGGATCGACGTTGACAGTCCCCGGAGCCACGCCCGTTTCAACAGGTCGGCCGAGTGAGTGTTCGTGACGACTACGTTTGGGATGAGACACGAAGGAGTCCAGCAGGAGGAAGCATGACAGGGAGCACGCCGGGCAGAGCGAGAGGAGAATTGACGATGCGGAAGGGGTTCGCAACCCAGCAGTCCGTTGCAGAGCGTAGGGTCAGCGTCTCGCTTGCCCGACAGCATGTTGAAGAACCGTAGGATGGACGCCTCGTCCGTCCGTTTCCAATCGATCCAATTGATCCAATTGATCCAATTGATCCAATTGATCCAATTGAGTTTCGCTCGGACGAGGCATCCAAGCTACGTTTTTCGTCTCTCCGCGATTTGTGTTGGATGCTTGAGTGAGCGGCACGGCGCTAGCCGCCGGTGTAGTCGAAAGCGACCGGCGGCTAGCGCCATGCCGCTCACGGGACACCATTTTCAACACAAATGCCGGAAAGCCCGTTTTTCAACAAGTTGCCAACTTGCAATAAAAAAAGGGCAAGCCGGAGGCTCACCCTATGTTTTTAATCGGCGGCTGATCGTGTCCGATTACGGCGTCACTTCGAGCCAGCATCGGCTACGCGGACGATCAGCACGCGCTGCCTTTGGATGCCGTTGTCATCGCGGCAGAAGAAGATGTGGCCCATCGATTCGGGCTGGTCGGGGGCGGCGGTGATGATCGCCATTTCGCCGACGTTCATGGTCAGGCTGAACTGGTGAGCGTGCTTCGCGTCCACGTTCTGACGACTGCGATACGCCCAACCCTCGTCGGTGGGAGTATGGCGGACACGGTTCTCGCCGTGATGAATCTCGGGCTGAAAATCGACTCGTACCCAACCGTCCTGCAACCGTTCGGACTTCATGCGAAACAGGCTTCGTGCGTGCTGGTATTCGTGCCGCTTGGACTGGTCGCCCTGCACGATCAACAGTTGGCAAGCCGCGTACTCGTCACCGGTCTGGACTTCGGTATCGACTCCCGGAGGCAGTATTTTGCGATTGCCGACCAACGGCATTATCCCGTTTGCTCCGAGACTGGAACTGGATGTGGTCGTCGCCCCCACCAAGCCCAGCAGCGTTTGAACTGTCGGCGGGAGGTTCGAGCCAACATGCCCGACGCGAAAGCCGTTCTGTTGCAAGAGATCGCGCGTCTCGGCGGGGATGGCGGCGATTTGATCGACCTCGCGCCAGAGCATCGGTCCCAGCAACGGGTCGTCGGCCGGTCTCTCGATGAAGAGCACTTCGAGTTGAATGGCTTCGCGAGAAGCTTGGATCGGTGGCAGAGTCGGTCGTCGCGACTCAACTCGGCTGACGGCATCTCCCGCTTGAAAAACGGAGCAGCCCGCCAGCGTCGAGACCGCGAGCGCGACGGCCACCCAAGGCAGTCTGCGATACGAAACAGCGAGATCGACGTGCAATGACACGCGCGGGTCCAAACGGACGAGGAATGAAACGAAAGAGAGGCGAAGGGAGGGCGGAATCTAGGCGCGTCTCTGAGTTATGTCAATTTGAGATGTTTCAGCGAGGGATGCGACGAGGGAGACCAGCCACTGTTCATCGCGCGACCACTGTTGAGACATTGGCCGCGAACTGGAGCACATTTCAAAACTAGCCCGACGCGCAAGCGAGGGCCTCACCGACATCGAATGCTCAGCCCTCGCTTGCGCGTCGGGCTAGTTTTTCGAGGCAAACACGGGTTTTGAAGTGAGCACTATTTGGTCGGCTTCTTGTCACGCCGCGCGCATTTCGTAGGCCGTGCGTTGCCTCACGCATCGTCGGTCTCAGCGGTTTCAACCACCGTCACGCTCGAATACTCGACCGGCGGGAACCTGCTGAAATCGACTTCGGATTGGACACGAACGCGGCGGACCATCTCACGGCGGTTGGATTGCCACACGGCATAGCCCAGCAGGAAAACGATCAGTCCGACACAGAAGTACGTTTCCAAGGCGACGGCCTCCGTCACGTACTTGGGTGAACTCGGTCGCCATTCGACTTCGCCCGCCAGCAAGAGCGGCGCTTTGCGAGTCACGTCCTGCGCGTCGTAGCCGTACATCTTGAGGAAGTATCCGGTCAGCCGAACCTCTTCGCTCAGGTCTCCGCCGACAGCCAACTTCTGTGGCTTGCTGGTGAAGACCACCACCGTGGGATTGCTCTGGCCGTCTTCGGTATAGAGCCAGCCTTCATAGGCTTCGTTGATCCCAAGCGAGTTCTGACCCGGATCGAACTTGGTCAGTTTACGCAGAACGCCGCGTAGTGAGACCGGTCGTCCGCGGTACTCGCCCGGGTTCCGGAACAGATCGTCGAACGTGGGGAAGTCCGCCAGCTTGGCCTTCGAGTAAAGAGGGTCATCCTGCCAGCGTTGCTCACGAAAGTCGGCCGCGAAATCTTCCTGCCTTGCCAACGGAGTTTCATGCCCCAGTTGCAACATTCGAAAGTAGAGGTCGCGCTCTTCAGCGAGCAGGCCGAGCGTGTTGTCTCTTACGACCGTCAGCAATTCGGGGTTGATTGAAGCACCGCGATCGAGTGACGTGGGGAAACGAAGAGCAGGATCGACTCCCCGCCGCCCTCCTCTTCTTTCGTCCTCACGTCGGATTTGAGGGTCTCGATCTTGATCGCGTCCATCACGACCGCGCACATCGAAACTAGGACGTTCGTCCTGAGACCACGCCAGTCCCGTCAGCATCACTGTGGCAACGCACACCCATCTGGCAACGGCTTTCATGCGATCATCCTTAACGGCCTGTTGAAAAACGTAGGGTAAGCGTCTCGCTTGCCCGTAAATGCAGTTGAAAAAGAGGCAAGCCAAAGGCTTACCCTACGTTTTTCAACGGGCTGTTATCTCTCTCGGGCCGAGCGGGCGGCATTCTGGCGCGAGGGTCTAAGAATGTCGAGAGACGGTTGCGAGACTTCACGTCCTCATCAGGCCTTCAACAAACTGTTGCCCTGTTGTGTGAATTGCTATCCTCCCGCCCGACTTGCGGCCCTGTTCTCGCGTGCGTGCGACTTCACTTCAGAGACACCTCTCATGCCTATCGACATCGCGGTCGTACCAGTCGCCGGACACGGCACTCGACTCCTTCCGGCCACCAAAAGCCAACCCAAAGAGATGCTGCCCGTCGGTCGCAAGCCGGTCGTGCAATACATCGTGGATGAACTGTCGCATTCCGGCGTGAAGCGACTGCTGTTTATCACCGGTCCCGGCAAGACCTCAATCGAAAATCACTTCGACCTCAACCCTGAACTGATCGCGTTGCTGCGTGAGACCGGCAAGGAAGAGCAACTCCAAGAACTTGCCTTCGAGCGGCAGCAGATGGAGTACTTCTACACGCGACAGCGTCGTCAGTTGGGACTCGGCCACGCGGTGTTGTGTGCGGAACCGTTCGTCGGTTCACAGCCGTTCGTCGTCGCGCTGGGCGATTCGATCCTCGGTGTGAACACCAAATCGAACGTCGTCGAACGGATGGTTGCTGAGTTCGAGCGGACCAACGCCGACGTGGTGATCGCGTTTGAAGAGGTTCCGCGTGAGGAGGTCGTTCATTACGGCATCGCCCTCCCGCGCGAACCGGTCGGCGACATCTTCGAGTTGCAAGACGTGATCGAGAAGCCGAGCGTCGCTGAAGCGCCGAGCAACCTCGCCGTGGCGGCGCGTTACGTTTTCTCACCGTCGATCTTCGCGGCCCTCGCCAAGACCGAGCCGGGCAAAGGAGGCGAGATTCAACTGACCGACGCCATCCGCCGCGTGCTGCGTGAGGGGGGCAAAGGGATCGGCTTCAAGCTGTCTCACGAAGAACGCCGCTTCGATATCGGTAACTTCGAGAGCTACTACCAGTCGTTCGTCGAGTTCGCGCTGGCCGATCCCGACTACGGCCCAAAGCTCAAACAGTTCGTCCGCGGGCTGCTCGACAACTCGTAACACCAACCCGAAGCGTAAGCGAGGACGAGCCGGAGAAACCACTCGGTCGTAAATGCTCCCCACCGGACTTGCCCCGGTGGAAGCCGTGATTGGCAACTACTCCACGAGTGAACAATCATGCGTTCCACCGAGACAAGCTCGGCGGGAGCGAGCAAGTTTGAATCGTTCCCAATAGTGGCCAATCATCGTTCCATCGACGCGAGGTTGGTGGGGACGTGACTGCTGCCATGCCTCGACCATCCCGTTTCACTGGATCACCGACCATGCAACTCATTCGTCGTCGAGCTTACGCGCGAGCGGGTCTCGTGGGGAATCCGTCGGACGGCTACAACGGCCGGACGATCTCGTTCATCGTGCGGAACCTGTGGGCCGAGGTCGTTCTCTACGAGTGGGACGAGATCGAAATCCTCTGGAGCATGGAAGACAAGAGCCGCTTCCGTTCGGTCCAAGACCTCGTGCATGACGTGCGACTGCACGGTTACTACGGCGGTGTGAGGCTGGTCAAAGCGACGATCAAGCGGTTCGTTGAGTACTGCGGCCAACAAGGACTGACGCTGCACGACCGCAACTTTTCGATCCGCTATTCAAGCTGCATCCCGCGCAACGTCGGCCTCGCCGGATCGAGTGCCATCATCGTGGCGACGCTTCGAGCCCTGATGGACTTCTATGAAGTCTCAATCCCGCTCGAAGTGCTGCCATCGCTAGCACTCAGTGTCGAAACGGGCGAACTCTCCATCACCGGCGGCCTGCAAGACCGAGTCATCCAGTGCTACGAGGGGCTCGTCTCGATGGACTTCTCGAAGGAGAACATGGTCGAGAAAAACGGCTACAAGTGCGGCGTCTACGAGCGACTCGACCCGTCGCTGCTGCCCCCCGTTTACGTCGCGTACTGTTCCGAATTTGGTGAACCAACCGAAGTGCTGCACAACAATCTGAGAACACGCTTCGATGCGGGAGACGCCACCGTTCGCCACGCCATGCAAACCTTCGCCGGTCTCGCGCAGCAAGCACGCGGCGCGATCCTCAATCGCGACACACCACTCCTCGCGAAATTGATCGACACCAACTTCGACACCCGCCGTTCGATCTGCCAACTTCATGCAGGACATATCGAGATGATCGAGCGGGCACGCGCTACGGGAGCCTCCGCCAAGTTCGCCGGTTCGGGCGGAGCCATCGTCGGCACCTACACCGACGACACCATGTTCACCGCGTTGAAGAACGCCCTCGCCCCGATTCAATGCGTCGTCTTCAAACCAATCATCGAGCCTGATCCTCCCCGCGTCCCGTGATGAGGCATCTGAGCGGGGCGGCGTCAGCCCCCCGGTTCTTGGGCGTAAGCCCTCTTCAAAAGAACCGGGGCTGATGCCGCCCCGCTCGGAAAGGTTTCACTTTGGACCGCGTGAGATATCGCGTTGAAATGCGTTCTACCCTGAACTCCCGCACAACTTCACCCTCAAGAGACCTCACCATGCCCCGCCCTTTTTCTCGCGCGATGTTGTTCTCAGCGACCATGATGTCGCTCGCTCTGCTTTCGTTGGAGATGACCTATGCGGGCGATTGGACTCAGTTTCGCGGGTCGCTCGGGACGGGAGTCGCTGCGACTCAGGACAAGCTGCCGGTCGAGATCGGCCCCGACAAGCATGTCCTCTGGCGAACCGAGTTGGCTCCCGGCCACTCGTCGCCGGTGATCGTGGGCAACCGCATCTTCGCGACGGCGGTGCGCGACAAGAAACTCTTCACCGTCTGCCTCGACCGAGCGACCGGCAAGCAGCAATGGGAAGCGGAAGCTCCTTACGAGAAACTCGAACCGATCCACCGCATCGGCAGCCACGCGCAATCGAGTCCCTGCGCGGACAACGAGCGGATCGTCAGCTTCTTCGGCTCGTGCGGTCTGCACTGCTACGACCACAGCGGCAAGCTGCTGTGGAAGCGGCCGATGGGGCCGTTCGTCAACGATTTCGGAGCCTCCAGTTCTCCAATCATCGTCGGCAACAAAGTCATTCTCTGCCAAGACCACGATGTCGGATCGTTCCTGATGGCGTTCGATAAGCAGTCGGGCAAGCCGCTTTGGGAGACGGATCGTTCCGAGTTCCCTCGCAACGCCAGCTCGCCCGTGTTGTGGCTCAATGAGGGTCGTCCGCAGATCGTCGTGGCCGCCACGTTGCGCGTCGTCGGTTACGACTTGGAGTCAGGTAAAGAGGCGTGGACCGTGCGAGGCGTCTCTCGCGCGGTGTCGTGTACGCCGTCGGTCGGTGATGACGGGCACCTCTACATCGCAGGCTGGGCGGCCGGTGGCGATGAAAACGAGCCGATCCGCGTCGAGCCATTCGACGATGTCGCCTCGTTGCGCGATGCCGACAAGAACGGAACGCTCGAAGAGAAGGAACTCGAAAAGGGAGCGGTCCTCCAACGGTACTCGCAAGTCGATCGCAACAAGGACGGACGTGTCACGAAGGCCGAGTACGAATACTTCCGAGGACTGCTCGACGAAGGAAAGAATCTCATCATCAGCATCAAGCAAGGTGCGCAGGGTGATGCCACGGAAACGCATCTCCGCTGGAAGCATCCCAAGCTCGTCCCCTTTTGTTCGTCGCCGGTCTATGTCTCCGGCCTGCTCTTCACGATTAAAGACGGCGGCATTTTGCAGTGCCTGAACGCCAACACCGGCAAGCCAACGAAGCAGCAACGGCTGGAAGCGAGCGACGATTACTATGCCTCACCCGTGGCGGGCGACGGCAAAATCTACCTGCTCAACGAACAGGGCCAACTGACGGTCGTCAGTGCCACCGACAAGTGTGAAGTGCTGCACACGGCCGAGTTCAAAGAAGACGTGTACTCGACCCCCGCGATCCTCGACGGCCGCATCTATGTCCGCACGGCCAAGGCGCTCTACTGCTTTGGCGAGTCGAAGTGAAGTTGCACGACGAATGCCACGTCGTTTAACTGCAAGCCAAAGGCGAGCGCGGAGGCATGAGACGGAGCCTGTTTTGCCATCGAAGCGCGGGGCGTTGCCCACGCGATTAAACGAGTCAGTTCCGTCCGAGCGGAGGAGATCATGCTCACCCTTCAACACCACGATGACCGGCAGTTGCGTCTGGCCGCAGACACCGAACACGACACGCGCGAGTTCGGCGAACGGCTCGCCGCGGTTCTCGCTCCCGGCGCGATCGTGGCGTTGGTCGGAGACCTCGGCGCGGGGAAGACACTGCTCGTCAAAGCGATCGCCGCCGCGCTCGGTGTTCCGTCCGATGAGGTCAACAGCCCGACGTTCACACTGATCCAAGAGTACGACGGACGAATCCCGCTGCGTCACTGCGACACCTACCGCCTGCGCGATCCGAGTGAGTTCCTCGATCTTGGTCTTGATGAACTGTTCGCTCGCGACGGCATCGCCCTCGTCGAATGGGCCGATCGCGTGCGTGACTTCCTGCCGCGCGATGTCCTCACGATACAGATCGAGATCACCAGCCCCGAGGCCCGCCTGTTCGCCGTAACAGCGTCGGGACCAGCCTCGCAACAGATGCTCGTTCGTCTCACGCAGAACCTCCCTCGCGAGGCCACTCCCCACGCTTCCCGCGACTGAGTAGGCGGGCTACCGTGAGCGAGAAGTACGTCAAACGGCACGAAGTGAGACCTCTGAGCGGGGCGGCGTCAGCCCCTTGGCTCTTGGGCGTAAGCCCGCTTTGGAAGAATCGGGGACTGACGCCGCCCCGCTCAGAGGTCTCATCGCTGACCGCGCGAGGTGTAGATTGTGCGCCGCATCGGCCGAGCGGTTAAACGAGTCCCTTTCCTTCCCCTTTCTGGAGACCCGCCTCATGTCAGACCAGACTTTCTCAGTAGATCGTCGTCAGTTTTTGCAGTCGTCCACGCTGGCGGCGGCCGCCACGTTGGCTCCGGCTCTGTTCAACAATGTCTCGGCTCAAGAGAGTCCGAGCGAAGTGTTGAACGCGGGCGTGATCGGGACCGGACGCGGGATGGCTCACGCCAACGCGGTCATCAACGGCAAGGGAGTGAAGCTGAACTACGTTTGCGATGTCGATCAGAAGCGGCTCGACATCGCCATGAAGACCGTCACGGACAAAGGGGCCAAGGCGCAGGGGATCACCGATTTCCGACGGATGCTCGACGATCCCAAGCTCGACGTGGTCTTCATCGCCACGTGCAATCACTGGCACGCACCGGCGACGATCTTGGCGTGCTCGGCAGGGAAGCACGTCTATGTCGAGAAGCCCGGCAGTCACAACGCGCGCGAGGGAGAACTGATGGTCGCGGCGGCTCGCAAACATAAGCGCGTCGTACAAATGGGCAACCAACGCCGGACATGGGCCGGGCTGCGCGAAGGGATCGCGAAGATGAAGGAGGGGCTGATCGGCCACGTCCATTATGCCCGTTGCTGGTACGACGCCAACCGGACCACGATTGGAACAGGCAAACCCGTTCCCGTCCCCGAGACGCTCGATTACTCGATGTGGCAAGGCCCGGCTCCCGAGCGACCGTACCTCGACAACCTCGTTCACTACAACTGGCACTGGCGCTGGCATTGGGGCGGTGGCGAGTTGGCGAACAACGGCATCCATTCGCTCGACGTGGCCCGGTGGGGACTCGGCGTCGAATACCCATCGCAGGTCAGCTTTCTCGGTGGACGCTATCACTTCACCGACGATCAAGAGACGCCTGACACCGGTGCCGCCGTCTTCCACTTCGCGGGCGAAGGGAACAGCCCCGGCAAAGGGATCACGTGGGATGTCAGTAGTTGCCATCCACGTCGCGACGAGAAGAACAGCTTCGTCGTGTTCTACGGCGACAACGGTTCGATGCACCTCGACGGCGGCAGCGGCTACAAGTTCTACGACCTCAAGGGTACCGAGATCGCCAAGGGGGGCGGTGGCCACGGTGGTGAGCAAGACCACATCCAGAACTTCCTCGACTGCATTAAGAATGGCGAGATACCGAACTCAGAAATTGGCGAAGGTCAGAAGAGTACGCTCCTCTGCCACCTCGGCAACATCTCGTACAAGCTCGGCCGCATGGTGAAGTTCGATCCCGCCACCAAACAAATCGTCGGCGACAACGACGCGACCGCTCTCTGGGGCCGCGAGTACCGCAAAGGCTGGGAGCCGGTCGTGTGAGAGCGTCGGCGTTGCACGGTGCATCAACGCAGAAGTCCGGCTTTTCGGAAAGCCGGACTTCTGTGTTTTCTCTTCACGCAGACTCCGCTTCGCAGCGAGTCGCACCAGCAGGACGTTCGGCTAATCAAAGCTAAGCCGAACTTCGGCGTGATCAGCCCCAACGACATCGATCAATTGACGGGCGGCGTAGCTGGAGGCGTCCCTGCGGGATCAGCAGGCGTTTCGGTGGCGGCGACCTTGGCTTTGACGAGCGTCTTCTTGCCCTGACGCAGGTTCTCGAAGCTCTCGCCGGAGACCACGTAGTACCAGTCGGCGAAACGGGAGTTCAGTTCTTTGACCAGCTTCTCACCGTCTTTGACCTTCTGCTCGAAGGCCTTGGAATCGGCTTCGTACCGCTTTTGATCCGCTTCAAACTTGGCGACGGCCGCATCGTAAACCTTCTTCGGGTCTTCGGCTTTGTTGAGCGGAGCAGCAGCGTCGGCAGAGGCTTCAGTATCGTCTGCAACGTCAGCCGCGGGATCGGCTGGCGTCTCGGGTTTCACGGGAGCTTCCGGCTTCGTGCCGAGGCCCGCTTCGTCAAAGTGGACCATGACGAACAAGTAACGACTCTTCAGCTTGGGCTTGTCGGACTCGGGTTGCTTGTCAGCCTCTTTCGATTCCTCATCCTTCTTCTGTTCTTCGCCGGTCTTCTTCTCGGCGTCGCCTTCTTTGGCTGCAAAGCCCGCTTCGACTTCCTGTTCGTTGCCGCTGAAGATGTCTCCAAACTTCAGGTCATACGCGACGCCTTGATTGGTGATGGCAATCATCTGTCCCTCTTTGGGGACCAGCAGCGTGCGATTGGATTTGCGGTCGGTCGCGAGGAAGAAGCCCTTGTCCTGAAGATCGAGCGCCGAGAACTGGTCGCGTTGCAACTTTCCTTCGCGCAGACCCTGCATGAGTTTCGCGGGCTTCTGTCGGACGCCGACGATCTTCAGATCATCGAGCGACTTGATCAGCTTGTTGATCTCGTCCTGATTGACTTCCTCGGCGGCCTCGTCCAATCCAGCGAGCTTCCACGGATCGCTGGAGACTTTGCGAGACAGCTTGCTCGTCTCCCCTTCGACGACGGCCCCCTGTGACAGATCGACCGAGCTGGTGTCGATCACGATGTCGGACAGTCGCGTGGCATCGAGCTTGAGCAGATCGGGCTCAATCCAGTCGGCAAACTTGGTCGAGACTTGGATGTCGAGCTTGGCGAAGTAGGTCGCCTTTTCGTCGGGACGACGAATGTAGAAGTTGCCCGGCCGACCTTTGACTTCCTTACCGATGATGTAGTCGGCCAGAACTTTCCCGGCCTCGTCCTTCAACGTGATGCGATTGCCGATCCCCTTGAGGTCCGAGTGCGAATCGCCCTGTGGATCGAGGACGCCGAACTCGGCGTGTTCGTTGTCGCGCGGTCCGGCGAAGCCTTCCCGCTTGATGCCGATCATCGACGTGGCCGTCTTGGCGAGACGTTCCTGTCCGTCAGCGGGGTAGTTGTTTCGAGTGGGGATGCGCCACAGACCGTCTTTCCCCTGCACGACACTGAACGGACGAACCTCGGCCGTCTCCGCGTTGTAGCTGGAGACTTGCAGCGACTTCGCCGCGTCAGCGTCTTTGAAGTCGGGATAAAAGACCTCACCGACACCGGTGATGGCGGCGGTCTGCTTGGGTGTCGATGGTCCCGCAAAACGGGCGGCCACCACGGAGACGACGGCCACGGCAACAAAGGCGAGAGTACGTTGGAGTTCGTTCATGACGACGCTTCTGCTGGAGGAGTCCGATTTCAAATTCAGTCCAAACAACCCGGTCGATCTCAGATCTGTTCGACCGTTTCAGTCCAACTCGAATCAGGCCGACAATAGGCTGAATCAAGATTCTTAGTGGCAATCGAAAGTCCGGGTGCTGACGCCGCCCGGCTCGCCACGACATTCAATGTCCCAATCACTTCGCGACCGGAGCACGCCGCGACGGCGCGATGTCCTTGTATTCATCTTTCAAACGCAGCACCCAGACGAGCAGTCCGAGCACGATGGCAGGGATCGGCGGGAACAGAAGTGCGGCGGCGTAGTAACCCCGTTCGACCGCCCGCACGTTGCGATCCGACTCGATCTTTCCCTTCTCGATGCTCTGTTCTTTCTTCTGGTTGATAGCCGCTTCCGCGACTTCCAGCTTGCGCGTGGTTTCGGCTTGCGCGATGAGCAGCATTTGCGTACGTGTTGAATCATCGAGCGCGGGATCGTTCTTGATCTTCTCGACCTTCTCGGCGAATTGCTTCTTGGCGTCTTCCAGTGCGGTCTTTGCCTCTTCGGCCGCCTTCTGGCGCTCCTTGGTCGCGTGTTCGATGAATCGTGCGGTCTGCTCTTCCACGCGAGCCAAAGTACGGTGCTTCGGGCGACGCTTTCGCAGAGCGATGTATGCCTTGTCGTCGGCCAGTGAATCGACCGCGTTCAACACGAACGTGACGTTGTCGAGGTTCAAGTGGAACTGCTTTCGTTCGCGAACGAAGAAGAACCAGTCGGAGATGATGTCCGCATCAGCCACGTAGATCACGTTGATCCGATCACCGGTCGCGTTCTTGGGTGACTCAATCTGAGCCGCGATCACGTGCGCGAACTCATCTTCGATCCGCAGCGGATCGTCGTCGATCTGGATTCCCATGAAGCTGTTCTTCACGAGGTCTTTCCATTCGAGCAGTCCGGAATGAACACCCGTTCGTAGCAATGGCGTGAACTCCAGCTTGCTCCCTTCACGCGGTTTGATCGTGCCCGAGAAGAACAAGAACATCTCCTGCAACCCGCTGGTGACTTCGCTGTCCGGATTGAACGCTTTCGCCAAGCCACTCTTCGGAGTAATGGCGACAATCTCGGGACGCAACAGTTCGGAGTACTCGGGGTGAACCTGCATTGCCGTGTAGTCGAACACAACCTGGTCGTAGTTCCATTGGATGCCGAGGGCGTTGACGAGCGATGTCGCCTTGCCGCCATCGGCTTTCTGTTCGGGAGGCTGCCCCATTTGCATCATCGGGTTGCCGCCCCCCGCGCGTGGCTTGGGTTGGCTCGGGGAGAGCTGCGGATTCGTCGCTGGCAACGGGTCGTCGAAGATCAGAACGGCTTTGCCCTTCTTCACGTAATCGACGAAGTTCTGCATCTCAATCTGACCGAGTGACGACGGCAACACGGCCACCACCACGTCGTACTTCGTCTCATCAATGGGCCCGGCTGGCGAGACCGCTTCGACTTCGTACTGCTTCTTGAGTTCCGTGACGATTCGCCATTCGGGCGAGCTGCGGAACGACTGCATGTCGAACCCGCCGGTCAGCTTGGCGTCCGTTTCGAGGATGCCGACCTTGCGACGTTTCTCGGCGGCGACGGTGTTCACCGTGCGAGTCAGCTCGTATTCCAGCGGCAGTCCTACGTCGAAGAAGGGGATCACGACTTCGTTCGCCCCGCTGTTGATGACCGCGCCGAGATAGACCTCATCTACTTGCGTCCGGCCCGCTCGTTCCGACTGAACCTTGCGGCCTTCAATTCCAAACTTCTTGGCCTCTTCCGCTTGAGGACTGGCCGGATCGACCACGGCCACTCGCACGGTGATGTTCCCGTGGCTGGCCTGTTCGTACTGAGACAGCAGCCCGAGAAGCAGCGTCTTGACCGGAGCGTAATCGCGGGGAACTTCCTTGCTGACGAAGGCCTGGATCGTGACGGGGCGATTGGCGTTCAAGTTGCCCAACAGCTTGTTCGTCGTCGGGGCCACCGTGAAGACTTGTTCACCGGTCATATCCACGGTTTTGCTGCTCCCGGAAAGGAGTGCGTTACCGCTAACGAGAATCAGGGCCAAGGACACTCCGCGTGCGGCGTACTGCCAACCCATGCTGGCTCCGCGCACGCCACCCTTCCAATGCCGCTGACCAATCAGCACCAGATTCACGTAGAGCATGAACCCGGTAAACGACAGGAAGTACAGGACGCTCTTGACTTCGATGAGACCGATTCCGAACGGAGCAAACTGCCGAGGCAAGCTCATTTGCTCGAAGAACTGATCGTTCCCGACGAGCATTTGCAGCGGAGCCGGAATCGGCACTAAGCCCACCACGATTGGCAGCACGCAGATTAGTGACGCCAGCACGAACGCGACCGTGGCACTGTTTGTCAGGTACGAGGCGACCATGCCAGCACTGAGCAGGGCACAGCCCGCCAACCAGTAGCCAAAGTAATTGGCGAACAGGAGTCCCGCATCAGGCTCACCGATCCATGCCAGCACGACGGCGTGAGTCAGCGAGAAGAGGAGTGCCACGGTATAGACCGCCACGACGGCGAAGTACTTACCCAACAGGACTTCGAGGTCCGACACCGGCAGCGTGAAGAGCAGCTCTTCCGTGCCGAGTTTTCGTTCCTCGGACCAGACGCCCATCGTGATGGCGGGGACAATGAACAGCAGCAGTTGCGGGAACCACTCGTTGAGCTGGTCGAGTGTCGCGAGATTGTTCGTGAAGAACTTCTCTTGGAAGGCGGCAAACGCGCCCACAAACACGAAGGCCACGATGAACAGGTAGCCGATCATTCCGGAGAAGTAACTCCAGAAGTTCCGTTTGAAAACCGCGAGAACAACATGACTTCGCATCGTTGGGAGACCTCGATGAACATCACGGTGGAAGGACTGAAACAACTTACACCTGCTCGATCGCACCGTGCGACACAGCAGGGACCCGCTGAAGCCAGCAGGTTGGAAATGAAGTCGGACGTAGGGTCAGCGAATCGCTTGCCCGTGATGACCAAGCGGGCAAGCGATT
>CAMAYU010000049.1 GCA_945862235.1 Schlesneria paludicola DSM 18645
GTCGCCCACTTCTCGGCCTTCGTGTGAACGAACGGATCGTTGAGGAAGAACAGTGCTTGAGTCGGCACGGTCGTCCCCAAACGCTCGGCCGTCGTGGCGTTCGGGTCCGCTCCATCGAACAGCGCGAGGAACGGATGCCGCTTGAGCCGCTGCGTCATGAGATAAACGCTCCGCTGGTTGTGGTCGTAGACCGCGCTGAATGGTCCGTGCTGCGAGTAGCCCCAATTGATCGGCGTCGGGAAGGGATGCTCCGTCGCCGGTGACAGGTCCAGTTCGCCACTGACGATGAGGATCGCGTCGCGGATTTCTTCGGCACTCAATCGCCGACGTGGGAACGATGAGTACAGGTCGGGATCGTAGGACAGGCGGCTCGCCTGTCCGTCCACAGCCGAGCCGCCCGTGACTACGTGAGACGCCTGCTGGTACGTGGCGCTCAGCATGATCCGCCGGTGCATCGCCTTCACCGACCAGCCCCCCTTGGTGAACTGCGTCGCGAGGTGATCGAGCAACTCGGGATGCGTCGGCGGGAGGCCGCGGACTCCGAAATCGTTCGGCGTCTTCACCAGGCCGCGTCCGAAGTGGTACTGCCAGATCCGATTGACCATCACGCGCGCGGTCAGCGGGTTGTCTCGGCGAGTCAACCACTGAGCCAACTCCAACCGACCGCTGCCGGGCGCGTTGTCTGGCAACGGCTCGCCTCCCAGCACTTTGACGAAGCCGCGCGGGACTTCGACGCCGGGTTGATCGGGCTCACCTCGCATCTGCATCCGGACGTTGTGAGGCGTCCCTTCCGCCATGCCGTAGGTCATCGCGAACGGTCCCTCGGCCAGCAGCTTGTTGAGTTCCTGCTTCGACAACTCCGCGTTGGCCTGAAGTGACACGAGTTGTTGGCGAAGTTCTTTGGCTCGGCCGCGGCGCGACTCGGACGCCGTCTTCGCCGCTTCGACCGGTGCCGCATCGAGCGACGGCAGCGCGGTGGCGGAGATCACAAAGTTGTCGGCATCGAGCGACGGTCTCACGCCGCCGATGTGGCCGTAGCTGTCGATGAACGTGTAGTCGATCGTGCCGTCCCAACCGGAGGCCAACTGGCCGGAGAACTCTTTTGGATTTGCTTCGCTCTTCGTCGCGAGCAGCCCCGTGTACGTCTTCGCCTTCAGGTCGAGCGTCAGTTGGACCTGATACCACTCGCCCACGACCAGCGGGCAGACCGATTCCCTCGCGTCCCCGCTGCGACGGAAGAACTCACTGCCGTTGAAGAACAACTCGACCGCCGCCGAGTTGCCCGGTCCGTGCCCGAGGTAGTACCGCCACGAGCCGTTGCCGCCCGCGTCCTTGCTCGCACACCGGAAATCAAAGCTGGAGTAAAGCCGCCCTTCTTCGTTCGGCTTGACGTTGGCGACCGTTCGGCCGAAGCCGTCGTACTCACCGCGGTTCGGCATGTGGATGCCGAGTTCCCCCGGCGCGAAGGCGTTGAGAAACGGGCTTTGTGAGTTGGCGGACAGCTTCACCACGCTGTTCGGTCCCGGCCCCCACGGACTGGCGGGGGGAGCGTCCTTCGTCTGTAGCTCGAAGTCACCGTCGAACCCGGTCAGGTCTTCGAGCTCCTTCGTCAGCGCGACAGGATCGAGTCCGCCCGCCGCGATGGCGGGAGCAGGCAGCTCAGTCGAAACGGGCGCGATCGGCGCGTCCTGCACGCCGAGGCTGTCGTACTCGATCGCCGGAAGTTTTGTTTCCGTCTGGCCAAGTGAGTCGAGTACGACGAGATCGACCACACCGGACCAACCCGCAGAGAACGGCTTGCCGGAGAAGTCCGTCGTGCTCCCCGGCATGCCAACTCTGCCCGACAGGGTCCGGCTCTTCAGATCGAGGGTCAGTTGCAGGTTGTGCCATTGGTTCGGCTTCAACGGGCCGAGGCTTTCGATGGTCTCGCCACTTCGCAGTGAAACGGACTCCGACGAGATGAGCAGTTCGACGGCGGGGGATGCGGGCATGGCACCGATCCAGAATCGATGAAGTCCCTTTGCGTTGGCGTCCGGCGCGGCGATGCGGAAGTCGAGGTTCACGTGCAGCGTGTCGCTGTTGTCGGCCGAACGGCGCGGGTACAGGGCTTGAGCGATCCGGTACTCCCCTGCTCCGCCGGTGATGCTCGCGCCGACTTTGCCTCGCGGATAGAAGTTTTTGAACGGGCTTTGAGCCGCGTTGGTGATGGCGATCTTTCCCGAATAGAGCCACGGTGGAACGAGCACGCCGTTACTCCCGCCCGCCGCCGGTGCCTGCATTTCGAAGTCACCGTCGAGATCGTGCAGCGAACGGAGGATGGCGGCGGGGACGGGTTGCTTCTGCTTCTCAAGACTCGCCGCGATGGAAGCGACTCGCCCGTCGAACTCGCGCCATTTTGGAAGCGATTCGCCCGGCGGCAGCAGCGGCAGCAGCGAGCGGACTTTTTGCTTCTGCTCGGAGCCGGGGAATGAATAGCGGCTGCTGTCGAAGATGCCGTACAGCGCGTAGTAGTCGTTCATCGAGACCGCGTCGAACTTGTGATCGTGACACCGCGCACAACCGAGACTCAGCCCGAGCACCGTCTGGCCCAGATTGTCGATCGTGTCCCCAATAGTCAGGTGGTGATAGTTTTCGGAATCGAAGCCGAACCGGCGTGAGATCGCGAGATAGCCGGTCGCCGTAACTTGCTCGGCGTAGCGGTCACTTCGAGCCTGCGAAGGATCTGACGAGCGAGATGGCGTCAGCCCTCCGGTACTGACCTTAGTGAGCGGCACGGCGCTAGCCGCCGGTGAGTGATCGCTCGTGTCACGAGAACCGGCGGCTAGCGCCGTGCCGCTCTGTAATGCGATGACATCCCCCGCGATCTGCTCGCGCAGGAATTCGTCGTAGGGCTTGTCGGCGTTGAAGGCGGCGATGACGTAGTTGCGGTATCGCCACGCGAGCGGCACCGGGTAGTCAGCCGTCTCACCCGCCGTGTCGGCGTAACGAACCACATCGAGCCAGTGCCGTCCCCAACGTTCACCATACGCGGGCGACTTGAGCAGCCGATCAACAACCGTCTCGAATGCGTTGGGAGAAGCATCCTGCTCAAACACCCGAACCTCTTCCGGTGTCGGCGGCAGGCCCGCGAGATCGAACGTGGCGCGCCGAATCAGTGTGAGCTTGTCAGCGACCGGCGCGGGACGAACTCCGGTCGCTTCCTGCTTCGCTCGAATGAAGGAGTCGATGCTGCTCTTGACCCACGTCTTGTCCTGAACAGCCGGCGGTGCGACATCGCGGACCGGCTCAAATGCCCAGTGCTTCGCGACTTCAAACTTCGCGGTCTGGGTGGGCCAGACGGCTCCCGCTTTGACCCAAGTGACGAACGCCGCGACTTGATCGGCCCGCAGTGCTTTGTCTTTTTCCGGCGGCATCGCGGAGACATCCGCCTGCCGCCGAATGGCCTTGATGAGCAGACTCTCCTCCGGCTTTCCCGGCACAATCGCGGGACCGGACTCGCCACCCTTGAGCAGCATCTCGCGTGAGTCAATGCGCAATGCCCCGCCGGTCTTCGCGTCACCGTGGCAGCGAAAGCAGGTGCGGACCAGGACCGGCCGAATCTTCGCCTCAAAGAAGTCGTCACGCTCGTCCGCGCGAGCCGAGTGGTGGCTCGTAGAAAGCAGACTCGTTACCAGCATCACGGTCAGGCAGGTCGTTCGTTTCATGGTAGTCGCTCGGCCTCGTCTCGGAACGCGGTTGATCTGGGTGAGCCAGTCGAGGTGCTGTTTGACTTTTAGTGCAACTCCATTCGCTCGCGATGGCTTTCGATGTGGGTTCGCAATTCCTGATCGGCTTCACGGACGCGGCCCGACTTGAGTTTGTCGAGGATGAACTGATGGCTGTCGATCCCTTGAGACCATTCGGCTTTCTTGACACTCTCGCGGAAGCGTTGGAAGAAGACGGCCAGCACGTCGGTGAAGGCCATCAACGGCGAGAGTCCGCTGGCGCAGATCAGCTCGCGGTGAAAGTCGATGTCCAGCTCGACCCAGCGAGCAAGGCTGCGCGCATGCCGCAGGTCGGCGTTGATGGCATTCAGCTTCACATACAGCGTGTCGTCTCGCTTCATTCGTCTGGCGACGTGCGGTAGGACGCCCGTTTCGATGAGGACTCGCGTGTCGATCAGTTCCTCGGGCGAGACATCGTGCAGCGCGGGATGGAAGCCGAGATACTCGGTCACTCGCTCCATGTTGACGCTGCCGACGGTCAGCCCGCGCCCCGGCTTGGCTTCGACGATACCGAGGAACTCCAGCGACTTGGTCGCCTCGCGCAGGCTGAGCCGGCTGACACCAAACTTCGTCGCCAGCTCGGTCTCCGTCGGCAGCCGGTCGCCCGATTTGAGGTTTCCCTCGACGATGAACGCCTTCAGTCGATCAGCCACGACATCGCGGAGTTTGGAGCGTGGCACGGTTTCGAGCATGAGGGATTCTCGCGGACGAAAGAAAATCGGAGGCGGGCAGCGTTGTTGAGGTCGCAGGCGATGCTTAGATTATCAGACAATCTATTTCAGGCAAACCTGACAGATCCTGTCGCAGCCACTGAATCCCGATGATCCGTCACTGAGGAGCACGCAGCACGATGAAGATCGCGATCACCGATTACTCGTTTCCGAGCCTCGACATCGAAGAGGGCATTCTCTGTCCGCTGGGTCACGAGATCGCCGCTTGGAAAGAAAAACGGACAGCGACTGAGTTGCCGCAGTTGGTAGCCGATGCCGACGCGGTCATTACGCAGTTCGCTCCGGTGAATGCCGAAGTCATCGCCAGCATGAAGCAGGCGAAGGTCATCGTGCGTTATGGCATTGGAGTGGACAACGTCGATCTCGAAGCGGCGAAGGCTCGCGGCATTCCGGTCTGCAACGTACCGGACTACTGCATCGACGAAGTGGCCGATCAGACGTTGGCTTTTCTACTCGCAACGACGCGGCAGGTCGTGACCAACTGCGTGCGGAACCGCGAGGGAAAATGGGGCCTGGCGACGCCGCTCGATCAGATGCGGGCACTGCGCGATCTGACGGTGGGAGTCGTCGGCTTGGGACGGATCGGGCGCGAAGTGGTGGCTCGGTTGCGAGCCTTCAAGTGCAAAGTCCTCGTGCATGACCCGGTCGTCGCGACGGGAGAGATCGAGCAAGCTGGCGGCAAACCGGTCGCCCTGCGTGAGCTGCTCTCGCAGTCGGACGTCATCTCGTTGCATTGCCCCTCGACGGCAAACACACGTGGGATGATCAACCGCGAATCGCTGGCGATCACGAGGCGCGGCGTGATCCTCATCAACGTGGCTCGCGGCGATCTCGTTGATTCCGCCGCGCTGACCGAGGCGTTGCAGAACGGTCACGTTTCGGCCGCCGCACTGGACGTATTCGCTCCCGAACCGATTCCTGCCGATCATCCGATTCTGAAAATGGACAACGTCATCGTCGCCTCGCACATCGCCTCGTGCAGTGTCCCTGCCGTGCGGAAGCTGCGGGAAACGGCGGCCAATCTCGCCGCGATGGCACTGCGTGGGGACGTGTTGCCGAATGTGGTGAACGGGGTTGGGAAGTAGTGGACAGATTTCGGCGAAATCTGCTTCGCCGACCTCGGCGAGGTCGGCCTAGATTAGGGCGAGCGACGGGTAGCAGAGGGCAAGATGAGCGATTCGGTTCTGGTCACGGGTGGCGGCGGGTTCATCGGCACGTGGGTGCTGCGCGAGTTGTTGTCGCGCGGGTTCCGGCCGGTGGCGTTTGACGTCCAGAAGAACGATGAGCGTTGGCAGCGCATTCTTGGGGGCGACGCGTCGAAGGTCGCGTTCGTCGCGGGAAGCCTGCTGGATCGCGGGCTGTTGCAGCGGACAGCCGACGAGCAGCACGTCTCGCACATCATTCATCTCGCCGCGCTGCTGACCCCGAACTGCCAGCAGGATCCGTATGCCGGGTGCGAGGTTAACGTGCTGGGAAGTGTCGCTCTGTTTGAGTTGGCGCGGGCGTGTGCCGGGCAGATCAAGGGGATTTCGTATGCGAGTTCCTATGCGGTCTACGGTCCCGAAGCGGACGACAACTCGCTGGGACTGACGGCCGCCGACAATCGGCCGCCGTCGTTTTACGGGGCGTTCAAGATGGCGGTCGATTCGATCGCCGAGCAGTATTGGCGGCACTTCGGCATCGCATCGGTCGGCATTCGGCCGCATGTCGCTTACGGGCCGGAGCGGACCGTGGGGCTGACCGCCGGTCCGTCGCAAGCCTGCCGGGCGGCGGCGTTGGGCGAGCCGTATTCGATCAACTACACCGGCCGCGTCGGGTACGACTACGTTGAGGATGTGGCCCGCGCATTCGTTCAATCGGCGCTCGAGACGCCGCGTGGTTCGACCGTCGTCGATCTGCCAAGCCAACTCGCGACGACCGAAGAGTTCGTCAACGTCATCGATCGAGTTGTTCCCGGTGCGGGTTCGCGGATCACCGTCGATGGTCCTTCAATTCCCTCCAATATCCCGCCGAAGCCGCACTACATTTCGGAACTCTTCCCCGACTGGCGAGCGACAACGTTGGAAGAGGGTGTGCGGCAGACGGTCGAGTTCTATCGGAAGCAGTCATGACGATCTCCATCGAATCCCTCACCACCTTCTGCATCACCGCCCTGACCAAGGTTGGCATGTCTCGCGCGGATGCGGAGACGACTGCGAACGCCCTCGTCACGACAGACGCGATGGGCGTCTTCACGCACGGGACGAAGTTGTTGGGCGGGTATCTCAACCGTCTCCAGGGGGGCGGTTATCGGGCGACGGCCGCGCCGCGGATCGAGCGTGAAGGGCCGGGTTGGGCGATCATCGACGGTGAGTCGGCACTCGGTCAGGTCGGCAGCGTGTTTGCCATGCGGACGGCAATAGCGAAGGCGAAGCAGGTCGGCATCGCGTATGTCGGCCTGACGAACACGGGGCACATCGGAGCGGCCGGTTACTACGCAGTCCTCGCAGCGCGCGAAGGCTTGATCGGGATGATCACGGGCAACGACATGCCGAGCGTCGCGGCACCCGGTTCGCGTGGAGCGGTCCTCGGCAGCAATCCGATCGCGTACGGCGTCCCGGTCTTCGACGGCGATCCGATCATTCTCGACATGGCGACGGCGGCGGTCGCGGGAGGCAAGGTCTACGCGGCGCATCAACGAGGCGAACCGATCCCGCCGACGTGGCTGATCGGCCCCGACGGCCAGCCGACGACCGACGGCAGTCTCTACCCGTATCAGGCGTCGCTCGCTCCGATGGCCGGGCACAAGGGCTACGGTTTTGGACTGTGGTGCGAGATCCTGTCGGGCATCCTCCCCGGTGGCCGCATCACCTGGGAGATCGGCAGTTGGATGTTCGACGACACCTCGCAGCCGTCGCGGCACAATGCGTCGTTCATCGCGATCGACATCGCGGCGATGATCCCTCGCGAACAATTCCAGCAGCGCCTGCGAAAGCTGATCGACGAAATTCACGGAGCTAAGACAGCCGACGGCATCGAACGTGTCCTCCTTCCCGGCGAGCGGGAAGGAATCTTGTTGCGACGAGCGCAGACGGAGGGGATCGCGTTGCCTCCCGATGTCATTGCGAAGTTGGAAGTCGTGGCGAAGGATTTTGATGTGGAGTTGAATCTGTAATCGTTGGTCCTTGGCCATTAGCCCTCCGGGCTGAAAAAACCGACCGGGCTGAATAGTCCGACAATCACCATCAATTCCTATGTCTGCTTTGTGAAGTCGTTCCGTGACCAGTGACCAAGAACCAACCGGAGAGTTTCGGATCATGCCCAATCAGTTTCCTACCGTTCGTGATTGGCTGGCGTTGCTCAGTATGTTGATGCTCTTCATCGCGGGAGCCCGCGAAGCGATCGCTCAATCGACCGAGGCGACCAAGTTTGTCGATCACTCGTTGCTCATCGCGCCCGAGTTTCCCTGCACGTGGCCGTCGGCTCCGTTTCCGAGATTTCAGATCACGCACCAGCGGGTCATTGGGCCGGACTCGGCCTACAACATTGATGTGCTGCTGATCGACGGCAACACCGGAACTCAGTTGGATGTCCCGCCGCACTCGGTCGCGCGGCCGGATCTCAAGCGGGAGAAGTCGGGGCCGCTCGGCTTGGCCTACACCGACAAAATCGAAGCGTGGCAGTTCGGCGGTGAGGCGTGCGTGGTCGATGTGCGTGACTTGCTCGATCAGGCGGCGAAGGGAGTCAGCCCGCTCGTGAAACCCGAGCATGTTGAGCGGTTCGAGAAGCAGCATCGCCGATTGCGATTCGGCGACGTCGTGCTGTTCCGCAGTGATTACTCCGACAAGTACTACCGGCCGTTTCCCGAGGGAAGCCGCTTCATCGCCGACGCGCTCGATCGCAAGGCTCCCGGCTTCCCCGATCCGAATCCGGAGTGCATGGAATTTCTGGCGACTCGCGGCGTGATGACTCTCGGGACCGACAGTGCCAGCATGGGACCGTTGCCCGATCTGGCCGAGCCGACTCACTTCGCGGGACTCAAGCACGGCATGATTTGGACCGAGAGCGCGACGAATCTGGGGGCCTTGCCGCCGACCGGCGCCTTCTACTGCATGCTCGGTCCAAAGCATCAGGGTGCTCCGTATGGAGAAGGCCGAGCGTTCTCGATTGTTGGTGGCGATCTTCCCAAGCGGCTGATCGACGCGGCGAAGAACAAGCGGGCGATTGATCTCTCGCCCACGCTCGCTCCGAACCTGCCCATCACGTCGCCGGGAATCGGCACCGGCAATCATCGGCAGACTTACCTCAAGATCGATTTCCTTTATTCCGAGTACCTCGATCTCTGGCACCACGCGCACCTGATGGACTCGATGGCCGGCACGCATCTCGTCCCGCCGTCATTCGCACTGCCGCCGGAAGGGGCGAAGCCTGCGTACTCGCCCGAGGTGCGAGGCTGGCTGATCGACTACGAAAAGAAGTACGGCCCGCGCGGTGCGAGTTCGATGACGACCGAACAGGTGCCGCTTGACTGGACCAGCGGTCCGGCGCGAGTCATCGACGTGAGACCGCTCGTCGGCAGTACAGATGCCAAGTCGTGGCCCGCGTCTCCCGAGATCACGACGGCTCACATTCAGGCATTCGAGAAGCAGAGCGGAGACCTCAAGCCGGGCGATGTGGTGCTGTTCCACACCGGCCATCTCGACAAACACTTCAAACCTCAGCCAAACGACACCGGCGTTTGGGCCGATCCACTCAGCGGCAAGAGCGAAGGCTGGCCCGCTCCCGGCCCCGATGCGATTGTCTACCTCAAGAGCAAGGGAATCCGCTGCGTCGCCACCGATGCCCCGGATCTCGGTGGAGTGAGCCCGAAGCAAGCCCTGATGACCTACTGGGCTCTCGGTAGCCGCGAGATGGTTGGCGTCGAGTTCCTGCACAACTTCGGAAAACTTTCATCCGGCGGGTACTTCCTGTTCGCTCCACTCAAGATTCGCGACTGCCACGGCGGGCCGGGACGAGCGGTTGTTTTGGAATGACGGAGCCGAGTTAGTCCATGACGAATCACATTCGCAAATCTTGTCCCCGCTCCCCTCCGAAGTGGGCGGGAGCGGGGACAAGAATAAAATCGTCCGATGTCGTCTTATTCGCCATCGACACTCACACCGAATGACCTCTCATACCGAATGACCAATGACTAGTGACTCCCATCGCCTGCCTCCGTGGACCACCGCCGAACTCCCCGAGCCGAAGCCGCTCTCGTGGAAGAATTGGTCCAGCTTCATTGGGCCGGGCATCGTGATGATGGGGATTCAGATTGGCGGGGGCGAGTGGTTGCTCGGGCCAGCCGTCACGGCCAAGTACGGCGGCGGGCTGATGTGGATCGCGACGGCGGCTATCATCTTTCAAGTCTTCTATAACCTCGAATGCGGGCGCTACGCCCTCTATTGCGGTGAGCCGGTCTTCACCGGTTTCATGCGCTGTTCGCCGGGACCGAGGTTTTGGGTTGGGTTGATGCTGTTCTTGAATGTGTCGGCACTCGTGCCGGGACTCTCGACGCACGGCGCGGCCATGATTGCGTCGCTCATTCTGGATCGACCGCCGACCGTCGATGACCGCGGGCTCATCACGCCGCTGGCGTATGCGTGCTTGTTGGGGGTCGCGCTGCCGGTGTTGTTGGGAGGCAAGGTTTACAACGTCTTGCAGGGCGTGATGACGGTGAAGGTTGTCGTCGTACTCGGCTTCTGCCTGTTTCTGGGTGTGACCTGCGTGAGTGCGTCGAGCTGGTGGAATGTCTTCAGCGGGTTCGTGAAGTTTGGCAACGTGCCGGTCAGTGATGGTCACGGCGGCGAGGTGTTGACGAACGGCTTCCTGCATTGGTGGGAACACGGCGAGTGGCCGGTGATGTCATCCGCCAGCATCATTGTGATCGGAGCCTTCGCGGGCTATGCGGGTGGGGGTGGCTTGGCGAACTCAACGTACTCGAACTTCGTCCGCGACAAGGGTTGGGGCATGGGCAGCCAAGTTGGTGCGATTCCCAGTGCGGTCGGGGGTCGCAGTGTGACACTGAGCCATGTTGGTAAGGTTTTCGAGTTGACCGCCGAGAACATGCGTCGGTGGCGCGGCTGGTGGCGGTACGTGCTGACCGACCAATTGATCGTCTGGGCACCGGGTTGCTTCATGGGGATGGCGTTACCCGCGTTGTTGTCGATGCAGTTCGCCCAATACTCGACGATCACTTACGAGCAGGCGGGGATGGCGCAGGCCCTCATCACGGCTGACGGGTTGCGCAACGCAGGGTTCTCTCCCGTGCTGGGCAAAGTGTTGTGGATCACCGCAATCTTCACCGGCCTGACGGTGATGCTCCCCAGCCAGATGTCGATCGTCGATGACTTCAGCCGCCGCTGGACCGACGCCATCTGGTCGGCCAATCGGCGCGTGCGCGAGTCCATGCAGGCTCATCAAGTGAAGTACATCTACTACACGATCCTCGGCAGCTACGTCCTATGGTCGTTCGTCTGTGCGTACCTCTTCAGCAATGCTCCGAGGCTGATGACCGACTTCATCGCCAACTGCAACAACTTGGCGCTCGGCGTCACGTCGTTTCAACTGCTGTGGATCAACCACACGCTGCTGCCGCGCGAACTGCGGCCGCGCTGGTATCACTCGGCGGGAGTTTTGGGTTGCGGCGTGTTTTACTTAGGACTGACGACGCTTGTGTTCGTATTCAAAATCTGGCCACTAATCGTAGGCCCGCGCTGATTGCCTCGTGCCAAGAAAGTTGAGGGGGTATGAAACTGTTTGATCTCACCAGCCGGGTGGCGGTTGTCTCTGGTGCCGCTCAAGGACTGGGGCGGGCCACCGCGCTCGCTGTTGCGGAATCTGGCGCTGATGTCATGTTGGTCGACCGCAACTTGGAAGGTGCGGAAGCGACCGCCGAGCAGATTCGTTCACTGGGCCGGAAGGCGGTTGCCGCGAACACTAACGTTTCGGACCCGGACGCGATTCGGGAATTGTTCCGACAGGTCGATGCCGAGTTCGGGCGCGTCGATTTTCTCGGCAACATCGCCGGTGACGGGCATCTCGCCAAGCCGGAAGATCTGACGATCGAGGATCTGCATCGAGTCATGCAGAATCTCGTCGTCGGTCGGTTTGCGATGTGTCAGGAGGCGGGGCGGCGGATGCTGGCGCAGGGACGAGGTTCGATCATGAACATCGGATCGCTCGCCAGCACGACGGCGCTGGGCCGCGGGCACATTGCCTACAGCATGGCGATGGGGGCGGTCGTGCAGATGACTCGCGAACTGAGTACGGAGTGGAGCCATCGCGGCGTCCGGGTGAATTGCGTCACGCCAGCACAGGTCGTCAACCCGAGCTTGGCCGCGCGCATGGAAGCGGACCCCACTCTCGAAGGCCGGTTTCTCAAAGGGATCCCCGCCGGACGACTCGGCCAGCCGCGCGACATCATGGGGCTGGCGGTGTTGCTCGCCTCCGACGCGTCCGAGTGGATCACCGGAGCGATCATCCCAATGGACGGCGGCAACATGGCGATGAATGCGGGAGGCACACCCGGACACGAACAACGAGACGTTCAAACATTTCGCGCCGAAGCCAAATGACCCTTTGGAGTGCGAAGGCTCGACTCCGCTTTGCCGCTGTGCGACATTTTGGATTCGAGCAGTGAGACAGGAAATCGAGATTCAAGGCGACGAAGCGAAAAATAAAGTGCCCATGCGGAGTCGAACCTCCGCACTCCAAATGAAGGTGACGAATGACGAATGACCAATTCCTTTCCCTCTTCCGCACGATGCTCATCATCCGGCATACGGAGGAGGAACTCGCGCGCTGCCATCAGCGAGGGCTCATCTTCGGGGCGTGTCACACCTATGTCGGGCAGGAGGCGATCTCGACCGGCGTGTGTGCTCATCTGACGAACGACGATCCAATTTTCAGCACGCACCGTGGGCATGGGCATGCTCTGGCGAAGGGGATGCCACCGCGAGAACTCATGGCCGAGTTGTTCGGCCGGGCGACCGGGTGCTCGCGCGGGCGGGGTGGTTCGATGCACCTCTTCTCGCCCGAGATCGGCATGATGGGGACGAGCGGCATCGTGGGGCCGTGCATCTTGCAGGCGTGCGGCGGCGGGTACAGCTCGAAGCTGATGAAGACGGGGCGAGTCGCAGCGGCGTTCTTCGGCGACGGGGCCGTCAACAACGGCGCGTTTCATGAGGGACTGAATATGGCCGCCATCTGGAAGCTGCCGGTCCTGTTCATCTGCGAGAACAATCAGTTCGCGACCGAGGTGCCGTTCTCGTATTCCAGCGGCAGTCCTCACGTCGGGCGTCGGGCGGCCAACTATGGCCTGCCCGGTTTTGAGGTCGATGGCAACGACGTGCTGGCCGTCACGGAGGTCGCGCGCGAGGCGGTGGCTCGGGCGCGGTCCGGTGGCGGCGCGACGCTCATCGAGTGCAAGACGTATCGCACGCGTGCTCACGCCGAAGGGATGGGTGATTTCACCTATCGCACTCGCGAGCAGGTCGATGAGTGGAAACTTCGCTGCCCGATCGCCTCGCTGCGGCAACGACTGCTGACCGAGTTCGGCATCGCCGAAGCACAGCTTCAGCAGGTCGAGTCCGAGATCACCGCACTCGTGGCCGAGTCGCGTCAGTTCGCCGAGAGCAGCCCGTTGCCGGACGCGGCGACAGCGGCGGTGAATGTCTATGCGACGCGGAAGACGGGCATTCCTGCCCGTCCCGCTTCAAACGCGGACGGGCAGAATCGCCCATCCTCAGGCGATCCATCGCGCGTCATCACCTTCACACAGGCGACACACGAAGCCCTCTCCGAAGAGATGGCTGTGAACCCGACGATCTTCGTCATGGGCGAGGGGATCGGGATTCGCGGCGGCAACTTCAAGACGACGGCCGGACTGTACGACCTCTACGGTCCCGAGCGTCTCTGCGACACGCCGATCTCCGAACGAGGCTTCGTGGGACTTGCAGGCGGCGCGGCGATGACGGGGACTCGGCCAGTGATCGACTTCATGTTCGCCGACTTCATCCTCGACTCGGTCGGCGAAATCGTGAACCAGATCGCCAAGATGCAGTACATGTCGAGCGGTCGTCTGAAGATGCCGGTCCTGCTGCGAGGCTGCATCGGCATCGGTCACTCGGCGGCGACGCATCATTCCGGCAGTTACTACGCGATGTACGCTCAAGTCCCCGGCTTGCGTGTCGTCGTGCCGTCCAACGCCTACGACGCGAAGGGACTGCTGAAGCACGCGCTGCGGTGCGACGACCCGGTGATGTTCCTCGAACATCGCGAGATCCTCACAACAAAGTGTCACGTCCCGACGGAAGACTACGAGATCGAGTTCGGCCGCGCGGCGATCGTTCGCGTGGGGCGAGACGTCACGGTCGTCGCGCTCGCTCGGATGGTCCATCTCACCCTGTCGGTGTGTGAGGAACTGGAACGCGACGGCATCTCGGTCGAACTGGTCGATCCGCGCACGGTCTCACCGCTCGACACCGACACGATCCTGCAATCGGTCGCGAAGACGGGTCGCCTGTTGATCGTCGATGAGCCGCCCGCCCCGTGCGGCTTCGCGGCCGAGATCGCAGCTCAGGTCACTGACGCCGGCTTCGATGATCTCGATGCTCCGATCCGTCGTCTGACCGGCGTCTTCACCCCCACCCCGTACAGTCCGCCGCTCGAAGCCGCCGTCGTGCCGACAGCCGCAATGATCGCGGACGCGATTCGTTCGCTGGTGAAGGAGTAATCATGTCCCACGAAATCGTGATCCCGCGTCTCGGTTGGTCGATGGAAGAGGGGACGTTCGTCGGCTGGTTGAAGAAGGACGGCGACCTCGTGCGACGCGGCGATGCCGTGTTCGAACTGGAGGGCGAAAAGGCCTCGCAGGACATCGAGGCGGTCGATGAAGGAATCCTGAGAATCCCGCCCACGGGACCAAAGCCCGGCAGTCTGCTCAAGGTCGGAGCCGTCGTCGGGTATCTCGTCGCGGCGGGGGAAGAGACTCTGTGGACCGTCCCGAGTCCAATGACAAACAGTCCACCGGCGCTGGAATCCGCTTTGCCGCCGGCGGCGGCTCCATCCGTTCGGCGGCAGGCAAGGGAGGCGGGCATCGCGATCAACGACGTGGCTGGAACCGGCCCCGGAGGCCGCGTCATGGCAGCGGATGTTCATCGAACGCGGACATCTCCGCAGCAGCAGGAACCGGTCACCGCCCTGCCGATTGCGAACCCCCGTCCCACCCACGGCCGGTCAGCAGTTGCATCACCGCGCGCGAGGCGAGTCGCCGCGGAACTCGGCTTGAATTGGAGCACGCTCACGGGAACTGGTGCCAATGGCCGCATTCGCGAACGTGACGTGCGGGCCGCCGCCGCTTCGGGCCACTCATCGACCTCGGCGGCTCGCGCCGGACAACGATTGCCGCTGACGAGTCGTCGTCGGGTCATCGCGCAGCGCATGGTCGCCAGCCGTCAACAGACGGTTCCCGTCACGCTAACCACGAAAGCGGATGCAACAAACCTCGTCAACCTGCGCGAGCAATTCAAGCGGCGCGAGCCGTTGAAATCGGTCGGCGGTTCGACTCCGATTCCCAGCTATCAGGACATCATCACCAAGCTCGTGGCCGAGGTTCTCAAGCGGCATCCGCGGCTTGCCAGTCGTTGGGACGAGGACGCGATCGTTCTGCCTGCCGACGATGAACTGCATCTCGGCCTGGCGGTCGATACGGAGGAGGGCTTGCTTGTGCCGGTCATTCGTAACGTGGGCGGACTATCACTCAGCGAATTGGCCGGTCAGTCACGACGACTCGCCGATCAGGCTCGCGCTGGGAAGCTCGTCGCCACCGAGATGCAGGGTGGCGTCTTCACGATCACGAATCTGGGCGCGTTCGGCATCGACGCCTTCACGCCGGTCATCAACCTTCCCGAGGCGGCCATTCTCGGACTGGGGGCGATTCGCCGCGAACCGGTCGTGCTCGACGATGGCCAGATCGCCGCTCGACATCAACTGACGTTGAGCCTCACGTTCGATCATCGCATCGTCGATGGAGCTCCCGCCGCCCGCTTCCTGCAAGACGTGGTCAACGCCATCGCCAACCCGTCGGCGTGGCTGCTGGGCTAAAGTCGCCTTCATCGCTCCGCGTGAAGTGAGCCGGTGGCGAATGCGGCATCGTTGGTGTGATCGGTGGCCAACTCGCGCACGGCTTTCTTCACGCGGAGTGATGAAGGCGACTTTGATGAGCCGCGCGATCACCCGCACAACTCGGCCATCGGTTGTCCGGCTTCGATGACGAAGCGCGGGCGGCCTCGGTTGTCGAGATAGGTCACGTCGCGCGGGACATCCATGTGGCGGAAGATCGTCGCGGCGAGGTCGCCCGGTGTGACGGGTCGCTCCTGGATCTGGCCGCCGTCTCGTTCGGTTGAGCCGATCACCTGGCCGTGTCGCAGTCCGCCGCCGGCGACCGTCATCGACATCACGATCGGCCAGTGATTGCGGCCGTCAGTGCTCCCCTGAGTTCCGATCTGCGGCGTGCGGCCGAACTCGCCCATCGCGAGGACCAGCACGTCGTCGAGCAACCCTCGCTCGCCGAGGTCACTCACCAGCGTCGTGAGCAGGTGATCGAAGACCGGGAGCAGCGGTCGCAGTCCGTTCCAGATGCCGCCGTAGGGCGGGATGTTGTCGCCGTGAGTGTCCCATGTTCCCGAGGCTCCGTGATGGCTGAGGTCGATCGTGACGAAGCTGACTCCCGCCTCGACCAGCCGCCGCGCGAGCAGCGCCTGCTTCGCCCATTCGTGATCGCCATAGCGGGCCTTCACCGAGTCCGGCTCTTGCGAAATGTCGAAGGCCCGCCGCGCGTGAGGCCCCGTCACGAGATCAATCGCCTGCCGCGTGAAGCGGTCGGTCGAGTCCATTGACCCATTCAGATCGAGATCGCGTCGCAGGCGGTCGAGGTCCGTTGTGAGGAGCCGTCGCGATTCGAGCCGTTCGGTCGAAAGGCCGCTCGGCAACTGAAACAGCTTGCTCACGTCGTTGCCAAGGAACGGATCGTAGCTGTGTCCGAGATAGCCGCCCCACGCGACGTGCGACCGCGACTTCATGTTGAGCACGACGTACGGCGGCAGCTCGCGAGATTGCCCAGCCCGTTGCTTCGCGATGATCGACGCGAGGGCCGGAAACTTTTCGGCCTCTTTATTGGTGCGCGGTTCTGCGGCGAGGTTCGCCGTCTGCATGACCATGTTCGGTTCGTGATTCGAGAACCGGCAATCGACCGATCGGATGACGGTCATCCGGTCCATCATCGCCGCCTGCTTCGGCAGGAACTCACAGAACTGCACGCCGGGGATCGCCGTCGAAATCACATCGAACGGCCCGCGCACTTCGATCGGCGCGTTCGGCTTCACGTCCCACGTGTCGATCTGACTCGGCCCCCCCGTCATCCAGATCAGGATCACACTCTTCTGCCGAGGCACCGCCCCCCCTGCCCCGCCGGCCGTCTCTTTCGCGGCCAGCAATCCCGGCAGAGACAGCCCCGCCATCCCGGCCAATCCCGCCTTGAGCATGCTCCGCCGCCCAACGACCGCCACCCCTTCACGCTCATGCCCGTGAAAGTTCTCAAACGCATGCCGACCGAGATGCGAATGGCTGTGTGTCGGGAGCATGCAGGAGCCTCATCAGACTGACTTGGTGAGCCGGGCGGCGTCAGCCCCCGGATTCTTGTGCGTCCGAAATGTCCAGAGGCTGACGCCGCCCGGCTTGCTGGATTGTTAGCAAGAGTCCCCACACATCAGGCTAGTCTTGTCTGTCGGGTCGGTAAAGCCGGGATCGTCGGTGGACTTCCGAAACCATCGGGTTTCCGTTCCGGCACGGGCATTGGACTCCGCCCAAGTAGCCTTCACCGCTCCGCGTGAAGAATGCCGGGCACGAGTTCGGCGGCTATTGTTGAAACAGATGTCCATACTCACTCGGCTAACTTCACGCGGAGCGATGAAGGCTACATGAATCAAACCAAGGCACCACAGGGAATAAGACGTTCCCACGTTTAGCACTTGTCGTCGTACTCCGCTACAAGGCTCGCGGGGGCACGGGATCGCCACGAGTCTGCGATCAGTTCGCGCAGCGCCTGGGGCCGCACGGTCGCGAGCCGCACGAGCATCGCCGGGTAGTTGAGATAATGCTCCGTGATGAAGCAGGTCTCCGGATCGAGCTCCATGAGAGCTTTTCGCTCGGCCAGGTCGATCATGATGACGATCGACTCACCGCTCTGATGGAGCCTGACGAACAGCTTCTTGCGGACATGAAACGCCGGAGTGCCATACGACGTTCCTTCCACCGCTCCGGGCAGCGCGCGGGCAATCTCTTGGGTTGTTTCCCAAGTCGCCGAGTTGGCTGGCGGTTTGCGTTTCATGGCTTCGAAGCTGTCATCTCTGGATGAATCAAACCGTGCCACTCCGCCGCTACTCAATCGGTTTGTCTGAGACGCGAACGTCATCGACGTAGACCGTCTGTTCCTGATGCGTGGTGTTCGCAGTCTGGCCGACTTCAATCCGATCGTAGAAAGTGTTGGACGGCATATTGGCTCCCTGCTTATCTAGCACCAACTTGCCGTCCTGCCACAATTCGACCTTGCCGTCGCCACTCGCAGACAAATGTAAGTGAAGCTTCACATGCACCCACTGGTTTCGAGGAAAGGCGACCGGGTTTTCTTTTTGGGCATACTGAGGGCCGGTTGATCGTTTCCCTTCGAGCATCAGGTATTGGCCGTTGCGGCCGGTGAACATGAGGCGACGTCCCAAGCCGTGATTCTGTGTGGCTTCCAAATCGAAGATGAACAGATTCTCGATGCTCGCCTGACCGGGGATAAAGTACCAAGCCGAGTACCAGCAATCGCTTCCCGGTGGAAAGAAGAACAGCTCACGTAACAGAGTGGCTTTTTGCAGATCGTTTGGATCCTTGGGTGTATACGTCTTCAGTGAGAACTCTCCCGAATGAACCTGTTCGGTGGTTGTCTCAACCCGATTGGCGGCGTTTCCCGATTTTGTACCCGACGAAAGTGTGAGCGTTTGGTGCCATCCCTCGATCTTGCGAGCGATCCCCGTTTCAAAGTCGCTGGCAAAGTCATTCACGCGTTTCAAAACGAGTTCCTTGCCACTCCCGTCAGTGGTACGAACCAAGAATTTGTCTGGGTCGGAGAAATCGAGGGGTTGCCCACGTCCCCAAGGCCGAGCGATCAGCATCCCCACGCTGGCAATCACTCCAACGCTGATCAAAAGAACGCGAGTACGTCGCGACATGAATGCTCCTCGAAACGTTGCAACCGGGCGAGCTAAGTAGGATGTGTGCAGCAACGCGGAACACACCACGCTGCCGAACGAATTTAGCGGATGTTGGTCGGGCGCGAATGGTGTGTTGCGCGTTGCTGCACACACCCTACCCGGCTGTTCGCGATGGCCCTCGAGGTTGAGGCGGGCGGGGATCTGTTCGCCTCGGAACTGCCGCCGAACTTGGGTCGGAGATTCAGCGGACTCACTCAAGGCAGGTCCAGCGCCACCTTCAGGCACTCGTTGATCTGCTGCAAGCTGGCTGCCGAAATGCGGCCAAGCGTGCGGAGGATTGTTCGCTGACTCACGGTCACGAGTACATTGCACTTCACGACCGAGGGGCCGCGTAACCCGGAGTGCTGACCGTCGGGATTGGACGGGTCGATCAGCAGTTGCATTTTCTCGTGGGCATGACTGATGTTCCCTGTAATCATCGCGACGACGGTGTTGTCCAGCCGCTGATTGTCCACGTCGTTCTGAACGACCAGAGACGGACGAATCTTGGCTCCACTTCCATCTGAGAACGGGAAGCTCACGACGACGATGTCACCACGTGTACTCATGGAGTTTGGTAGCTTTCCAGCCACGGGTCGTGAGCATCGTCTTCCCGCATCACGTCATTGACGAGAGGATAGGCTTCGGAAGGATCGGACTCAGAATCGTCGTAGATCAGCCGTTTGACCCGCGCATACACGTCCGCTCGCAGCACGACACACTCGGTGCCAATCTCATTGGCTTCGACGGTCACAGGTTCGCCGTGCTTGATCGCCTCGATTTGTGTCGCCGTCAGAATCATGTGTGTTCTCCGGTCGCGATTGTTGCGGGGACGGTGTTTTCGAGCAAGACGCCTCAATGCGACGTCTGCGAGCGCGGGGGACGGCTGAATCGACCATTGAGGCCGAACTCGCGCACGGCTTTCTTCACGCGGAGCGATGAAGGCTACTTTGAAGCAGTTCCGTAGGGTGAGTCGAGTCTTCGAGACGCACCAATACCTAAGTTTGGTTCAGGTGGTGCGTCTCGCAAAGCCTCGACACCACCCTACTCAGAAGGCACTTCGAGCGACACGCACACCAGTTCAGTGTCGCTGCGGGCGAAGACACGGTTTCCGGCGAAGGCGGGATGAGCCCAGGTGGAGCCGAGGATTTTGGTGCGGGCTTGTTCGCAATGGCCCTCGAGGTTGAGGCGGGCGAGGATCCGTTCGCCGTCCTCGTTGAGGATGATCGCGCGGTCGGTGTCGTCGGGTGCCACTGGCGAGCGGTTTCGCTCGCCAGTGTTCTTTGAAGACACTGGCGGCTGAAAACCGCCGCCAGTGGTACCCGGCGTCCAGTTCTCAATCACCGGGGCTTCCCGTTGGTTCAGCCGCGGCCTCCCGCCGATCAACGACGATCCTTTCAATCGAATGGTCGCTTCTGGCCTGCTCCGCTTCGGTGGTTGAGGCGTCAATCTGAGTTGGATTGTGAATTTGTGCTCATTGTCGCCAATGGTTTTGATTTTTTGAGCGGTTGTTTGCAAAACATTCGTCGCGAAAAGCTCACCAATCGATGAACTGTTTCCACCAATCGTCGAAACAACGAAAACAGGAGCCGACTTTTTGTCACCAATCGGTGAAACTTTGTCACCAATCGTTAATACCTTCAGACAAATCAGCGACTTGTTATCAACAGACGCTGACTTTTCGTCACCAAACACCAAACTTTGTCACCAAGCATCGAAATGTTGGCAACAAGTGGATCGTGATCAACGTCAAAGGTTCCTACTTCGCTGACAAGCCGGTCGGGAAGATGACCAAAGCCATTGTTCCTGCCAGTGTTTTACTGCTCTTCACGTAGCAGCCGGTTGAAAAGCACTTGTAGTGTCGTGGGGTGCGTCGAATCTTCGAGACGCACCAATACCTAAGTTTGGTTCAGATGGTGCGTCTCGCAAAGCCTCGACATCACCCTACTCAGAAGGCACTTCGAGCGACACGCAAACCAATTCAGTGTCGCTGCGGGCGAAGACGCGGCTTCCGGCGAAGGCGGGATGTGCCCAGGTGGGGCCGATGATTTTGGTGCGGGACTGTTCGTGATGGCCCTCGGGGTTGAGGCGGGTGAGGATCAGTTCGCCTTCCTCGTTGAGGATGATCGCGCGGTCGGTGTCGCCGAGCCAGACGAGGGTGGCTTGCGGGTTGCGAGCGTGAAGGTCAGGCGGTGCATGCGTTCGGCCCTGAGATCGGTGATTCGTAGGATGGGCACTCCTGCCCATCCGGTTTTGGTTTGGAAAGCAGGACGGGCAGAAGTGCCCGTCCTACGAGGCGGCCAGCGTCTGCATTGCTTCGACCGTGCGAGCGAGTTCTTCGACGAGCGGTGGGCATCCGGCAAGACGCTGGTACTCGGCAAGGATGGTCGAGTAGTACCAGAGCGTACCGTCGCGACCACCATTGAACTTGGTCCAGACTTGATCGCCGTGCGTCCGGAGGTCGGCCACGATGCAGCGGGCGTTGTGCAGCTTGTCACAGCAGGAGACGAGCCGCGCCGACAGCGAAGCATTCGCGAGATGAGCGATGTAGGTTTCCTTTCTCGCTCGCCACGGCGGCTTGGGAGTGACATCGGTGTCAGTGCAGTCGAGCACGATCTGGGCGACGCGGTCTCCGAATCGTTGTCGCAGGTTGTTGAGCCGAGCCTGACCGCCAGCGTCTTCCACCGCATCATGCAGTAGCGCGGCGATCGCTTCGTCCTCGTCACCGCCGTGTTCGAGGACCAATCCCGCCACGGCCAGCAGATGCGAGAGGTAAGGGACATTGGTCCCCTTCCGGACCTGGTCGGAATGCGCGATGGAGGCGTAGGTCATCGCCTGCGCGAAGAGAGGTGTGAGCGTCATGCAAGCGGTCCTTGATATGAAATGGGAATGAGGTCTGCCATGGAGCAAAGAATCATCACCAGAACGAATCTCGCCAAGCCTGTCTGCAGAAACCAATCTGAAACTCTCCGAAAATTACATCGGCGCATCTCGATCGAAGCGAGAACTTTGGGGTGCCACGGTCACGGCTCTGCGTGGCCGTATTTTCGCTATGCCCCAAGCACGGCCACGCAGAGCCGTGACCGTGGCACCCTGAAAACAAGCCGTTTCTTTCCGGAAGTCACTCAGATCGGCCGCCACGAAACCGACAACATCACGGCAAAATCAACCAACCCGACTCATTCCGCCGGAATGAAACCATACATGCGATGCGGGACCACGGGCGGCTCAAGAAAACGGACGAGTATTCGAGAGAGAATTCGCAAACGGAAAACTTTTTCAGTCAGGCACGCCGAGTGCTAAGGTTGGATCGGCCCGCTGAGCGGAGTCATTCAGACTGAGTCCGCGACAGTGGGGCATGGAGGTTCATTTTTCTTTCCCGAGTTCTCGGGTGTGTTCGCGTTATCCGTCCCATGTGCTTTAGCGGGGCCTGTTGTTTCCGGCACTGTCATCATTCCATCCCTAGCACATGGTGCTCCCGCAGGATTCCCTCCTGCGGGAGTTTTTTTTGTAGATGGCCGAGCTGAATGAAGCGTGACTCGATGTGTGTTGGAGACTGCGAACGGCGCTCGCTGTGGGCTGCGTGTCGCGAAGACCCGCCACACCAACCCGCAGCGTGAGCAAGGATGCGGCAAATTGAGAGCATCATTCCTTGCTCTCACTGCGAGTTGGTGTCACTCGTCACTCGTTTGGTCAGGAAGGCCCGGCAGGATCGGGGCGTCGAGGGACTCGCCCGATGATCTCACACTGAGCGGCCGGACGGGGACGGCGGCGGACATCACGTTCGTGACGGGGATGCGCCGCAAGAGGACCATCGTCAACAGTCGCAACAACGTGGAGCAGCCGAACACCGTGAGGTAGCCCGCGATGCTGATGCCGACCGTTTGCAGCAAGGCGGCTCCAATCAGTGAACCGACGGCCAATGCCGCCGAGTTGGCGACGTTGTAGAGCGTGAGCAAGCTGGTTCGTTCGGACTCGGGAATCGTCTCGAAGAAGAGTAGCACCAGCGCGAGTTCATACGCGCCCCATGCGGCTCCTGCCAAAAGTTGCAATGCGAGCAGCCACCAATAATTGGCACTCACGACCCAGCCACCCGCCAGCGGAATGATCCCGATGGCACCGATCCAGAGCAGTCGTTGCGCGCCGGTGCGATGGGCCAGTCGGCCCCACCACGGCAGGCAGACGAACTTCGCGACGAACGAGATGCCGATCAGGATCGCGAAGTCGGTGTAGGCGAAGTGAAGCTCCTTCAGCATGTACGGCACGAAGAATGGCCCGGCGACGTAGACACCAACCTGCATCGAGACCGCGAACAGCAACAGCCTGCCGGAGGGGCCTCGCGAGAACTTTTGCCACTGTTCAGGCAGGGTCAGAAACCGCATGGCGGCGGGGATGGGAGTCGGTTCGCTTTGGAAGGCCAAGCACGCGGACGACAGAATGCGGCACAGACAGGAGACGCCGAACAAGACCGCGAAGACCGGCACGCGATCACCGGCGGCCTTGCCTGCTTCGAGCGCGAACCCGGCGGCGAGGAATCCGGCCAGCGTGGTCACCTGACAGAGCCGCGACCGCTTCGCGAAGAACTTGGCTCGTAGCGAACGAGGAATGATCGTCCCCTGCCACGTATTCCATGCGGGACCGGTCCCGAGACTCGCGCCCCAATAAACCGACGAGATGAGCATCGCCGAGAAGCCGGATATCTGGCCCACCCACGCGGCCGAAATCAACGGCAAGAAGCACGCCGCCTGCAACAGCGAACAGACCACGACCCAACGCTTGTGAGACCCGAGAATTCGGATGGCACGCGGCGAGATCAACTGCAACAGACTCCCGATCAACACGGGGACCGTCGCGACGAGTCCGGCGAACACCTCACCCAATCCCACCGCGAGAACAAACGCTTGGAGGTAGGACTCGCCAGCACCGACCATCACGCCGTACAGCGTGCCATCGCCAATGCTCAGACGAAGATCGCGTTTCAGCACGACCTCGGGGGGAGAGAACTCGGCGGAACGCAAATCGGTGGCATCGGCATCCGAGCCGGCACTCGTCGAGCCGGCCGCTTCCGCAACAAAACCGTGAGACGCTCGTGTTCCAGCAGCATCTCGATCCTGCGGCGCGTTGCCCCGCGTCACATCGTTTCCTTCCACGATCGCCATGCCTCCCACGTCGCACATCCCGAAGCGGCGACGCGGCGGAGAGTAGCAGACGCCTCCATGCGGCGGAACGCGACTGACCGAAGCCTGAAACGCAAGCGAAGCCCTTCTGCGCTTGCGTTTCAGGCTTTGAGGGGCAAACGCTTGCCGGGTGTTGTCCAAGCCCCCGACTACCGCACCACCAAGAACCGCTCGAACCCGTGTTGATGCAGCCTCGTTTCCACCAGACGTGACCGCTCCGCCTCACACAGCCCGTTCAAGATGCCGAACAGCACACAGCCCATGACAATGCTCGTCACGCGCACGACGGACATGGGGAGTGAGAACGGCTTGAGGTCCGCATACAGTTCGTCGAGGCTGCAATACTCGCCAAACGGCTGACCGTCATAGAGCATCACGACACCACAGAAGTCGGAACTCCATTCGTAGTCGAACGGCCCATATGTCTTCCGGCGGTGCGTCACCCAGAAGCGGCTTCCATCGAGTTGAATTCCATGCGTCGCTAACACGGTGGTTTGTCGCTTGCCAATGTGATCGAGAAAGAGGGGATGCGAAAGGTGCGTGAAACTCTTCGGCTTGAGACCGCCTCTCGTCAAAAGAGCATCGGCGTGCATCCACAACGGGCTCCCGTATTGGCCCGACACCGGCGACTTGGAGAAACCCTGCGGATCGCAATCGCTCCGCTGCGGAAGGGGCGGGATCATAGCCGTCGCGCGCGTTGTCACAAGACGAGATTGATCCCGCGCCAACGGCCAGTTCTGTTCCGAGAATGGCCTTCCGAATTTGCGCCCACGGTGAAGCCTTCACAACGTCGGTGCCGCGCATTGTGTGGCGTGAGGAGACTTGCGAGGGAGTCGTTCTGCAACTGTTTCGCGCACTCCCTGCGGAGTCATTCGCCCCAACGGGCGGGCAGACCACGCGAGCAAATCGCGGCCGCGCCGTCTCGCTTGTCAAACCGTGCGGACTGTGCGGCGTGTGGACTGTGAGAACGATTTTTTTCTGCCACATTCAAATGATTCCGGCATCTCACGAATGAGTTCGGCCGATCATCCCCTCGGATTTGAATTTCCGCCGCGAGGTGCCGCTTGACAACGTTTTGCGTCTCGACTATCCAGTTCCCGCACACGACCCGGCCCCAAGATTACCAGCCGTTCAGCACCGTGTGATGAATCGAGTTCAGCATCCCAACCGAAGGATTTGAGTTCGTCTGCCGAGGATGCTTTCGGCTCCAAACTCAATCAGGAATATCCCGTCCACAGTACGAGTTTTTGAGGTTTCACAGATGAGCACAGTTCTGTTTGAAGACGAAGTGGCCACGTTGCCAACCTGGTTGCCCGCGTTCCCTTTGGGTGGACCACAGATGGCCAGTGATGACGATGGCCCACCGGGTGACGAAGAGTTTGAAGACGATGAAGACGAAGAGTTTGAAGACGAAGAGGCTGATGAACTCGAAGACGAAGAACTCGAAGACGAATTCGACGAATTCGATGACGACGACGACTTCGATGATGACGACGACGATCTGGATGACGACGACGATGATGACGACGATGATGACGAGGATTACTGATCCTTCCAGTAACTTCGTGTGATCGTTGAACAACGACTGCTCTCGCGGCCGAATTCAATGCTCACGCGAGTCACTCCATCGCTCGTTCGTGTTTCGCATACTGGCCGACGTTTCCTCAGGGGACCGTCGGCCGTCTTTTTTGTCCACCTCACCTTTTGTCTCGCAGCAAGGTACTTCCACCGTTTGTCTTTTAAGCGGTGGGACAGCATCCTCCGGACACGAGTGCCATCGCTCATAAACGTCGTTTCTTCGGTTCAATTCAGGGAGTCGTGTCGTGCAAGGTTTGTCGCAACAGATTCGTGAAGCGGTCGAGTTCATCCGTCGGTCGTGGGCCGGTCAGGCTCGAGTCGGGATGATCTTGGGAACGGGTCTCGGTGGACTCGCCGAACAGATCGAGCATCAGGCGACGATCCCTTACGGTGACATTCCGCACTTCCCCGTCTCGACCGCGCCGGGTCATGCCGGTCGCTTGGTCTGTGGTCTGCTGAAGGGAGTTCCGATTGTCGCGATGGAAGGCCGCTTCCATTACTACGAGGGCTACTCGCTGCAACAGGTGACGTTCCCCGTCCGCGTGATGAAGGCTCTCGGAGCCGACACACTTCTCGTGACGAACGCTGCGGGGGGGATCAATCCGCAGCTCGACTTGGCCGATATCGTCGTGATCGAAGACCACATCAGCCTGCTCCCTGACAATCCTCTGCGTGGCGTCAACGATGACAGCCTCGGCCCGCGCTGGCCCGACTTGAGTGCCCCGTACACGAGCAGCCTCATCGCGTTGGCTCGTACGTCGGCGCTGTCGCTGGGAATTCACCTCCACAAAGGAGTCTTCGTCGCGGTCCCCGGCCCGAACCTCGAGACACGGGCCGAGTACCGCATGCTGAAAGCTCTCGGCGCGGATGTCGTCGGCATGTCCACCGTCCCCGAAGTCATCGTCGCCGTTCACAGCAGTATGCAGGTGCTCGGGTTATCGGTCGTCACTGACATGTGCCTCCCCGATCATCTCGAACCGGCGGAAGTCCCCAAGATTCTCGCGAACGCCGCTGCGGGAGGAGCCAAGCTCGCGAAGCTCATCCCCGCCGTGATCGAACAGTTGAAATGAAAGTGAGCAACCGGCGAGTGTGAGTTGTAGGATGGGCACTCCTGCCCGTCCGGCATTGGAACGACGAACAAGCGGGAGGACGGGCCACAGTTGAGGCTTCTCATTCTTCTTAGCCTCGTCACTTCACACACGGGTCCACCATGACACTCACACGTCTGTTCTTCGTCGGCATCCTGTGTCTGGTACTGGCAGGCTGCGCCGACAACGTGACGCTTCAAAACTTCGCGCTCATCAAGCCGGGCATGTCACTGAAAGAGGTCGAAACGATCTTCGGCGGCCCCGGTAAGTCGTATCAGTCGATCAAGACCTGGCGCGGCGGCAACAACCGCACGATCACGGTCGAGTTCGATGATCGCGGCCTCGTGGTCAACACGACCCATGACGGCTTCTGATTTCGCCACGCCCGGCGAGCGGCCCAAAAGTCCGGTTCTTCTGAAGAGCAGGGCCATCGCCTTTTTGAATCTGGGAGATCGGGTGCCACGGTCACGGAGCTTCAACGTGGCCGTGAGAATGAGAAACAGCCTTCACTTACAAGCACGGCCACGTCGAAGCTCCGTGACCGTGGCACCCGAAATTGACAAAGTCGATGGCCCTGTTCTGAACAGCCGGACTTCCTTGTCGTGACATCCGCCACAATCTCTCCGCCGCGTCCTTGATGACATACTTGCAACTCTGTCATCAAGGACGCGGCTTGATATCGCACCAGATGATTCCCGGATCGGCGTTGGCTACCATCCCGCCGCGCTGTTTGGAATTCGTGCTGCTTCTCAAAACAAGGTTGCTCACCGTGCGAAAACCCTGGTTACATCGTCCATTTGTCCTGCGTGCGTTCACGCTGTTGTCACTCGCTCTCGCGGGTTCGATCTCGACGCGAGACGCCTGTGCTCAGAAGTCGGTCCATCCGACATCACCGAAGATCGTCGAGGCTCTTCAACCCTACGTCGAAAGCCAGGCACTGGCCGGTGCGGTAACGTTGGTGGCCGACAAGGACAAGATTTTGAGCGTCGATACCGTCGGGTTCGCCGACATCGCTGCAAAAAGGTCGATGGCGGCGGACTCACTCTTTTGGATCGCATCGCAATCAAAACCCGTGACCGGCGCGGCGCTGATGATCCTCGTCGATGAGGGCAAGATCGATCTGAACGCGCCCGTGTCGAAGTACCTCCCCGAATTCAACAACACGTGGGTGGCGGCCTATCGCGACAACGACACCGTTCTGTTGAAGCGTCCTGCTCGGCAGATCACGGTACGCGACTGCATGAACCACACGAGCGGGATGCCTTTCAAGTCGGACCTCGAACAACCGACGCTCGATCTTCTCATGCTGCGTGATGGAGTTCGCAGTTACGCCATGACGCCGCTCAACTCGGAACCGGGGACGAAGTATGCGTACTCGAACGCGGGGATCAACGCGGGCGGTCGGATCATCGAAGTCGTCAGCGGCATGAAGTATGAAGACTTTCTCGACAAACGCCTCTTTGCTCCGCTCGGCATGAAGGACACCACCTTCTGGCCCAATGAAGAACAACTGACGCGACTCGCCAAGCCGTACAAGCCGACTGCCGACAAGATGGGTCTCGAAGAGACGACGATCAGCCAGCTTCGCTATCCGCTCAGCGATCGGACTCGCCAGCCGATGCCGGGCGGCGGACTCTTCTCCACGGCGAACGACATGGGCCGCTTCTGTCAGATGGTCTTGAACAAGGGGACGTTCGACGGCAAACGCATCCTGTCCGAAGCGGCTGTCGCGACAATGACGAGCAAACAAACGGCCGACTCGCTAAAGGACGGCTACGGCGTCGGCTGGTCCACTCAGGGAGAATCCTTCGGACACGGCGGAGCCTTGGCCACCAATCACAACATCGACACGAAGCGAGGCTTGATCACGATCTTCCTCGTCCAGCATGCGGGCTTCCCCAAGAACGGCAACGAAAGCCAAGGAGCCTTCCGCAAGGCGGCCGAGAGCCAGTTCGGTCCAATGAAATGAAGGGCAACAAGAAGAAGAGAAACACTGATCCTCGCTCATCGCCACTGATTCCTATCAGCGAAGATCAGTGGCGATCCGTGTTCCAAATTCACTGCCGCGACTTGAGAAACGCGATCAGGTCGAGAAGCTGCTCGCGCGTGAGCTGCGTATCGAGTCCAGCGGGCATGACGGAGACGGTGCCGGGAAGAATCTCTTCGATTTCGGCGCGAGCGACTCGCGCTTCGTCTTTGGCTCCCGTCGCGAGGACGATCTCGTCGGGAGTCTCGCGCCGGATGAGGCCGTTCACCTGCTTGCCCGCTTTGGTGACGATCAGGACCGGCTCGTAACTTCTCACGAAACTGACGCTCGGAAAGAGCAACGCTTCGAGCAGGTCACGCTCGGACCTGATCTTGCCGACGCGTGACAGATCGGGGCCGATGTTGCCTCCCTTGTAGCCGATCGCGTGGCAGGCAATGCACGCCGCCTTCGAGTTCGCGAAGACAAGCTGCCCGCGCCGGATGTCCCCTTCTCCGACATGAGCGACCATCTCATCCAGCCGCTCCTTCTGCTTGGTCGCCTCAATGTTGATCGCCGCGTAGAGTGCCTCGGCCTGCTGTTGAACGCTGGCCGGAAACTTGGCGAGCCTCAGCTTCACCGCGTCCACGCGCAGGCTGGTCAACACGGGCGATTGCTTCAGCGCCGCGACGAGCTTCATACCGACAGCTTCATCCGTGGCCGACTCAAAGACCGCGAGCAATCGATTCAGTTCCAGCGGCCCGACGCGCGGGATGGCCTCTGCCAACGCCGACTGCTGTTCGGAGTTGAGCCTTGTCTTGAGCAGCGCTTCGACCGCAGAGGAACGCGCCGCAACAGAAGCCTCTTCACCGAGATTGCCGGTGAGCAGCGCGAAGTGTTGCGGTTCGAGTGGCCCTGCTCCGGCAGGGATTGCGGCCAGTGCGGCGATTCGCGTTTGGCTTGCGATCTTGTCCGACGAAGCGAACTTTCGCAGCCCCTTCACCAGCGATTCCATCTCCGTTTTCGGCAGCGGAACGGCGTGAATGACCATGACCGCGTTGCCCTTCCACGAGTCGTCGTCTGCCATGAGCATTTCAGTCAGCGCGGTGAGCCATGAGAGCGGCATCTCCTTCAATCCCGAAGCTTCCATCGCCTCGAGCGACAGCAGTCGAGTCGAGCCATCCCGATCAGTAGCGGCGTTGATATGGCTCGCCAGAAGTTCCTGCACGCTCGGCGTCGCTGCGAATTTGGCCAATAATTCGCGAAATTCGAGATATTCCTTTCGAAGCCAATTCGTCTTCACAAGCTGCCCGCGCAGATGGTCGGCCACGGCGTTGCCCCACTCGGCGTGGCGCGAGGTCAGCCACAACGCGGTCTCGCGAAGCGTGATGTCCTCCGACGACAGTAACGGCACGACCTGTTCGGGCGTCAATCCGCCGCCCGGCATCTGGTCGAGAGCGATCATCGCGACTCGCCGCACCTGCGGATCGGGGCTGCTGAGTCCGACGGCCGTCCCCTGCGGATCGGCGATCTCGATGAGAGCGAACGTGACCGCATGTTCCATCACGCGGTCGGCCTGCGAGACATCGACGAAGGTGGCGGGCTTCGCGCCGTCGTTTGTGGCTTCCCCCTCACGTACCAAAGTGACTGCCGTTCCGAGGCTCAAGCATTTTTCCGTTGCGGCCTCCAGTAGGTGCGGTACCGCCGACTTGTCTCCCAGCCGACCGAGAGTCTCGGCACTCAGTCGCATGTTCTGTCGCGTGCAGAGTCGCAGCAGTTTGAGCAACTGCGGCATTGCCGCGTGGTCTCGCCACAGACTGACCGATTGAAGTGCAACCTGCCGGATATCACGATGGCCATCAAACAGAGCTTCGCGCACGAGTTGCCGCGCCTCGGGAGCGTCGATTCGGGTGAGCGTCCAGACGGCGTTCCGACGCGCCGTTTCGGAGGCGCGTCGTGAGCGAAACGGTCCGTTCAAGTCGATGGCGTTGTCGTCGCTCAATGTGCCGCCCGCTTCCAACTCGCGCAGCAGCGGCTTGAGTGCGGCGATCACGTTCGTGACATCGTGCTTTGCCAGATCACGGATCGCGCGCCGCTGAACGGCTGGACGCGGATCGTCGAGCAACCGAGCCAACTCGTTCGGCGTGAGCTTCGCCCAATCGAGCTTCAACCCGCGCGGGTCGCCCCCCGTAGGCGAGTCATTCCCATGACTCGCATTCTGCTTCGCATCCGCTTTCGGCAAAGCGGGACGGGCAGGAGTGCCCATCCTACGGACGCGATAGATCGCGCCGAGGACATCCGGCTTGTCGAGCTGCGAAGTCGGGCAACAGAGTTTGTACCAGCCGCCCGTGTCGAGGATGACGAGGCTGCCGTCTGCGTCTTCCAACACGTCGGTCGGATGGAAGTCGAGATTGTTCGAGACCACGAAGTCTGAGTCGGTCGAAGTGAACGTCGCACCGCTCGGCTTCAGCTCATGACGCGAGACCTTGTACATATTGAACTGACACGCGAAGAGGTTGTCGCGGAACTTGGTGCCGAAGACCTCGGACTCGTACCGCGTCAGCCCGCACGGCGCGGCGGCTCCCATGTGAGCGAGCGGCGGGAGCAAATCACCCGTGCGCGGATGAAAGTCGGTCACGTTGTGGACCTTGCCGTAGACGCCGCCATAAACGGCGTGAATCAGCCCGTCGCGCAACCCGCCGCCGGGGTTCTGCAAAAAAGTCGTCGTGAAGATTCGCTCGCCGCCGGGAGTGAAGACGACATCAACCGGGTTGTCCATCCCGCCCGTCATCACGTTCTCAACGGGACCGGCCCCTTCCGCGCGACGCCGGAAAATGTGAGACGCCTTCGTGACGAGCGGCTTCTTCCCGTGAGGCTGCTCATACGTCTGCTCGGCAAACGCCCCCTTGCACCAGTAAATGAAACCGTCCGGCCCGAGATACGGCCCGTGCAGATCGTTCGCACAACCGGTCAGCGTCTTCCCCTCGAACCACTCGACCCGCTGATCGGCCACGCCGTCGCCATCAGTGTCCGTCAGCTTCCAGATGCTCGGCGGAGCGGCCACATACAGCGAACCGTCGTGCCACAACGTCCCCTCGGGAAACATCATCTTGTCGGCAAAGACGACACTCTTGTCGAATCGCCCGTCGCCATCCGTGTCCTCCAGCCGCACGATGCGATGCGTCGGGTTTGCCAACTGTTCCTTCACCGGCGCATTCGACCCCGATGAATCCGTGACATAGAGCCGCCCGAGTTCATCAAAGTCCGCCGTGATCGGCCGCTCAACCAGAGGCGACTTCGCCGCCACCTCGATCTCAAACCCTTCCGGCAGAGTGAACGTATGACCGTTCAGAAGCTGTTCGTTGGCGAGAGACTGATTTGCGGCGAACAGTCCTAACAGTGACAAAGTGGCCAACATACGGGTCATCGCGATGTCTCTTGGGTCGGAATGGGCCGGGACATTGCGATTATGAACAGGCTCACCCCGTAATCAAAGCAAGCCAGATCGACATCGCGCGAGAGGAACTGCTACTCGCCGCAATGTCACGTCGCCGCGCCGGTGTAGAGCGGTGTGATCACGTTGCCGTTGAGCAGGCGGTTGGGACGGCCAAGAGGGTCGAGGAGTTCGACATGCTCGGGGACGCCAAGGGCTTCAAAAATTGTGGTGCAAACATCGGCGGGGTCCCACGAGCGGGAAAGTGGATAAGCGGCGATTGAGTCCGACTCACCGATGACCTGCCCGCCCCGAATGCCAGCTCCCGCAAACAGCGCTGAGTAAACATTCGGCCAGTGGTCGCGGCCGGGAATCTTTTCACCCGGCAACGTCGAAATCTTCGGCGTGCGCCCGAACTCACCCATGACGATCACCATCGTGTCACGAATGCGGCCCGATTCGGTCAGGTCGTCCATCAGCGCGAGCAGCCCTTGATCGAGTTGAGGCAACAATGTGTTCTTGAGCCTTCCCCAGTTGTCGACGTGAGTGTCCCACGTCTGCACAATTCCCATCGCGGCTTGAACGATGGGGACACCAGCTTCAACGAGTCGCCTTGTCAGCAGCAGCGATTGGCCGAACTTGTTGCGACCGTAGCGATCACGGACCTCGGTCGGTTCGGCCTTGATGTCGAATGCCTTCGTCACGCGAGCGGATGTCAGCAGTGAGAACGCCAACTCTTGTTGCTCGCCATAAGATGCCGCTCGACCCGCGAGAGCTTCCGCTCGATCTGCCCCCAATCCGGTCAGTAACCGATGCCGCGATGAGAGGCGTTCATTCGTCATCCCGACCGGCAACGAAAGTTCATCGACTTTGAAGTTGTCACTGTTCGGGTCTTGGTTGATTTGCCACGGGTCATGCCGCACGCCCAGGAATCCCGCGTATTGGCCCGGCCATGTGAGCGGCCCTTCAATGAAGTAGTTTGGCAGCGACACGCCAGACGGCACGCCATCCGTTCTCGGCCGGACATAATCAAGCGCGGCGGCGAAATTGGGGAAATCGCTCCGCGACTGCACGCGATCGAGATCGCTGCCACCGCGCGGCACCGGCGTTGGCCGTCCCGTCAATGCGACGTGAGTCGCCAGCAGATGGTTGTATTCCTTATGAGCCAACGAGCGAACGATCGACCAGCGATCGAGCGTCTTCGCCAGTCGCGGCAGATGCTCACCGACAAACACTCCGGGAACCGCAGTGCCGATGCACGAGAACTCGCCCCGAATTTCAGCCGGAGCGTGCGGCTTGGGGTCCACTGTCTCAAGCTGACTCGGCCCGCCACTGCACCAGACGATCACGACGGACTTCGCGCGAGGTGACGA
>CAMAYU010000050.1 GCA_945862235.1 Schlesneria paludicola DSM 18645
CTGGACGGTCGGTTTAACGCTCCGAAACGCGCGGTGGAAGCTCCTGGATGCGATCTGAGCCTTCCGCATCCCGCCGAACCACGAAACGCCAGTCCAAGCGACAATCAACTGGCTCGGAAAACTCAAACTCGACCGACCATCCCTCACCACCAAACACACCGCTTTTTCAACAGGCTGCTAAGCCCCGCTCCGAGCCGCAGGTGGTGAGCGACCAGACGATCGTTCCGCGTGGTTGGACTGCTCCACGTCCCACGTTCCGGACTGCACCGGAGACCGCTCCGAGTTCACCGGTGATTGAGACCGTCGCGCCGCGGCCTCGTGGGAATGTCGAGGCACTCGTGGCGAGGCCGGTACCGCAAGGGGTCTCCCCCGTTTTGGCCGCGGCCCCCACGGTCTCGCTCACTGTCGATGACCTCGCCAAGATTGCGGCACAACCTCAACCGTTCGCGGGCCACGAGATCATCGAGGAGCTCGGACGTGGCGGCATGGGTGTCGTCTATCGCACGCGTTCGACCGCAGATGGTTCACTCGTGGCGGGTCAGGTCGTCTCGCCTGCCGTTGCGTCGAGTCCCGATGACCTGCCCCGCTTTGTAGGGGAAGCGAACATCGTCAAAGAACCGTCTCATCCACACATCGTGCCGTTCCGCGATTTCGGCCATGCCGACGGGCAACTTTTCTTCGTGGTGGAACTCGTGCCGGGAGTCGATGGACAGGCTCTCCTCCGACAAAGCGAGGGGCCGTTGCCGGTGGCGAGAGCGATCAGCATCGTGTGCCAACTGTTGGAGGCGCTCTCGGCTGCGCATCGCAAAGGTTACGTCCATCGCGATGTGAAGCCGTCGAACTTGCTGATTGAGGAACGCTCCTCCCAGGACGTTGTCTGGCTCGCGGACTTCGGACTGGCACGAACCTATCAGGCATCCAAACTCAGCGGCCTCACGACGACCGGGAACATTGGTGGCACGCTGCCGTTCATGGCTCCCGAGCAGATCACGAACTATCGCGATGTCACTCCCGCTGCGGATCAATACTCGGCGGCGGCCACGCTGTACCACCTGCTGACGAAGCGGCACACGTATGACTTTCCGAAAGTGGTCGCCAAACAATTGCTGTTGGTCCTGCAAGAGTCTCCGAAACCGCTCCAGCAACATCGAGCCGATCTCCCTGACCAGCTCGCTGCCGTCATTCACAAAGGACTGGCTCGAATTCCGACCGAACGGTTTGTCGATGTCGAGGTATTTCGGACCGCGCTCTTGAACTGTCTGCGCCTGCCGTGAGCGAATCGCCGCACACACCAACCCGCAGCGTGAGCATGGAGGAAAACGAGTCTTCGAGCGACACACCGAAATCCCACGCACACGCCGCAATTTCGTAAACCGCTCTTGAACTTCGCGGACCTCATCGTTGCGCGGGCCGGTGACATTTTTTTGGACTCTTTCCCACGCGATGGCTCAACCAAATTGACGGCCCCTTCAAACGCTCCCTATCATGCTGCCATCAGTCGTGCCCGATGACTTGCCCCGCCTCAATTGCCCCACCCTACCTCAATCCGCCTTCGGGAATTCATTCACATGATGTCACTCGCCCTGTTGCGACCGCTCGCCCTGTTTGCACGCCAGACCTTCTCTGCATCCGTGATCGGCTTGGCTCTCACGTCGTCCGGCTTGATGGCACTCGGCCAAGAGCCTGCCGCCAATGCCACGACACCCGGTGCGTTGCCTCCCGGCGCGGTGACGAACCTGCAAATCAACGGCGGCAATCTTGCTGCGGCCAAAGGGCTGTGGCTGAGCTTTCCGTGCGAGAGCAGTCTGACCGCCGGAATCGACAAGAATGGTGAGAACCCGGCTCAGGTGACGTACACGTTGAACGTTCCGCCGAACACGCCGTGTGGCGTGCATGGTTTGAGAGTCATCACCGACAAAGGCGTTTCGCCGCTGAAGTTTCTGATCGTCGATGACCTGCCGTCGGCGGCGTCGGTCGGAAGCAACGTCACGCGCGCGGCGGCTCAGACGGTCACGGTGCCGACGGCTGTTGATGGAGCGGTTGCCGGGCTGAACTGGCAGTACTTCAAGTTCACGGCGGCGGCGGGACAGAAGCTGTCGATTGAGGTTCTCGCGCGGCGGATCGGTTCGGCGCTCGACCCGATGCTGCGGCTGCTCGATGCGAATGGGAGGGAACTCGCGTTCAACGACGACACGCCGGGGCTGAGCGGCGATGCGGCGATCATTCATACGTTCAAAGATGCCGGTGAATACGTAGTGGAACTCCGCGACATCAAGTACGGCGGCGGAGCGTATCGGTTACGGATGGGTGACTTCCCCGTGGCGACCGTCGCCTATCCGCTTGCCGTGCAGAAGGGGACGACGGCAAATGTAACTCTGGCTGGGTTCGGTGTTGATGGCGTTGTTCCAGTCGCCGTCGCCGTCGCGGCGGATCACGCTGCCGAATGGATCCCCGTCAGTTCGAAGCGGCCGAATGGCGCGAGTGGTTTCAGTTCCGTGGCCGTGGTCTCGACGCCGCAGTTCGTGGAAGTCGAACCCAACAACGCGGCCGAGCAAGCGAACAAAATCGAGTTCGGGCACGACGTGAACGGGCGACTCGAACAGCCCGGCGACGTGGACCGTTTCACATTCACCGCGAAGAAGGATCAGTCGGCGACGTTTGTCGGCATCACGCGCCAACAGGGGTCACCGACGGACCTCAACTTCAAGATTCTGAACAAGGACGGCGGACAAGTCGCCGCCGCTGAAGACACGGGAACGAATGAAGGTTCGGTCGCGTTCAAGGCTCCTGCTGACGGTGATTACACACTGGTCGTCGAAGACTTGAATCGTCGCGGCGGCAGCGAACATGCCTACCGCATCGCCGTGCAAACGAGTCCCGCTCCGTTTTCACTGGCCGCGTCGCTCGACACCTTCAACGTCCCGGTCGGCGGTTCGGTACTGGCGACTATCACGACGGTGCGATCCCCGCACGCAGGCCCGATCGAACTGAGCCTCCTCAATCCACCAGTGGGTCTCACCGCCAGTCGCTCCGTGATCGGTGCCGGTCGCAACGACGCGGTGATGACGATTCACGCCGCTCCCGATTTCGCAGCCGGTTCGCTGCACGGCATCACGATTGTCGGGACGGCCCGCATCGGTGAGACCGATGTCGCGATTCCCGCTGAGATCGGCGGCGTCCTCAAGGCTCGCAACAACAACATGCGCTGGACTCCCTCGTCCCTGAGCAAGTTCGTCGCCGCGTCGTCCGCTCCCGCTCCCGGCTTTGCGTGGCGCGTCGAGCCGGCCGAAATCGTCTTCGGCAAAGACCTCTCCGCCAAAGCGAAGCTCATCGCGACTCGAGCCGCAGGGTTTGAAGAGGGCGTGGTGGTGGCCATCACTCCCTCCGCGAACGGCCTTCCCGCTGGAGTCACCATCGCGGTGAAGAACATCGACAAGGGCCAGACCGAAGCTGAGATCACGATCACCGGCAACAACCAAGCCGCACTTGGCGACTTCACCGCCGGACTGACCGGAACTCTAAAACAAGGTGACAAAACAGCCGTTCAAGGAATGGCCCTGCGACTGAAGCTCGCGGCCCCAATGACGCTCAAGCTCGACACGGGCGCGGCCAAAATCGCCAAGGGAGGCGAACTGATCGTGAAGGCAACAGTCGAACGGAACCCGGCCTTTACCGGCCCGATCAATGTCACGCTGATGAATCTCCCCGCCGGAGTCACCGCCGCCCCAGCCCCTGCCGTAATCGCCGCCGATCAAACCACGATCGACATCAAACTCACCGCCACCGCCGATGCCGCCGCCGCCAACGTGGCCAACCTCACCGCCAAAGCCGACGGTATGGCGGGAGCCGCCAAAGTCGAAGCCACATCTCCTGTCACCACTTTGGCCGTGGAATGATGAGCACCCCCATGTCACACGACCGACCAATCCTCGACTCGCAGACCGTCCACGCGGCGAAACTCGCTGACGTTGTTCGTGACCACGGCCAGGTCGTGGACCAGTGCAATCGCGGCAATCTGCAAGTGGTATGGTCCAATCACTTCTCCGCGCTGTTCAAGCCGGTCGCGAACATTCGCGTAACAATTTGCGGTAGCGCGGTCGAACGGATGTTCCATGAAGGGGCTGAGAGTTTCGTAGATTCTCGCCACGCGGCGATCACGCCGCTCGTATTTGGTTGCACCGTGCAAGAGCTCTGCCCACACGACAGAACAAGTCAAAACGTCGCTGATGTCAGTCGTCCGCAAATGGTCGGCAACCGAACTTGCGGCGTCCTTGAAGTACTGAATCCAAGCGCTGGTGTCGATCAGGAATCGCATCACCAAACCTTTGCTGGAGGAAGCGGAAGTTCGACGGGTTCGTCAAATGGTTCGTTCGCGAAGCAACCGGCGGTTTCCTCGAAGTACCCGAGGGGATATCCCTTGGCATCCGTGGGGACACCTTCCCATGCGGATCGTCGCTTCGCGTTTTCAAGAGCTTGCCGAACCGTTTGTTCAAACTCGCCGCGCGCCCTCGGATGGAGTTCCGTCAGAGCACGATCTACTTCCGCTGCCAGACTGGTCATGATTCATCCTCGTCAATTTCCCCGAGGGGTTGCCGGGAAGAGGCAGCCCGATCACAGTTCGAGTGCTAACTTGGCGTGAGCCTTCGGGGCAGGCCACCTTACTTTTGAAACGGCCCCCTGTTCCAACGTCCCGCCCTACGAAAACGCCTTCCCACCGCTGTCCCAAGATGGAGACGACGACTATGAAATTTGTTCGCATTCCTCAACTGATGTTGCTGGCCGTGTTGGGCCTGAGTTCGCCGAACGTCTGGGCGGTTGATCCTCCGTCTGCGGTCGAGATCGGTCAGCCTGCTGGACTGGCGATCGAGCCAGGGCGGATTGAATTGATTAACAAGCGGACGCAGCAACAACTGCTCGTCACCGGCAAGTATTCTGGAGACGAAGTCCGCGACTTGACGGCCGCCGCGACATTCGCTTCGTCCAACCCGGCCGTTGCGAAAGTGGAAGGCTCCGTCGTGCTGCCCGTTGGGAATGGTGAGGCCGTGGTGACGGCGACCGTTGCCGGGCAGACCGCTTCGGTGCCGGTCCTCGTCAAAAACATCGAGGCTCCGGCTCCGGTGAGTTTTAAGAACGAGACGCAGATGGCGCTGACCAAGGCGGGCTGCAACATGGGAGCTTGTCACGGCTCGCCCTCGGGGAAAGGTGGCTTCCGGTTGTCGCTGCGAGCTTACGATCCTGAGTTGGACATCATGACCGTCCGCTCGGAATTCTTCGGGCGTCGGACCAACATCATGGAACCGGGCGAGAGTCTGCTGCTCCGCAAGCCACTCATGGAAGTGGCACATGGCGGTGGCAAGCGGCTCAAAAAGGGGGACCCGGCTCACAAGGTTCTCGAACAGTGGATCGGCGAAGGACTGCGACTCGACGCCGCCACCGAACCCGATCTCGTTCGCATCGAGACCATTCCCGCTAAGCGTGTCTTGAAGCAACTCGGCACTCGCCAGCAGATCGTCGTCCTCGGCCACTTCAGCGACGGTTCGATCCGCGACGTGACGGCTCTCACTGACTTCACGACCTCCAACGAGTCGGTCGGTTCGGTCAACGTTCAAGGCTTGGTGACGAAGAACGGACGGGGTGAGACCGCGATTCTCGCTCGCTATCTGACCGGCATGTCCACGACATATCTCACATTTCTCGAAGAGGTTCCCGGCTTCGCATGGAACAATCCAGCCGAGTCCAACTTTGTCGATAGCGCCGTCTTCGAGAAGCTTAAGCAGCTTCAGATTCTTCCGTCGGATGTCTGCACAGACGACGAGTTCCTTCGCCGCGTGACGCTCGATTTGACCGGTCGCCTTCCGTCCGCAGACGAAGCGAAAGCACTGATCACCGATGTCGCCAATCCGAACCGCCGCGCGGTCATTGTGGATCGGCTGCTCGACAGCAACGAGTTCGCTTCGTTCTGGGCACTCAAGTGGGGCGATGTCCTCCGCTCGAACAGCAAGAAGCTGAAAACGGCAGGCGTCCACAAGTTCCGCGAATGGATTTATGAGTCGGTTCGCTCCGACAAGCCGCTCGATCAGTTCGCCCGCGAACTGCTGACAGCGAACGGCAGCGTTTTTGAGAACCCGCCCGCCAACTTCTGGCGTGCCAGCCGCGATCCGCTCGACGCGACCGAGACCACCGCTCAGCTCTTCCTTGGCGTGCGCATTCAATGTGCGAAGTGCCACAACCATCCGTTTGAACGCTGGACACAGGACAATTACTACGGCATCGCCGCCGCGTTCGCGCGCGTCGGTCGCAAGAACTCGGTCGATGCCGACGAAGAAGTGATCTTCACGCAAGCCGGTGGCGAGGTGACTCAACCGCGCACGAACAAGCAGATGAAAGTTCACCTGCTGCTCAAGGGGGATGTTGATGTTCCTGCCGATCAGGACCGCCGCACCGTCTTCGCCGCGTGGCTCACGTCGCCCGAGAACCCGTTCTTCGCGAAGAGCGTCACGAACCGCATTTGGGGCCACTTGATGGGACGCGGGATCGTCGAACCAGTCGATGACTTCCGTGACTCCAACCCACCGTCCAACGCGAGGCTGATCGACGAGCTGTCGAAGCAGTTCGTGTCGAACGGCTTCAGCCAAAAGTGGGCGATCCGCACCATCTGCAACAGCCGTACGTATCAACTCAGCAGCCGCAAGAACGGTTTCAACAAGGACGATGAAATCTACAGCTCGCACGCCAACACCCGGCTGTTGTCGGCCGAGCAACTCCTCGACGGCATCTGTGCCGTGACGAGTGTCCCCGAACAATTCCCCGGCTTCCCGCTAGGAACCCGGGCTTGCGAACTGGCCGATCCCCCGACCGATCACTACTTCCTGAAAGTCTTCGGCCAACCTCAGCGCGAGATGGCCTGCCAGTGCGAAAGGTCGAGCGAATCGAACCTGTCGCAAGCCCTGCAAATGATCAACGGCCCCGTCGTCCACAACAAGCTGCGAGCCGACAACGGCCGCATCGCCACGATGATCAAGGAAATGAAACCCGATGACGAAATCATCGCCTCACTCTACTTGGCTGCTCTCGCGCGAACGCCTTCAGCCGAAGAGATGACTGCGTCCAAGACCCACATCGCTGCTCAAACCGATCGGCGCCAGGCTCTCGAAGATGTCGGTTGGGCCATCCTGAACTCGAAGGAGTTTTTGTTCCAGCACTGATGCCATCAATCACCCTGTCGAGACGAGTGGACGTGTTCGTTCACTCGTCTCGACAGGGTGTGTTTCCACCCGCGATGCCAGTTCGTCATGGTGAACTCGCTGGTCGCCGTCGTTGGAGGCTGATGTTCCCAAGAATCGCGTCACGAGGGCGGTCCAACCAGCTTGGTGGCTGGCACCGACTCCCCGGCCGTTGTCACCGTGAGAGTACTCGTGGAACAACACCAATTCGCGCCAATGCGGGTTCTCGGCAAACGGCCGGATTCCGCCATGACACGGACTTTGACCTTGCGCGTCCGGCAGGAACAGTGAGGCGAGGCGGCGACTTGATTCCCGGGTGACCTACTGCAACGTCATCCACTGCCCCGATCCGGTCGGGCTTCGATTTGGATCGAATCGCCGTAGAAGTGGTGGTAGCGTTCGAGCGCTTCGATCAGGAGATAGTTCACCGGAAACCAATCGGGTCCGCGCCAGTTCGAGTTGCCGCCGAACAGCCACGAGGTCGATTCACCGGGAACATACTCGACGCGATGTTTTTCGTTCCCGCACCAGAACGAGTGCGGATGGTCGGCGTGGAATCGGGGCAGCGCCCGGACGCCGTGCGGTGACAGGAACTCGCTCTCATCGAGCACGTAGCGCAGGACTCGCTCCAACTGCTCGCGCGACGGAATCGCCAGCAACCGGTGCGAGTGCTTGCTGCCATCGGCGTGCTCCTCTTCTAGGTAGGAAATCTGTCTCGCCAGATCCCGCCGATGATTGAGGAACCATTCCATCCGCTTGCGGAAGCCGTGGAGCTTGTAAAGCACCTCGTCCGCGATCACCTCGACCGCGAACAGCGGAATGATGCCGACGATGGAACGGATGCGACTCGCCCTTCGACTGGAGTCGGTCGTAGTAAAAGCCGTCGGCCTCGTCCCACAGGCCCGTCCCACCCAAGCAATTCATCGCATCGGCGATGTGGACGAAATGCTCGAAGAACTTGGAGGCGACGTCCTCGTAGGACGGATCGTGCTCGGCCAGTTCCAGCGCGATGGCGAACATCGTCACGCAATAGAACGCCATCTTGGCCGTTCCGTCCGCCTGTTCCAAGTGGCCGCCCGTCGGCAACGGCTTGGAACGATCGAACACGCCGATGTTGTCCAGGCCGACAAAGCCTTCCGAAAACAGATGCTTCCCGGTCACGTCCTTGCGGTTGATCCACCAGGTGAAATTGATGAGCCGTTATTGAAAGGCCCGCGCCAGAAAGTCGCGGTCGCGCCGATCCCGCCGCCCGGTCATCTTGTAGACGCGCCAGCAAGCCCAGGCATGCATGGGCGGGTCACCATACGGCGAGTGTTCATGAGCGAAGTCTCTCTGTTTTTCGGTGCGAATGTCGGCGGAGGCTAATGCGGACCGTCCGTTTTACCTAGATCAATTCCGCGCTTGACCGAAGCGTTGGTTTCGATGAATCTGCGCCGAAGTGTGACGTGCGGCCGCGACCGGAATGCATGACATTGACGTGTTTCAGTGAACCATTGATGGTCGAATTGCCGGGGTGAGCATGTCGGATCATCGCGGGGGGTATCACCCGTTTTTCAGCGACATCGCCACGAGCATGACGCCACGAGGGGAGTCACCTTCGCGGATGAAATTCCATCCGCAGACGCAACATCGGACCCAGAGTTTCATTCCGGGGAAACGGCCGACGCGTCTGGAACCGAAGCGTTCGCCGTCCGAGTTCATCAGTCATTGAATCTCCAAGAAGTCGCGACGGTTGTCATTCAAGAACTGCGGCCAATTCTGCGATGCGAGCGACTCGGCTTTCTGGAACGACGCGGACGGCGGTTTCGTCTGGTGGCCGCGAGCGGACAGCCGGGGTTGCCTCCCAGATCGAGGCAGGCTTCACTGCTGGAGCAGATCGTGGCCGCCGTCTTGCCGCGAGGTGAGCGGTTTGTCTATCCCGGGGATCACCTCCCGTTGCCCGACGATTTGGTTCGTCGGCTCGCACGCTACTGGGAGAGCCCAACGGTCAGATGATCCTGGTGGAGCCTGTCTTTTCCGTTCTGCCAAGCCTGGACGGAATCTCATCACAGACGACAACTCGCCCGGTTGTGGGCGCTGGTGATCGAGCCGTTCAGACGATCAAGTTTGAATCTTGGCACCGTCGAACGTCTTGATTCGGTAATGAAACAACTGACGCTGGCCCTGCCAAATGCCCGCAGGTATTCGCGGTTGGTCTCGATTCCCGGTCTGTATCAACTGGTCTGATTTTTGAAGTGCTTCGCCGGATACGAGCCGTCGCGCTGTTGATGTCTGTCACGGTCATCGCCGGTTTGATCGCCGGTGCCTGCTTGGTGAAACGGCCGTTTGAAGTCGAATGCCACGGCCGGCTGATGCCGACCGTACGACGCGAGGTCTTCGCTGGACTCGAAGGCGAGATCGTCGAGTTGCTGGCGGGCGAATCGGAGCATGTCGAGGAAGGACAGATCATCGCCCGCATGCAGTCGCGCGATCTGGAGAAAATGATTCTCGAACAAACCGGACTGCTGAAGGGGAAGTTGAAGGCGCGCGACGCGGGCCGAGTTGCTCGGCCGGTCAACCTCGCAGGTCCGCGGCCAGTCCTCGCGCGATCAGGCTCAGTTGGAGGTCATCAACGCTGAGATCGACACGATCCACCGGCAACTCGAATTGCTGGAACGAGAACAACAGCAGCTCGTCATTCGAGCGCCCATTTCGGGAACCATCCGCACGGAGCGACCGCGCGAGAAACTGCTCGATCGTCCCGTGCATCGCGGCGAATCTCTGTTGGAAATCATGGACGAGTCTGTCGGATGGCAAATCGAACTGGCCGTGACCGATCGCAAAATCGGCCATTTGCTGTCGCACCGGCAACACGCCTCCGAAGCCAGAGTGAAGTTCCGATTACTCTCGTCGTCGCAGCAATCGTTTGATTGCACTGTCAACCGGGTGGCTGACCGGATCCTGCCCTCTCCGAAGTTGGGATCGTGCTGCCTCGCCTCCTATGACGTTTCCAAACACGATTTGCCAGCACGGCAGATCGGTTCCGAAATGAGTGCCCGAATCGACTGCGGACAGAAAAGCCTGCTGTTCATCTGGCTCCACGAGTTCTGGGAACTGCTGCAGCGCTCGTGGTGGGTTTGAGCGGGGCCGGGGCGGAAGTTCGACAGGCTGGCCAGCCCGTCGGCACCGCGCGATCACCGTCGCGCGGTGTTGGCCACGGCGGTGATCGCCACCGTCGCCGCATGGATCACGCATCGATCGCAGGAGAGTCTCTCCCAGCTCAGGCAAGCGTGGCTACGGGGAATTTTTCTGCCGCCAGCCGCCTAACGGGCTGGAACCAGATGTTCCGCAGCGAGCTTCGGGAGCATCTGCTGCACGAACTGGATCGCCTCTTCGACTTGGTCGGCTTGAATGAGGACGAGGTCACCCTGACGCATCTTTCGGAGCGTCAGTTCGATCGCCAGCATCTCGCCGCGTGTCTCGTGAATGTTCTCGGGGAGGAGCCGCTGGCCCCGTTCGAGACCCTGTCGCATGAGTCGAATCACTTCGCCATCGGCTCGGCCGCGCGTGCATTGATCTTCGTAGATCACCATCTCATCGAAGCCGTTCGCGATCAGTTCGCCTTGCTGAATGATGTCCTCGTCACGTCGGTCGCCCGCCGCCGTGTACATGATGACGCGGCGTTCGTGAGGCATCCGGTCGAAGGCTTCGCAGAGAGCGACCAGCGCCGCCGAGTTGTGTCCGTAGTCGATCACGATCGTCGAACCACGGAACTGCACGACGTTGAATCGAGCGGGGACTTTTTGTGGATCGTTGACGAATGTTTCGAGGGCGTGACGAATCATCTCGAAGGGGATACCGAGCGTCCAACCGGCGGCGGCGGCGGCCATGACGTTCTCAACTTGGAAGCCGATCAGTCCACCAAACGTCAGTGGCACAGCGTCGAGCAGCGCGATGCGTGCGTCCCACGAACCTTCCGCCGCCATGATGCAGTTGTTCTGCACATAGACCACCTTGCCCCCTTTGGCTCGATGAGCCGCCAGGACCGGATGATCGGGTGTCTTCGCGAAGAAGAGGACTTTGCCGGGGCAGTAATCCGCCATCGCAGCGGTGAGCGGGTCTTCGGCATTCAATACCGCGTAGCCGTGCGGCGCGACCGCTTCCACCGTGACGCGTTTCACACGAGCAAGCTGCTCGGGCGTGTCGATGCCGTTCATGCCGAGATGATCGCCGTCGGCAATGTTCGTAACGACGGCGGTGTTGCAGAGATCGAAGCCCAAGCCCTCGCGAAGGATCCCACCGCGAGCGGTCTCCAACACAGCAGCCTCAACCACCGGATTGGCCAACACGGTGCGAGCACTCTTAGGCCCGCTGCAATCTCCCGTGTCGATGCGGCGGTCGTTGATGTACACGCCGTCGGTGCAGGTCATACCAACTCGCTTCCCCGTGCAGCGGAGCAAGTGAGCGATCAATCGCGTCGTCGTCGTTTTGCCGTTCGTTCCGGTGACGGAGACCGTCGGGATGCGACCGTCGTCCGTTTCGTTGAACATCGTGCCGACAATCGCTTCACCGACCGGACGGCCTTTGCCGTACGAGGGTTCGAGGTGCATTCGCAGGCCCGGTGCTGCATTGATCTCGACGATCACGCCCCCTTGCTGTTCGAGTGGCCGGCTGATGTCCATCGCGACGACATCGACTCCCGCGATGTCGAGGCCGACCATCCGGACGCCCTCGACGATACGCGCCGCCACCTCGGGATGAACGAGGTCGGTCACATCGGTCGCCGAACCGCCGGTACTCAGGTTCGCGTTGCGACGGATCAGTACGACTTGCCCGGCAGCGGGGACCGAATCAATCGTCAGCCCTTGTTCGGCAAGTACTCCCTTCGCGATCTCGTCCAAGCGGAACTTACTGAGCGAGGTCGCGTGGTCTTCGCCACGGCGCGGGTCTTTGTTTGCCTCGTCGACTAGCTGCGTGATGGAGTTCCGGCCATCACCCGTCACGAGCGGAGGTTCACGCCGAGCGGCGGCAACCAATTTGTAGCCGATCACAAGCAGACGATAGTCCGCCCCGTGGGCGAACTTCTCACAGATGATTTCGCTTCCCTCTTCGATTGCAGCGGCATAAGCGGCGAGGACTTGTTCGCGGGTGTTCAGATTCACTGCGACGCCGCGTCCTTGATTTCCATCCTGCGGCTTGATGACGACCGGGACGCCGATTTCTTGAGCGGCCTCCCACGCGTCTTCACCGCTCGTAATCGGTCGCCCCTTCGGAACCGGGACGCCAATCGCGGCGAGCAAGTTTTTCGTCAGTTCCTTGTCCTGAACGATCGACTCGGCGACGGCGGAGGTTTTGTCGGTCTCGGCGGCGAGAATGCGATGCTGGCGCGAACCGTATCCAAGTTGCACCAGACTGCGATCATTCAGACGGCGCGCCGGGATGCCGCGAGCGATTGCCGCTCGGACGATCGAGCCGGTGCTGGGGCCCAGACGAATTTGTTGATCCAAGCTGCGAATCTCAGCCAGCTTGGTCACAACATCAAAGGGGCGATCGTCGATGGCGGCTCGAACCAACTCGGTCGCCACGTCCAAAGCCAAGCGTCCGACAGGCTCTTCGCGGTACTGCACGACACATTTGTATTGGCCCGGTTCTTTGGTCTCGGCGACGCGACCGAGGTTCACGGGCGAACCGGCTTGAGTCTGAAGTTCGAGCGCCGTGCGGACGAGCAACTCGGACAGGATGAGGCGTGGCGAATGGCTCGCCCCTGCGTGAACGCTGGATGGTAAAGGAGAAACAACTCCGGCAAGCATGCGCCCCGCCCGGCCGCGAACGACATCGACATCGTTGGCGGAGAGTTGCAGATGCCGCGTGAGATCGACGGTCGTTTCAAGAACCGTCGCTTGCGACCAAATGTTTGGACCACGCAAAGCTCGCGTCGTGCCCACGTCCATAATGAACTTGTCCTTCGTTACCTGTTCTCAACCGCCCAAGCTGACTCCGACAAACCATTCGGCTGTCGCTGCTCTTGGCTGGAAACCTTGCGGCCGCCAACCTCGTCCTGCGAGCACCCTCCACCAGGGGGAGTCCTTCGAGGCAGTCCTTTTATTTCTCACGGCCCACGTTTGTGGACCCACTGAAAGTTTCTGTTCGTTCGCAATCGCCGTGCCATCGTAGGGTAAGCGTCTCGCTTGCCCGTTTTCTGTCTTCTTTATCTCTGCTCTCAACTCACGGCTTCTCGATGAGTGAGACGGGCAAGCGAGACGGCTTACCCTACGTTTTCAGATTACGGCCGACTCCGGCGGCTCCAGTCCCAGCAACGACTGCAGTTTCCTCACGGTCTTTGGCACCGAGGACGTTTGAATCACCAGCATCTCACCGCGTCCCAGCTCCCCCCACGCGGTATCGACGGCGGCGGTCCAGTCTCGGATTTCGTCGATCTTCCGAGTCCGAGCCACTCCCTCAACACCGGCCGCTTCGATTCCGGCCCGCAGAATTCTTGTTACGTCACCCACCGGCCGATCGACGCCGTTCTCGATCTCACACAAGATCGCTCGATCAAAGGCCCGGCCGAGCAGAACACCCTGTTTGGAGATGTCTTGATCGCGTCGGTCCTCTTCGGCCGAGTAAACCACCGTGCGTCGCTCGTGCGGAAAGTTGTCGATCGCTTCGATCAGCGCGGCGAGGGCCGACGGGTTGCGACCGTCCGTTACGACGAGCGTTCGATCGGCTGACTCCAACACGTTGAACCGCGCCGGGTTGTCGAACAGGTTTCCTTGAAAAGCTTGCAAACCAACGGCGATGTGAGCCGGATCAATTTTCAATCCCCAACCCGCCGCCGCCGCTGCGAGGATGTTCTCAATCTGAAAGCCGACTCGCCCCGCGTGCGTACACGGCAGCTCATCGATGGAGATCAACGACGTTTCGTGAGTCCCCTCGCACAGCATGACCTGCCGATCACGCACGACCACCGTTCTCTGGCCGGACGCGCGGTGCTGTTGAATCACGGGGTGATCGGGATCGCGGGCGAAGAACGTCACGCTCCCCGCCGACAGCTCGGCCATCTTGGCTACGAGTGGATCGGTCGCGTTGAGAACCGCTGTTCCCGTTGGCAGGACAACGTCCACCGGAGTCCGCTTCACCTTGAACATGTCTTCCGGTGAGTCAATGAACGACTTGCCGAGATGGTCGCCATCACCAATGTTGGTGACGATCGCCACGTCGCACTTATCGACGCCAAGTCCCTCACGCAGAATGCCGCCACGCGCCGCTTCAAACACACCCGCCGTGACCAGCGGATTCAGCAGGACGTTCTTCGCACTGCGTGGTCCGGCGCAGTCCCCTTGATCGATAACGCGACCATCAATCGTAACGCCATCGCTGCACGCCGTCCCAACGTAATGGCCCGCGGCCTTGAGGATGGACGTGACCATCCGCGTGCAGGTCGTTTTACCGTTGGTTCCCGTGATGGAAACGACCGGGACACGGCCGTTATCTTCCGGGTTGGGAAACAGTGTCGCCAAGATGGCCTCACCCACGGGACGCGGTTTTCCGGCGCTGGGCTTCAAGTGCATCAACAATCCGGGGCCGGCGTTGACCTCGACGATCACGCCCCGCTGCTCTTCCAGAGGGCGGCCGATGTCTTCCACGACGAGATCCAATCCCGCGACATCCAACCCAATCACTTGGGCCGCTTGGACAGCATGTTCGGCGATCGACGGATGCACGCTATCGGTCACATCAATCGTTGGCACGTCGTGTCGCCGAATCGTCACGCGCACTCCGGCGGCGGGAACCGACCCCGGCGTGTATCCCTGCCGCTCCAGTTCCACCGTCAGCAGCGCATCGATTTTCACTTTGCCCAGCAGGCAGTTTTCGTCCTCTCCACGCCGCGGATCGGCGTTGATCTGCGACTCCAAGAGTTCGGCGATGGTGTGTTGTCCGTCGCCAATCATTTCCGTCGCATCGCCACGTGCAGCCGCGACAAGTTTTCCGCCAACCACGAGGAGCCGATGTTCAGAACCGGGCGCGAATCGCTCGACCAGAACACCCGATCCCTCCTTGATCGCGGCCAAGTAAGCCGTCTTGATCTGCTGTTCGTTGGTCAAGTCCATGAAGACGCCACGGCCGTGATTGCCATCTGTCGGCTTGATGACCACGGAGCCTTCGAGTTCCTTGGCCGCCTCCCAAGCATCCTCGGGGCTTTCAACTTCGCGTCCTTCAGGAACCGGAATGCCTGCCGACCGCAACAACGTCTTGGTGAGATCCTTGTCCTGAGCGATCGACTCGGCGATCGCACTCGTGTTGTCCGTCTCGGCGGTCCAGATGCGACGCTGCCTCACTCCCTGCCCGAGCTGCACGAGACTGCGGGCGTTCAAACGCCGCACCGGGATATTGCGGTTTCGCGCCGCATCCACGATCGCCATCGTGCTGGGGCCAAGGCAGACGCGATCCGCCAGCTCACGCAGCCGCTTCAAGTTTCCTTCAATATCGAAGGGCAAGTCGAACACGGCGGCCATCAACAACTCACGAGCCGTTTCGAGGCATGCTCGTCCGAGCGTCTCCTCTTGGTACCGGATGGCAACCTTGAAGAGTCCCTCCTGAGAAGTCTCCCGCGCCCGCCCATAACCGACCGGCGTTCCCGACAAAGTTTCCAGTTCGAGCGTTGTGTGTTCCAAGATGTGGGCGAGATACGTTCCCCAGCGAAGCCGCTGAAAGAATCCGCCGCGTTCCCCGACACTGCATCGATGCTCGATCATCGACGGCAGCCACTTCATCAGCCGGTCGTTGAAGCCGGGAAACGTCGCCGACGACGAGTCCTTTAGCGGTCCCAGTTCGACCCACGCTTCCAGAACCGTGTGCCGCGACCAAATATTGGGGCCTCGCAGTGCGAGGACTTTCAGAATTCGCATGGATTGGCACCTGCAACTCGAACGAGACCAGTGATCGGCATCCGTACTTGGCACAAGGTTCCGCCGCAAACACGAGCGGCAGGCAATCGTCGTCCGCAACACCAACCCGAAGCGTGAGCGAGGGGCCCCGATGAGGGCGCAAGCGGCGGGGATGAAATCGACTTTTCACCGCGCACGAAGCGGTCGCTTGCGGATGTCGCCGCAAATTCACGAAACAGATTCAGCCGGAGTCCGGCGGAGCGAAGAGGGGGTTGGTCCGTGCGAGACATGTCTGCGAGCGGATTCGTCCAGATGTGAGGCATCCAGTTTCCATGCAACCGAATGCCACAATAGGCGGGAGAGGCCGGAAATCCGTTCTGACCAACGGCTGAGCATTATTACGGCAGTTGATCGGTGATTCCATGAACAATTCATTCCGTACCACAGTCCACCATAAGTTCTCATTTGCCGCCGCTCCAGTAGTTCCAGCAGGTTCGCCTTCCGCGACCCGCACCACGCATCGGACACATCCACTCCATTGAACCGCGAAACTCATCCACTGCCCATGTGCAACCGATTTCTGGGCAGCCTGTTGAAAAACGTAGCGGTGGTGGCTCGCCTGCTTGCATTTCGAGTTGGAAAACACGGGCGAGACGCCTGTGCGACAACGGTTTTAACAGGCTGTTAAAACAGCCAACGCCTCCGTTCAAGAAAACATCCTCGATTAAACTCCACCCCACCCTACGATCCTCGTCAAACCCTAGCAGGGAGGAGACATGATGATCGTTTCGAGGCCGCTGGAATTATCAGAGTCCGATTGTTATCACTTCGCCCGTTGAGCGGCGGCGGTGGCGAACGGTCATCGTGCGAACCGGTCCCGCGACCGGACTCAGTTCCTCATGGTGAGGGCGAGGGCCGTCGAAAGTTATGGTTACTTGAAAAGGATCACTGCATGTCGTTCTACGTTGGAGAAGCCCTCGCCGGTGATGGCAATGAGATCGCTCACATCGACCTCCTCATCGGAGACAAGTCCGGTCCCGTCGGCACCGCGTTCTGCAACGCTCTCGCCGATCAGAAGCAAGGTCACAGCAACCTGCTGGCCGTGCTGACCCCAAACCTCGCCGTGAAGCCAGCCACCGTCATGATCACCAAGGTCACGATCAAGGGTGCAAAGCAAGCCGTCCAGATGTTCGGTCCAGCCCAGTACGGCGTCGCCAAAGCCGTGGCCGATTCAGTTGCAGCAGGCGTGATCCCCAAGGATCAATGCGAAAAGCTGGTCATCGTCTGCGGCGTCTTCATTCACTGGGAAGCGGCCGACGACAAGAAGATCGTCGAATACAACTACCAAGCCACGATGATGGCCATCGCCAACGCGATGAAGAACTCGCCAAGTGTCGACGAAATGATCGCCAAGAAGGACACCGCCAAGCACCCGTTCTCGGGCGTTTGATGAAAAGCTGGGAAGCGATTAGCTCATAGCCGTTAGTCAGAACAACAAGCCCACAGGATCGACATCCCGTGGGCTTGCTTTCATTCCGCCCGACGCCAATCGCATTCTGCTCCCCGCTAACAGCCAGTTGAAAAAGTCGTAGCACAGGCGGCTCGCCTGTGTTTTCCAACTCGAAATGCGAGCAGGCGAGCCGCCTACTCTACGTTTTTCAACAGACCGCTAACCGATTCTTCGCCTTCTTGCTAATTGCTTCCCCGCTAACCGCCTTTCAGCGACTCCCATGAAAAACATCCTCATCCAACTCGACACCGATTCCTTGCCGAGCACCTTCGACCGCGTTGTGGCCGTTGATGCGGGGGCCGACGAACTCTTCAGCTACGGAGGCGTGTCGCCTGACAATGTCGAGTCACTTGTTCACGGAGCGATCTTCACCCGCAAGCCGTCCGACTTGATGCACACGGCGATCTATGTCGGCGGGAGCAACGTCGCGGCGGGAGAAGCTCTTTACAAGAAAGTGCTGAAGACACTGTTCGGCCCGTTTTCCGTCTCGGTCATGATGGACTCGAACGGCTCGAACACGACGGCCGCGGCAACGGTGCTGGCTGCCGCAAAGCATCTCGACCTCACTCAGACAACGGCGGTCGTACTTGCGGGAACCGGGCCGGTTGGTTGCCGTGTCGCGCAGCTTCTGCTGAGTCAGGGAGCCACGGTTCGACTGGCTTCCCGTTCGATCGAGAACTCACGCGCGACGTGCGAGATGCTCGTGAAAGCGGCCGACACCGCGAAGCTCACCGCGTACGAATCGGCCTCGGCGGAAGGGATGGCTGCGGCAACAAATGGCGTGCAACTTGTCGTAGCGGCGGGTGCGGCGGGAGCTCAACTCATCTCGGCCGAGCAGTTTTCCGCGATCTCCACGTTGAAGTTGGCAATTGACCTGAACGCGGTCTCCCCCGCAGGCATCGCGGGCGTTGAGGTCATGGATAAAGCGAAGGATCGAAACGGTCTGTTGTGCTACGGCGCGGTCGGAGTTGGCGGCACGAAGATGAAGATTCATCACGCCTGCATCCGCCGCCTGTTCGAGTCCAACGATCAACGCCTCGAAACGACTGCCATCTTCGATCTCGGCCGCTCACTCAGCTGATTGACGCGACTGACAACAATTTGAATACAGGGGAACAAGATCATCACGCTTGAGAACGCCTCAGCGTGAGATTGCAGCACAGAAGGACAGGGCGAAGGCCGACCAGAGTCAATCACGGGGAGCGATGGACAGAGATCACGCGATTCTGTCTCTCCGGCACTCTTGAGTGCGGGGGGGGCGCGACCGATGAGTGCCGGGAGTCGCGACCGAACATGTTCAGCAGGCTGTTAGATCCCGGCTAAGCGATCTTTCGAGTCGCCGAACTGTGGCAGTTCGAGTCCCATGCGGTCCATCAGCGAGAGATACAGGCTGCACAGCTTTCGCTTCTCATTGCCGGCTTGCATGTAGTCCAACGAGCGACCGGTCTTCAACTGCCCGCCCAATCCACCGGCAAGAACCAGCGGGACCTGGTTGCCGTTGTGAGCGTTCCAATGTTCTGAGACGAACATCAGGCACGAGTTGTCCAGAACGGTCGCGTCCCCTTCCTGCATCTTGGCAAGGCGGTCGATGAGGTAGGCGTACTGCTCGACGTGAAACTTGACGATCGACTGGTACTCCGGGCCTTCGTTCGAGTGTGAATAGCTGTGATGGTCGTCACGCACGTTGAGGAACGGGTAGACCTGTCCTGACAGATCGCGAGACAACAGCAACGTCGCCACGCGCGAGCGGTCGGTCTGAAATGCCAGCGCGATGATGTCGCACATCAGGCGGGCATACTCACGAAAATCTTTCGGCTGGCCGACGGGAGGTCGCTGACTCGCGGCGGCGGTTGCGGCACTCTCTTCTTTCGCAGCGTTACGATTCAGCTTCTGCAACCGCTGCTCAGTTTCTCGAACCGAGGTCAGGTACTCGTCGATCTTCACTTGATCGGAACCGCTGACCTTCAGACGGAGTGAAGTCGCCTCCTCGAGGACTTGGTCGAGGATGCTCCCTTGCAGCTTGCCGGTCTGGCTACCGAAGAGGCTGTCGAAGGCCAGCGACGGATACAGCTCGATCGGGATCGGCGAATCGGGGCTGCGCCAGGAAATGTGCGAAGCGTAAACCATGGAATATTGGCTCTCATGAAAGCCGCTCACCGGTTGCTCGCAGCCAAGGACCAAGCTCGGCATGAGCGTGTCGTCGCCGACGTGAGCGGCCAACTTCTGGTCCATGCTCACGCCCCCCTTGATGATGCTGCCGCGATGCAGATTCGCGCCGGACAAAATGTTGCCCGTGCAGCGAGCATGTCCGCCATCACCCTCGCGATTGAATAGCCCGTTGATGACGTTGAGCTTTTCCTTGAACGGCATCAGCGATTCGAGCGATGAACCCAACTCCATTTCGCGACCGTTGCCCTTCGCCCACCACTGTGGTGGCGAGATTCCATCGCCGATGAACAAACACGCGAACCGCTGCGGAGTTTTTGCCTTGTCGGTCGCAATCGTCTCACGACCAAACGCCGACATCGACTCCAGCCACGGCAACGCGACTGAAGCACCGAGTCCCTTGAGCAACACGCGCCGCGAAATCGAAATCGACATTGGCAGGTCTCCACTTTGAAGTTGATTGCGGGGACAAAGTCATCAATGAGTGGTCAGGGGTGAAATTCAAATGCACGGTAGGCAAAATAATCGGGCGAAAAGGCGCTGACACTTTCAATCGGGATACTTCCTATTCCGGTGCCATATCTTTTACCCCTCCTACGATCTTTTGCCGGCCCCACTCTCGCCAAAGACCGAAACGTCACCTTCCGCTGCGCAATGTTCGCCCAGAAAAACGCCAGCAGCGACGTGTTGCAGCAATCTCGATGCACGTTCCTCGAACGGTTCCAACGATCCCTCGAACGCAGTCCGTTTGAATGCGATTTCGGGTGAGGCCATTCTAAACGGTTGCCAGCCTAGTCGGCGACCATTCCGAAAGACATCGACCTTGTGAACGACTCGTTCATGACCGCCTAGCGGCGGTGGAGTGTTTCGGAAACACTGTCTCTCCACGTTCCTCGCACGGCTGGCGAATCGCATCGGCGTTGGCCATCATGCCGGCTCGATTTGGCTGCCGGATGGCGTGCGACGCTGGGGCGGTTTCGATTTTGCCGAAGGAGTTCTCAAATGGTGCGTGAGTTCAAGTACGGTCTGTTGGTGAGCAGCCTGTTCGTCGGCGTTTGCTTCGTGTGTGGAACGGCTGGAGTCGCCGGGGCGGCTGAGGCTGCGCTGCCAGATGTTGTCGAGTTCAATCGCGACGTGCGGCCGATACTTTCCGAGAACTGTTTCGCCTGTCACGGCCCGGATGCGAACAAGCGACAGGCCGAAATGCGACTCGACACGGCAGCCGGTCTGTTTGGAGCGGACTCGAAAACGAAGCCGGTTGTGGCGCGGGAAGTCGGTGCGAGCGAACTGATCAAGCGGATCATCTCCGCCGATCCCGAGCAGCTCATGCCGCCGGTCGATTCGGGCAAGAAGTTGTCTCCGCGTGACATCGCGATTCTCAAGAAATGGGTTGAGCAGGGAGCGTCTTGGCAAGGACACTGGTCCTACCTCAAGCCGGTTCGCGCGGCCGTCCCCTCAGCGACCGATGCCGCGTTCGCGCGAAATGACATCGACCGCTTCGTTCTCGCCAAGTTGAATGCGGCGGGACTGAAGCCGTCGCGGGAAGCCGATCGCATCACGCTCATTCGACGACTGTCGTTCGACCTACGCGGATTGCCGCCGTCGTGGGAAGAGGTTCAGGAGTTCGTGCAGGATCAACGCACGGACGCTTATGAATTGCTCGTCGAGCGGCTGCTGGCATCGCCGCATCATGGCGAACGCATGGCGCTGTATTGGTTGGACCTCGTGCGGTTCGCCGACACGGCGGGCTATCACAGCGACAACCCGCGCGACATCGTTCCGTACCGCGACTATGTGATCCGCGCATTCAACGGCAACCAGCCGTTCGACAAGTTCACCATCGAACAACTCGCGGGTGACTTGTTGCCATCACCGACGGTCTCGCAGAAGGTCGCATCGGGCTACAACCGGTTGTTACAAACGACGGAAGAGGGCGGTTCACAAGCGAAGGAGTACATCGCGAAGTACGCCGCCGACCGCGTGCGGAATGTGTCGAGTGTGTGGCTCGGCGCGACGATGGGTTGTGCCGAGTGCCACGATCACAAATTCGACCCGATCACGCAGCGCGATTTCTACGCGATGGCCGCGTTCTTCGCCGACGTTCAGGAAGTCGCCGTCGGTCGTCGCGAGCCGGGGATGCCCGTCCCGACGGCGGATGACGAGCGGGAACTGGCTCGTCAGGATCAAGTCACCGCCGACCGTCGCGCCGTGCTGGATCGCGATGTCGCCACGCTGCTAGCTTCGACCGAAAGCTGGGAGCAGGAGCTACTCAAAGGGCCGGATTGGTCCGTACTCACTCCCGTCGAAACGAACGTCGTCGGTGAATCGCAACTGAAGCGACTCGATGATGGGTCGCTCAAGTCCACCGGCACGTCGGCGGCGACCGAGACGTATGTCATCACGTTTGAGGCCGCCTCAAAAGAAGCAGACTCCGCCAAATGGAATGGCCTCCGTTTGGAAGTCCTCGCCGATGACGAGTTGCCAGAAAAAGGCCCGGGCCTCGCGCCGAATGGCAACTTCGTGTTGACCGAGTTCAAGGTGGCTCGCATCGGCGCGGACGGAAAGCCGGTCGCAGTGAAGGTGACTCACGCGCTAGCCGATCATTCCCAGAGTGGTCACGACATTGGCACCGCCATCGACGGGAAGGACAACACGGGCTGGGCGCTGTTGCCGCAGATTGGTCAGTCGCACGAAGCCGTCTTCGCGTTGCAGCAACCGGTGGGGGGAGGTGATGCCGGGAAACCCAACGCGGCATCGAGTCGCTTCGTCGTGACGCTCGAATTCAAATCCCAGTTCGCTCAGCACGGCATTGGCCGGCTTCGATTGAGTGGCACGAGTGTCGAGCGGCCCACGTCGCATATCGTTCCCGTGGCGGTGCGCGAAGTACTCGCCAAAGCTCGCGATCAACGCAGCGACGCCGAGCGGCAACAGCTCACCGCGTATCTGCGAGATCAATCGGCCCGATTCCATCCGCAACGCGAGGCGGTGCAAGTGGCTCAAGCCGCACGTGACGCCTTCGTCAAGAAGCTGCCCGCAAGCCTCATCACGGTCTCGGCGGCTCCGCGCATGGTGCGGATGCTGCCACGCGGCAACTGGCTCGATGAATCGGGTGCCGAAGTCTTGCCCGCGATCCCGGCGGTCTTTGGGAAGGTCGAGACGGGTGACAAACGGGCGACGCGGTTGGAACTCGCCAACTGGATGGTCTCCGCCGACAACCCGCTCCCCGCGCGGGTCTTCGTCAATCGGACGTGGCGGCTGTTCTTCGGCAACGGTCTGTCGAAGTCGCTTGAAGACGCCGGGAGTCAGGGCGAATGGCCGACTCATCCCGAGTTGCTCGATTGGTTGGCCGTCGAGTTCCGCGAGAGCGGCTGGAACATGCGGCACCTCATCCGGCTGATGGTCACGAGCGGTACGTACCGCCAAAATTCTTTACTCACAAAGGATGCCCGCGCGGCCGATCCGTTCAATCGAATGCTCTCATCACAGAATCGGATGCGTTTGGAGGCCGAGTTCATTCGTGACAACGCGCTGTCGATCAGCGGCCTGTTGTCACCGCGCGTCGGTGGCGAGAGCGACAAGCCGTATCAACCCGACGGCTACTGGGAGTTTCTCAACTTCCCCCGCCGCACATGGGAACACGACAAGGGCGAGCAGCAATACCGGCGCGGCATGTACACGTTCTGGCAACGCTCATTCCTGCATCCGTCTCTGCTCGCGTTCGATGCGCCGAGCCGAGAGGAATGCACCGCCGACCGCCCTCGCTCGAACACACCGCAGCAGGCACTGACGCTCCTCAACGACCCCAGCTACGTCGAAGCGGCCCGAGTCTTCGCGTCCCACATCATGAAAGAGGGTGGCGACACCGACGAGTCCCGCCTCACCTGGGCCTTCCGCCGCGCCGTCTCCCGCGCCCCGAAGCCCGAAGAACTGGCGATTCTCCAAAAACTCCTCGCCAAACACCGCGAAGAGTTCCTCGCCAATCCAGCCCACGCCGACCAACTCGACCGCACCGGCGAAGCCCCGCTCCCCGACGGCCTCAACAAACCAGACCTCGCCGCCTGGACAAGCATTGCCCGCACGATCCTGAACCTGCACGAGACGATCACGAGGCTATGAGGTTTCGCGGTTCTGGGGGCGGGTGTCGGAAATTGAAAATGCAAAGTCCCTAAGGGGCGTCGTGCCTGTCACTATGTTTTGCTTCGCCATGCTCGATTTCCGATTCTGAAACGTCGTCGTCAACTCTGATGGCGATAGCCTCAGGGCCATCGCCTTGCTTGGCCTGTGCAACCTGTCGGGGGGGGGCCAGCGGCGCTTCACTGTGCCCGCCCACTGCGCCCGCCCACCGTGGCTACTCGACGTTTTCCGGTGGTGGGCCGGCGCTCGAACGAACTCATCCCACCCCACGTTGAGCAAGGAGATGGCCTGACACGAGTGCAAACGACAACGGTCGCCACTCATCCGAAAGCCCTTGCCGTGTAAGGGGATTTCTTACACAACAAGCCTGCGGCGCACCTACATGCTTTTTTGAGTTTGTTGTCATAGTAGGGAGCGCCTCATTCATGGATAGATACAACAAAGGAGATTCATTATGGGGTGGCGACTCACGATGCAGCGGGCCGTTTCCCCCCCCCCGTGGGTGGTGTGGGGCATGGTCTTGATCACGATCTCTTTGACGGAATTTGCAGTGATGGTCACCCTGCCTCGGCTGCTTCCTGCGAATACCAGCAGGGTGTGGGACTCCATCGTTGATGCCATTCTGCTCACGTCGATCATTTCGCCACTGATGTGGTGGAGTACCGTTCGGCCATTGCAGGAAGCCGCGCGGCTTCGAGAGAGGTTTGTCTCCGATTTGATTGCCGGCACCGAACGTGAACGTCGGAGGATCGCCCACGAACTACATGATGGATTGGGGCAATCACTGACTCTGTTGGTGTCAGGTTTGCGATCCTTGTCTGATCTGGTTCGAAACGATGAACCACACCGTCGAGTTGTGGATTTGGCGAGAATTGCCCAGCAAGCCCTGAGCGACGCCAAACAAATGGCCATGGGATTGCGGCCAAGTTTGTTGGATGACCTCGGACTTGCCAACGCGATCCAACGATTGGCAGATGACGTTGCCAATCACGAAAAACTGGGAGTCTCGGTGGTGGCAACGACTGTGGAAGGCCATCGGTTCCTCGATGAAGTCGAGACGGCCATGTTCCGAATCTGCCAAGAGGCACTTCAAAACGTTTGCAAACATTCCAAGGCAAGTCAGGTTGCGATCACGCTGAGTCTCGCAGGTGATCATCTCCGGTTGGAAGTCAGCGACAACGGACAGGGGATTGAGTCGATTCGACGATCCCCCACATCCGGACAGCTTGGATTGATTGGAATTCGAGAAAGAGCGACGCTGCTGAGAGGGCAACTGACGATTGTTTCCGTAGTAGGCCAGGGAACTCGGTTGATTGTGGAGCTACCGGCTCAGCGACAGAAGGAGGAGACCGCACGATGCGCGTCATGCTGATAGACGATCATTCGCTGGTGCGGGCTGGGCTGAAGCAACTTGTCGCCGCTCAATCCGACATCGTGGTTGTGGCCGAGGCCAATCGCGTGGACGGAGCCTTGGAAATGGCGCAGAAGAGTCGGGCTGAGCTCGTCGTGTTGGATCTTACTCTCCCCGGCGGAGCCAGCCTTCCTTTCGTTGCTGTGTTGCGGCGAGAAACGAGCGCCAAAGTGCTGATTCTGACGATGCATGATGACCCCGCCTACGCTCGGGCGGCACTGGCAGCGGGGGCTTTGGGATATGTTGTCAAATCCTGTCCCGAATCGGTTCTGCTGGAGGCGCTGCAGTCCGTTTCGCGGGGCAGGTTGTTTATCGACCTGGACAATGACGAGCAGACGGACCACCTCTGGAAAACGCTCATGCAGCCAAGCATTTCCGGTGACACGGACTACAGTGGCTCAAAGCTCAGTAGTCGCGAAACTGAAGTGCTACGGATGCTGGGCCAAGGGTTGAGCAACCTAGTGATCGCTGAGCGGCTGGAGCTGAGTCCCAAGACGGTGGCAACGTACCGTGCCCGCATTGCTGAGAAAGTTGGCCTAAAAACAACGGCGGACTTCGTGAAGTATGCGCGTGACATGGGATTTTAGACGCCCGATTTGCCGTAGGGTTTACCGAGCCCGTCAGCGCCGCGCTGACAGGCTCGGTTTGAATTACCACTCGCGCTGATTGTTTCTCGTCCTGCAGGGTAATTAGGCTATTCAAGTCCAATCTTCTGCTCGCATCTGGCTGGATGTACCAACCTGAATGCCGATTCGGTCATCGAATGATGAACGTCGTCGTCGAGTGACTTGGGATTCCGTAAGTCCTCAATCTCTCTAGGGAAACAAGCTATGAACCGTCGTGAATTGATGAAGGTTGGCGTGGCAGGCGTGGTGGCCGCACTTTGTCCGCTGCATGTCTGGGCATCGGGTTCGACCCCAACCCTGCTTTCCGCTTCTGTTGCTGGTAGCCGTGTCGGTAAAGGAAAAGCAACGTATGCGTCAAATGCCGGCGGCTCTGAGAAGGAACTCGAAATTGAATTGGAGCGGATTGGATTACCCGTGGGGACAGTGCTGACGGCCACGATTGCCGGAGTCAGCGTTGGCACACTGACCGTGTTTACTGAGAAAGGGACAACCAAGGCCAAGCTCAAACTGAAATCTAAGTCGGGCCAAACCGTACCTACCGTGATCGCAGGGGATGTCATCAATATCCTCAACGCCACAGAGATGGCTGCCACGGGGACATTCGCGATTGTCGGCGGCAGCGGCGGCAGCGGCGGCAGCGGCGGCAGCGGCGGAGGCGGAACGCCACCGGTACTTTATTTAACTGCTGTGACAGGAGCCCTGATCGGCAAGGGAAAAGCCAAGTACCAAGCCAACGCCGGGGCGACCCAAAAGGAGTTGGAGATTGAGCTGGAAAAAATCAGATTGCCCGTTGGAACTGTCCTATCGGTGACCATTGCAGGCGTTGCGGTGGGCTCGATGACGGTGTTCATCGAAAAGAAATCAACAAAAGCAAAACTCAAGCTCAAGACGAGTTTAGGCCAGACGGTTCCCACCGTGATTCACGGTAATATCATCACGATCCTGAACGGTGTGGATCAGATTGGCAGCGGTACGTTCTGACTTGGCGGGGTGGTCCCGTTCAACCTGATTTGCACATCAAGCTGTGCAACTAATTCGGAGTCTTCGGAGAAGCAGTGTTCTTCGGGACGTTGATACGACAGCGCCACTGTTTCTCCGAGGACTCCGAAACAGTGGCGCGTCTCTCGTCGTTTCCAAGTTCGCGTGACGCTTGGCCCTGAGGAGCGTTGGGGCATGGTCAAGCTGACGCCCGAACGACAAGCGGCGTTCGGGCGGGCCGAGCCGGACATCTTGCGGGAGATGACCAACGCAAGTTGAAATCGGGCGAGCCGCATGCCGTCAGGCTGCGGGTTTCCAGCGGGAGTCCAAGAACCCGCGGCCTGACGACACGCGGCTTGCCGCTTGGTTGTTTGTGATGTCCAAGCAGGAGCTTGGCGAAATCTCGGTCCCAAGCGTGGGCTTGGGACCGAGAGCGATCGCTACTGACAACAGAGCTTATGCCACCTCGTAGCCCTTGCGCTGTTCGCGGCCCTGAAACTGGTTGGCTTCGTCGTCGCCGATAATCTGTTCGGTCTCGGGGTTCCATTTGAGCGTGCGATTCAGACGCATCGCGATGTTGGACAAGTGGCAGGTCGTCAGGATGCGATGGTGCGACCAGACATCACTGACGGGGACCGAGCGGTCTCGGCAGCACTCGATGAAGTTGGCCATGTGGTTGTCGAGCCGCTTCCCTTTGCGGAGCTTGATAAGCACGTCGTCCGAGATCGGGTTGTCCTTCAGGTCATCGACGGCCTGTCCGGTCAGCTTGCCTCGGTTGACGAAGATGCGACCTTTCTCCCCTTCAAACATGACGCCGTTGTCGAAGCCGAGATCTTTCGCGTCGTCGCGGATACGCATCTCGACGCCGTTCGCGAACATCACCTTTACGTCGAACGTGACGGCGGCGTTGAACGTGTCGTCTTTCATCGGCCAGCCCTTCTCGTAGGGGACGGGATGATCGACGGCGATGACTTCCAGCGACTCTGGGCCGCTCTGGTCCATGCCGATCCCCCACTGACCGATGTCCACGTGATGCGCACCCCAGTCGGTCAGCTTGCCGCCCGAGTACTCGTACCACCAGCGGAAATCGTTGTGACAGCGCTGCTTGATGTAATCGACGAGCGGTGCCTGGCCGAGCCACATGTCCCAGTTGAGTCCTTCTGGAGCCGCCTCTTTCTTGAACGTGCCACCGCGCGGGGAACCGCCGATGGCGCACGTCACCTTGTTGATCTTGCCGAGTCGCCCCTCCTGACAGATCGCGACCGCCTTGAGGAACATGTTGTTGTTCTCACTGCGCTGCTGCGTGCCAACTTGGAAGACGCGGCCCGTTTCCTTGACGACTTTGCAGAGCAGCTTCCCTTCATCAATCGTCAGCGTGAGTGGCTTCTGACAGTGAACGTCCTTCCCCGCTCGCAACGCGGCCAAGGCGATCCGCGTGTGCCAATGGTCGGGCGTGCTGATCGTCACGACATCAATGTCCTTCCGGTCGAGCAGTTCGCGGTAGTCCTCGTAGATGTCCGACTTCCCCCCGGCGATATTCTTCTGAAGCCGTTCGGCGTGGCCCTTGTCCACATCGCAGTTGGCCACGATGTCGCCGTACCGCTTAATCGAATTGGCATCGCCGCTGCCCATCCCCCCGTTGCCGATACACCCAACGCGCGGCCGCTCGTTAGGAGACTTGGTTTCCTGCGCCATCGTGCTGGGCGACCAGGCCCAATACGGCAGCACGGACCCCGCCGCCGCAGCGGTTGTTGCAGTTTTGAGGAAGTCACGTCGTGAAGCGTTCGTCGTCATGAGTTGCCTTTCGTGGTTGAGAACAAAGCTAAGAAAACTGTCGTTCAAGGTGCATTAAAACCGTCGTGCCTGATGTAACGAACCGTCGTGGTTGGTGTATTTATTCCGGATGTTTCCGTATTCATGTCTGATGCCCATGCGACTGAGTGGAACCGCCTTTCCCTGAAACCGGAACTGATCGGCCCTCATTCACCCAGCTCGTGAATCGTGTTGTGAATCAGACCGTTGACCGGTTCGCCTTTCTCACCGGTCAGCTTGTAGTCGATCGACATGCACCACGTTGAGCGGATGTTGGGGAGTTCCAGCTGCACGGTCTTGCGGTCGGGCGAGAGAGTAACGTTCGACACTTTGAGTGTCTGCTCATCGAAGTGCTTCGAGCCGTAGCTGGCCGTTCGTTTCAGCGACCACGTTTGGACGACATAGCGTGCGCCGTCGGTCGCTGTGGCGGGATCGAGTGGCTCGGTGAATGTGAGCGTGACGCCGCGCTTCGTCGCCTTCAAATCAATCGGAGCGTGCGCCGGTTTGCCTGTCGCGCGGATGCGATAGAAACCGCCTGACTGAGTCTGGTTGCCGGCCCACGCAAACATGCCGCAGGCATAGAGGTGTCCGTCTGCTGCCGAGAACCGTCCGCGCATGATGCCAGTCGGGAATTGAGGGATCGGGAGTTCGCACATCCCTCCCTGCACAATCGTCCTGGAACTCGCTCTCTCCTTCTCCCCGCCTCCCCCTCTCTCCGTCTCCCTTTCCACAAGTTTTTCATGCGGCACGACGAAGACCTTGCCGTTGCCATACGACAGATTGAGCAGCGAGCCTTTGAGCGGTCCCCACTTGTCGCTCGTCACCCACAAGAGTTCAGCGGGCGAGCGGTCGAAGGCGTTGGTGATCCAACAGAGTGGCGGGACCATCGCGCTGTCAGACGAGTCGGTCACGTCGGTGTAGCCGAACAGGTTGCCGTAGAAGTTCGGTTTCTCACCGGGCTTGGCGGGCGTGACCCAGTTGATGCGGTTCTTCGGATTCCAAAAGCCCTCCTGATCGGTGACGACGAACGAGCCATCGGGGTTGAGGCAGACACCGTTCGCCGCCCGGAAGCCCGTCGCGAGGATGTCGGTCTGCGAGCCATCCTTGCTCACGCGGAGCAGCGTGCCGTGATGAGGGACCACCGCCGCCAAAGCGTGTCGTCCCGACTTCGCGTAGTAGAAGTTTCCATCAGCGTCCGTTTGCAGTCCCATCGCGAATTCATGGAAGTGCTCGGTGACTTGATGGTCGTTGTTGAAGCACTCGGTGAAATCGGTTTCGCCGTCGCCATTGAAGTCGTGCAGGATCGCAAGCTGGTCGCGACAGGTGACGTAAATCTGGCCGTTGACGATCTTCAGACCCAGCGGTTGGAAGAGGCCGTTGGCGATGCGCTGCCAAGTGAGGCGAGGGGGAGAAGGGGAGACAAGGAGAGGGGGAGACGAGGAGATTGAAGAAGATGATGGGTTCTGATGTTTCTCCCCATCTCCCCTTCTCACCGTCTTCCCCTCTTGCCTTCCTCGCAGCCCGCTCACCAGCCAAACATCTCCGTCCCACGAGCAGACCGCCGCGCGATCGCCGTCGTCGAAGAAGTCGAACCCGGTCAGACGCAACTGCGCGAACCACGGGTTGTTGTCGGGAGGGGTTAGCACATCGACTGCGAACGGCCCGTGGTCCGAGCCGGGGGTGACTTCGGTCGTGAGGACTTCCGGCCATCGTCGCGGACCACCTTTCGTGAGCGACGCCAAGTCGATCGGAGGAGCCGTCACCAGCGACACAAGTTGCTCTGCATCGACCTGCGGTTCGCGAATGGCGGTCACAGACAGGACGAACTTCAGCGGATCGTTTCCGGCGGGAAGACGGAGCACCAGCGAACCGTCCGCGCCGCCCTGCCACTTCGCACCGGCAGGTGTTGGCGAGAGTCCGGCTGCGATCGTCGTCTTCGTCTCGTCGAACGGAGGCTCACCGAATTCGCCGCGAACGGTTCCATCGTGCCCCTGCTTGGTCTCATCGCGAACGACGTTCTCCTTCGTTTCATCCAGCTTCCAGTGAGCGATCAGGTCGGCGTCATCGGCAAGCGGCTTGCCAACTTCGCCGTCCTGCATTCGCCGTTGCAGGAACCGCACGTCGGCCAGTTGGCCCACGAAATAAGTCGGATCGGGAAAGTTTGGCGACGTGAAGCCGATGCGAATCGCCTGCTTGCCAGCGTCCCCTTTCGGCTTGAGCGTCCCTTCACCATCGGGCTTGCCATCGACGAAGAAGCGGACTCGCGCGGAGTCACGTTGCCATGTCAGGGCCACGTCATGCCAGCGGTCATCGGCGACATTGGTCTTCCCTGTGACGGCACCGACCCAGCCGATGTCGAACGTCAGTCGACCGCCTCGCACGAAGAACGACTTCCCATCGGGGCCCCACGGTCCTTCAACCGGAGCCTGACAGAAGATCGTTCCGCCCGCCTTCGTCTTGATGCGAGCAGTGATCGTGAAGTCGCGACCGGCCAGATCGAAGTCGTCCCCCTTGGCAACAGTGAGGTGGGACTTGCCTGAGAAAATCAACGGGCCACTCGTCGCCCGCGTCTCTCCTTTCGAGGCCGCTGGTCGAACGGCGAGCAACGCGACCTCACCAAGGGGCGAACGCGCCTTGGCATCGGCGTCGATACCGATCGTTTCAACAACCGCCTCGCGCGACGGATGCGTCGCCACCTTGAGCAGCATCTCATTAGCTCGCGGCCCGACGTTGAAGGTCCGCGTGAAGACCGCCTGCGAGTCGGGGCTAACGGCTCGATCAGACTTCAACGAGATTGCAGACTGAGGATGCGACGTGACGAAAGCGCCCGGCATTTCGAACACGTCAGTCCGACCGACCGAGTAAGAAATGATGGCCTGATCGCCGTGCTGATACAGCCCGCGATACCGGCCCCACGTGCGTGGTAACGGCCCGTACCGACGGTCATCGCGACCGAGGACACGCAGTTCGTCAAACGTTCCGGTCTCGGGGTTCGCCCAACCGGGACCGCTCGGGTTGGCAAAGGCGACATCGCCGGAGACGCGCGGATGAATCTGATGCCGCCCATCGAAGTTGATGCCGTGCCAGTCGATGAAGGCGGGAGAGGGCGAATGGGGGACAGGAAGAGGGGGAGATGAAGGAAGACGTTTCGATTTCGCCGTCTCTTTCTCGCTGTCTCCCTTGCTCCCCTTCTCCCTCTCGTCTTCCGCTCGGCTCCACGCCGCCGAGACCCTCAGCGTGTCATGGTCAAACGTCATCCAATGCCGTCCGCGTGAGACGCCTCCCGGCCCCAGATCGAGCCGCATGGCGATCCCCTTCTGTGCGAAGTTCTTTCCATCCGTACCGACCTCATACGTCGCCATCAAGTACGGGCCGTAGTTCATCGCCGACCACGGCTCGAAGTTGGACGGAGCCGGTCCGCGCGTTGATCCCTTCGGCAGTGAGGCAAGATACGCCTCGTCGATCTTCACCCACTGAGTCGGGTTGTGCGGCTTGAGGTACGTTTCGCGGACGTAGTGAATCACGTCGTACTTCTGCTGCGGGACCATCCACGTCTGAGGAGTCATCAGCCCGAAGCCGTGAGTCAGCGTCTGATACATCTTCCACGGCTCGGCCCCATTCTTGAACTTCCCTTCGGCGAACTTCAGTGATGTCGGCAACGATCCCGGCTGCTCCTTGGTGCCGTGGCAGTTGATACAGAGCCGGTTGTAGATCGCCTCACCGCGTTGAAACGATTTGTCATCTAGCTCGCGCAGCATCCCGGCGTGGTCGATCTGCTGCTCGTACTCCGGGAGCCGATACGTGATGAGCGACGCCGCTGGCTGAAGCTGCTTCGCCCGTTCAGGCCCACCTTCGGCGATCTCGACCAGGTAGCGAACAAGGTCGAGAAACTGCGCCCGCGACGCCAGAGCATTCACTTGCCCGGCTGGCATGATCGAAGTCTTGCCGTTCACTTGCTCGTCGATCTGTGACTTGGAGAGCGTGACCAGGCCTCCCCCTTGGCCCAACGCTTGCGACACGTCGCGCAGCACGAGCTTGTCCGCGTTCTCTTCCACGAACAGCCCCGTCACGGTCTTGCCGTCGGCCATTTGAACGACCACTGGCTCAAACCCCTTCTTGATGACCTTCGAGGGAGCCAAGATCGACTGGACAATCGCTTCCGCCAGCGCGGCCGGAGTCACTGCCGCACTCGTGTCGATCTTGGCTAGATCAGGACCGAGTGTGAGCGAAGAAGAAGTCGCAGGCAGGCTGGCCACCTGCCCCACGGCGTGGCATTTCGCACACGCGAGAAATGGCTGATGAAACAGAATCGCCCCGCGCTGCGGATCGCCTTCCGACCGAGCCGCCTTCGCCAACGAGGTGACTCCCTCGGACACAAGCTGCTCTTGGAGCGGCGTCTGCCCACGCCCCACATTTACCAACCCCCAAGTCAACGCCAGACAGCACACCACGCAGCGCAACAACATCGAAAACCCCTCAAGCACCGGTTCGCTTCGCCCCGTACGAAGCATGGACTTGAAGGTAACGAGCCTTCGCATCGGTGTCGCGTTGGCAAGAGGA